>CAKTNN010000028.1 GCA_934589065.1 uncultured Oscillospiraceae bacterium
GCGCAGCCGCCTTGCCTTCCCTAGTAGGGAAGGTGGCGCACGCGAAGCGTGTGACGGATGAGTTGTCTTCGCGTTTCCGCAAACAACTCTGTCCCGTTGAACGGAAAATCATAGAAAGTCAGGCCGCATCATTCAACGAAACCGTTGTGTAATTTGGACACGCAGAGACTCCCCAGTCTCGCTTTGCTTTGGCTCCCCCTGTAGGGAGGCCAAGGCGCTGCGCGCCCTTCGTCATTGCGAGCCGGGAGGGCTAAGATTGCCACACCAGTGACATCGGTCACTGGTTCGCAATGGCAGGAAATGTGCCGGGTATGAAAGGCAGAATGAGTTAAAAAAGAAAGCTACTCTTCCAATCCCTCTACCCCTCTGCCGGTGGGGCTGGTGCCGAGGAGCTTTGCGGAGGCTCTGGTAAAGGAGGAATAGCTGCCAAAGCCGCTGCGGTAGCAGCTTTCCGTGGCCCGCATTCCGGAGGACATATAGCTTCTTGCCAGAAGAAGACGCTTTTGGGTGATGTATTGGTGGATGGAAATACCGGTTTCCGTCTTAAATAGCCGCATCATGTGGTATTTGCTCAGGAAGAAAGACTGAGCAATGTCCTCAATGGACAAGTCCTCGGTGAAATGGACGTCCAGGAATGCGAGAATCTGGGCAACCCTGGCATCCCGGGGGAGCACAGGCTGGGGCCCGGAGGGAACGGACTGCATTTTCCGGGTCAAGTGAATCAATAGCCGCATAAGGTCGGCCTGACACAGAAGGGCCTGCCCGAACCCCGGCTGGGAAAGATCCTGTTCCAGTTTGCAGGCAAGGTGGTAAAACCGATCCTCCCTGGGCCGCAGCACCTGAGGGCCGCCAAAAAGCACCAAAAGAGGGCAGCTTTCTGTGGATAGCTTTTGAAGATACTCCGGTAAGATATAAAGAATGATACGCTCGTAAGGTTCTTCCCGGCTGAGCTGGGCCCGGTGGACGCTGCTGGCGTTTATCAACAGAATATCTCCGGGCCGGATGGCGTAGAGCTTGCCGTCAATCAGGTATTCGCCGCTGCCGCGAATCAAAAAAAGAATTTTGCAGAATTCGTGGTAATGGAGCTCCGTGGTGACGCCCTGAGGGGAAACCAGGTGAAACAGGCGAAAGTCCTCCAGAAGGAAGCCCTGCTTTTGATAATCGGACATGGAAAAACCTCCAAACGGGTGGATTTGATTGGACTGCACCGGTTGACTGGGCTAAGATTGCTACACCAGGAAAGCGGACTGGTTCGTAATGACACTTCCATCGTCATTCCGAGGCAGTGACCGATGTCACTACTCCGCGCTAAGAGTCGCCTGCGGCGGTTGCGCTCTGTACACGCCTGCGGGCGTAGTGCCGTGGGAATCTTCTCCCTCGCGCTGAAAAGGGGTGGTACTTCGTCCGAGATTGCCACACCAGCGTGCGCGCTGGTTCGCAATGACAGGCGGGGGAGTCTGCGCGCTGGTTCGCAATGACAGGAGGGGAGCGTGCGCGCTGGTTTGCAATGACACTTCCATCGTCATTCCGAGGCAGTGACCGATGTCACTGCCGTGGGAATCTTCTCCCCCGCGCTGAAAAGGGGTGGTACTTCGTCCGAGATTGCCACACCAGCGTGCGCGCTGGTTCGCAATGACAGAAGGGGGAGTCTGCGGACTGGTTCGCAATGACAGGCGGGGGAGCGTGCGCGCTGGTTCACAATGATGCGGTGGGGGCGAAGTGGAGGGCTAAGGGGTCATAGGGTAATACAACAGCAAAAAGAAAACACAGCATTTTTTGCACATAGTATAGCATATACCGCATTTTATTTGCAATAGCTGTGATATAAAATCGGGGTAGAAAGGTTAAGGAGGACATAAACCATGAAAAAATTTATGAAAAACAACGGTTTCTTGATTTTCATGCTTCTGGGCATTGTTTCCGGGTGCATTGTGGGACTCCTGTTCCCGGTGGTGCGCCAGGGGGAGGAAACGGTAAGCAGCGGCGCAACGGTGCTGGAGCCTTTGGGCACGGTGTTTATTAACCTGATGTTCTGCGTCGTGGTGCCCATGGTTTTTTTGTCCATCTCCTCCGCCATTGCCAATATGGCCTCCATGCGCCGGGCAGGAAAAATCATGGGCGTAACGGTGCTGACCTTCCTGGCAACGGCCTGCATTGCCTCCGTAATTATGTATGCCGTGTGCCGGGTTTACCCGCTGGTGCAGGGAAAATATACCGTGGTGGAAGGGGAGATCGGACAGACCCTGGGCGCTGCGGATATGATCATCAATTTCTTCACAAAGCCCGATTTTTCCGAGCTCTGGAGCCGGAAGGCGATCCTTCCCCTGATCGTCTTTGCGGTGCTCTTCGGCTTTGGCATCCAGATGGCGGGCGGCCCGGAGACCATGACCGCAAAGCTCCTGGAGGACATGACCAAATGCACCATGAAGGTGGTAAAAATCATTACCTACTATGCCCCCATTGGCTTCTTTGGGTTCTTTGCCAGCCTGGTTGCCACCTACGGCCCGGAGCTCATCGGGGACTACGGTCGAACGCTCGTGCTGTACTACGGAATGTGCTTTGCCTATATGTTTGTGTTTTTCCCAATCTATGCCCGGTTTGGCGGGGGCAAGGGCGCGGTAAAGGTGATGTTTGGGCATCTATTTAAGCCGGCGGCGGTTTCCTTTGGTACCTGCTCCTCCGTTGCCACCATCCCCACCAATCTGGAAGCGGCTGAGGATACGGGCATTAACCGGGATGTGGCGGATATTGTGCTGCCCATGGGAGCAACCATGCACATGGATGGCTCTGCCATGTCGGCGATTGTGAAAGTGGCCTTCCTCTTTGGAATCTTCGGGAAGAGTTTCGGAACCGGGGAGGCCATCCTGGCAATCATCGTTGCCACCTTCTCCTCCGTTGCCATGTCCGGCGTTCCCGGGGGCGGCGGAACGGGAGAGCTGGTGCTGTGCACCGTGTTCTTCCCGGAGCAGATGGCGGTGGCCTACCCCATTGCCATTGCCCTGGGCAATCTCGTGGATCCCCCTGCCACCATGGTCAATGCGGCGGGAGACTATGTGGTCAGCTACATTGTGGCAAGGTTTGTAGATGGCAAGGACTGGCTGCAAAAAAGACTGCAAAAAAGCGAATAAGCGGGAAGATTTGCTTTGGCGGAAAGGATAGCTTTTTTATCTTCTCTGTGCTAAAATAAGAAAAACGAGAAAACAGAGGAGCGATCCTATGAAGAGAAATAAGGCCCTGAGGAATCTGGGGCTTACCCTGGGGAGTCTGCTGGCTGCCATTTTGGCAGGGATGGTGCTCATGACGGCGGTATACGCCCTGCCCACGGCCCGGATGCGGCACAATGTTTCCATCAGCCTGCCCTATATCCTTGCCGAGGGGGACCGGTATCAGTGGGCCCCCTACCATAACGGCACGGAGCTGGATGGGTTTACGGACAGCATTATGCTGGGAAACGCCGTTTATGAGGGAAAGGGTACGGCCCTCCACGATGCCATGGTGAATCCCAGGGCGGAGTTTATCCCCGGGGATTCCGTTCCCGTGGAATCCCTCAGCCGCTATGCCCAGGGCGGGGAGGACTACCGGGAGGTGACCTACGCCCGGTATTGGCATGGGTATCTGCTGTTTCTCAAGCCCCTGCTGCTGTTCTTCACCCCCTCGGACATTCGGCTTCTGAACATGACGGTGCAGCTGATTCTGGCGGCGGTGGTGCTGGCCCTGAGCTGCAAGCGGGGAGGCTTTGCTCTGGCAATTCCTTTGGGGGCGGGGCTTCTCTGCCTGAACCCCATTTCCACAGCCCTGTGCTTCCAGTATACGGATGTATACCTGCTGCTGCTTTTCTTTGCGGCGGGGATGCTCCTGCTGGAAAGCTACCGGAAAAGCTGGGGGTGGCTAATGTATCTGTGGCTGGGAATTTTGACGGGCTTTTTTGATTTCCTCACCTATCCCGTGGCGGCATTGGGAATCCTGCTGATCGTGGATTTGATGCTGGGCAGCGGGAGCGCCTGGGAGAAAATCCGGAAGATGCTTACAAATTCTCTCCTGTGGCTCCTGGGCTACGGCGGAATGTGGGCCGGGAAATGGGTCTGCGCCAGTATCCTTACGGAGCAGAATGTGATCGCCGACGGCCTGAAAAATGCCCTGGGGAGAACCGGCGGAGAGGTGCAGGAGAAGAGCATCGGAATGATCCAGGTGATCTGGCAGAATCTTCAAAATTATGTAAACCCGATGGGGAAGCTCCTGGTGCTTCTTCTTCTGGCGGTGCTCCTGTGGGCGCTGATTTCCAAAAGGGTGCGGTTCTGCCTTTCCTGGCAGAAGGTGCTGCCCCTGCTGGCAGTGGCCCTGTATCCCGCAGTGTGGTACATTGCCCTGCGGAATCACTCCATGATTCACGCCTACATGACCCACCGGGATCTGGCGGTGACGGTCAGCGCCCTGTGCTGCGCCGTGAGCGCCAGTCTTCAACCTCGAAAAATATGAAAAACCGGGAGATATTTTCCTTTTCCCTATTGCAAAACGGGAAAAGCAGTGGTATAATACTCCCGAAAGTAAGTAAGTAGTAAGAAAGAGAGGGGCGCGCCCCTCTCTTTTTCTTGAGCCAAATACGAAAGGGTGAATGTTTTGAAGGTTACCGAACAGGTTGCAGCTTTTGCAGAGCCGGTGGTCAAGGAACATGGCTGCGAGCTTTGGGACGTGGAATACGTCCGGGAGGGCTCGGAATATTTTCTGCGGCTGTATATCGATAAAGAAGGCGGCGTGGATATCAACGACTGCGAAGCCATCTCCCGGGCAATGGACCCCATTCTGGACGAAAAGGATCCCATTGCCGGCAGCTACCATTTTGAGGTCTGCTCCGCAGGACTGGAGCGGACGCTGAAAAAGCCCTCCGACTTTGAAAAGTTTATGGGCGCTGCCGTCACTGTAAAGCTCTATCGCCCTTACAACGGGCTCAAAGAGATTCCTGCCGTTCTCCGGGGTTATGAAGAAGGCCGGGTTACCGTAGAATGGGGAAAAGAAACCGTTACATTTGAAAAGTCCCAGGTCGCGCTGGTGCGGCTTCGGGTGGAATTCTGATTGGAGGAACGAACATGGCAAGAAAAACAAAAGCCGCGAAGCAGGAGCCCCAGGTAGATGTGGGGGCAGAGATTTTTGCAAGCCTGCGGGAACTGGAAAAGCTGAAGGGCATTCCCGTAGATTATATGGTGGAGCGCCTGAAGCAGGCGCTGGCAAATGCCTACCGGAAGGATCGGGAAGATCACCGGGATGTGCCTGCCGACAATGTGGTGGTAGACCTGGATGAGCACGGCCTGAGCATTCACCTGGTGAAGACCGCCGTAGAGGAGCTGGAGGATACCGCTCTGGAAATTCAGATCGATGCCGCCCGGAAGTATAAGCCCGATGCCCAGGTGGGCGACCAGATCAACATCCCCGTGGACTACCAGAAGTTCGGACGCATCGCTGCCCAGACCGCCAAGCAGGTGGTGATCCAGGGCATCCGGGAAGCCGAGCGGGGCGTGATGTACGAAAGCTACTCCAACAAGGCTCAGGAGCTCCTCACCGGTACCGTTTCCCGGATCGTTCCCGGCAGCGGCGATGTGATTCTCCGGGTGGGCCAGGGCAACGAGATGTCCGATGCCCTGCTGAGAAAAGACGAGCAGATCCCCGGCGAAACCTATACCGAGGGCCAGCTGCTGCGGGTTTACGTGCTGGATGTACGCAGATCCGACCGGGGCCCCATGGTTCAGGTGTCCCGTACCCATCCCAACCTGGTGCGCCGTCTGTTTGAGCTGGAGACTCCGGAAATTGCCGAGGGTCAGGTGGAAATCCGCAACATTGCCCGGGAAGCCGGTTCCCGCACCAAAATGGCGGTTCGTGCCGCTATGGAGGGCGTGGATCCCGTGGGCGCCTGTGTTGGCCCCAGAGGCGACCGTGTAAATGCCGTTGTGGAAGCCCTGAACGGAGAAAAGATCGAAATCGTGGTGTGGAGCGAAGATCCCTGCGAATACATCAAGGCTGCCCTCAGCCCTGCCGATGTGCTCAGCGTCACCCTGATTCCCGGTCAGAAGGCCTGTCAGGTGATCGTGCCCGACGACCAGCTGAGTCTGGCAATCGGCAAGGAGGGCCAGAATGCCCGCCTGGCTGCCCGGCTGTGCGGCAACTATAAGATCGATATCAAGTCTGCCTCCCAGGCAAAGGCCGAGGAAGTGCAGGAGGAGAAGACGGAAGCGCAGCAGCCTGAGGAAGAATAAGCTTCCCCAACTGCTTGCGCAATCCTGAATAGAAGGAGGGAACGCCCAAATGCAGAAGAAAATCCCTCAGCGGCAGTGTATGGGCTGCCGGGAACGGAAGGCAAAGCGGGAGCTCATCCGGGTTGTTCGGGGGCCGGAGGGTACGGTATCCCTGGATTTCAGCGGAAAAGCTCCGGGCCGGGGGGCCTATCTGTGCCCCAACCCCGAATGCCTGAAAAAAGCAATGCGCTCCAAGGCCCTGGACCGGAGTCTGGAAACCCAGATTCCCCAGGAGGTCTACGAGCGCCTGGAAAAAGAAATGGAGCAGCAGAATGGATAAAGGGCTCAACTATCTGGCGCTTGCCAGAAAAGCGGGGCTGGCAGAGCTGGGAGAGGAGCCGGTAGGCGGTGCGGCAAGAGCCGGAAAGGCCTATGCGATTCTGGTAGCCTCCGATGCTTCCGACCACACCTGGCGCAGGGCCAAGAGCTTTGCCGCCGGTACGGAGCAGCAGTGCGTGCGCCTGCCCTGGACAAAGGACGAAATAGGCGCTGCCATCGGACGGGATTCCCTGGCGATTGCCGCCATCACGGATGCAGCCATGGCTCTGGCCCTGGTAAAGTCCCTGCCCCAGAATGAAAACAACCAACCTGCCCTGGAGGTGCTGACCCGGAAGGCCGAAAAGGCCAGGAAGCGTCAGGCGGAAGCCAAGGCCCACCAGCGGAACTTGCGTAGGGGTAAAAAGCGTATGAAATAAGGAAAGATTGGCTGGGGAAGGGACCGAAAAAAGGCTGCTTCCGGTGACAGCCGTTTGGATGTGGGGAGTTCGGTTCGGGAGAACCGGGGTTCCCGATTGTGGAGGTGCATTTCGAGTATGAGTTTTGTGAAGTATCGTTTGAAGGAAGTGGCGGCGGATTTTGGTGTCCCCGCAAAGGAGATTATGGATATCGTCGGTCAGTTCGGGGAAAAGCCCAAGTCCAACTCCCAGGTTCTGACGGACCAGGAGCTGAACGTGGTGTTTGACGTGATGACCCAGAAAAACCAGATCTCCTCTCTGGAGCAGGTGTTTGCCGTGCAGCCCAAGGCCAAGGCAGACTCCCCCAAGGAAGAGGAAAAGAAGCCTGCGGCTGCGTCTCAGCCCAAGGCCGAGAATAAGCCCGCTGCGGCACAGGCTGCGCCCCAGCAGCCCAAGGAGGAAAAGCCCAAGGAGGAAAAACCCAAGGAGCCCGAACGGAAGCGGGAGCGCCGGGTGGTGGATACCTCTGCCGTGCAGGTAAACTCTGCCCGGTTTGATGACCGGGTGGATTCTCTGGTTTCCGAGCGTGTGCAGAATTACCAGGGCGGTAAGCAGCGTATCGGCGGCAAGAAGGGCCAGCAGCAGAATAAGAAGGACAATAAGTTCCGTGGAAATAAGTCCCGGAATGAAGAGCAGGAGAAAATGCGCCGCCTGCAGATGGAGGTTGCCCGGAAGGCACCCCTCACCGTAAAGATTCCGGAGGAAATCACCGTAGGTGAGCTGGCCTCCCGGATGAAGAAAACCGCCGGAGAAGTGATTAAGCTTCTGATGAAAAACGGCGTGATGGCTGGCATCAACCAGACCATCGATTTTGATACCGCCGAGTTTGTAGCTACGGAAATGGGCTGCAAGGTGGAAAAGGAAGTTACCGTCACCATCGAAGAGCAGATCATTGACGATCACGTGGATACCGCCGAAGAGCTGGAAACCCGCGCTCCCGTGGTGGTGGTCATGGGTCACGTTGACCACGGCAAGACTTCTTTGCTGGATGCTATCCGGAAGACCTCCGTTACCGCAGGAGAGGCCGGCGGCATTACCCAGCACATCGGCGCTTACACCGTGGATGTGAACGGCAAGTCTATTACCTTCCTGGATACCCCAGGCCACGCCGCCTTTACCTCCATGCGTGCCCGCGGCGCAATGTGCACCGATATTGCCATTCTGGTGGTGGCTGCCGATGACGGCATCATGCCCCAGACCATTGAATCCATCAACCACGCCAAGGCTGCCAAGGTGCCCATCATCGTTGCAATCAACAAGATGGATAAGCCCACCGCCAATCCCGACCGGATCAAGCAGCAGCTGACGGAATACGATCTGATCCCCGAGGAGTGGGGCGGCGATACCGTGATTTGCCCCATCTCCGCCAAGACCGGCAAGGGCCTGGATGATCTGCTGGAAATGATCACCCTCACCGCCGAAATGCTGGAATTGAAGGCCAACCCCAACCGCCGGGGCAAGGGCACGGTGATTGAGGCCCGTCTGGATAAGTCCAGAGGCCCCATTGCAACGCTTTTGGTGCAGAACGGCACCCTGAAGCAGGGCGATATCATCATTGCCGGTACTGCCGTGGGCCGTGTCCGAATGATGACCAACGATAAGGGCCGCACCGTCAAGGTTGCCGGACCCAGCCAGCCTGTGGAAATCACCGGCCTTGCCGATGTGCCCACCCCCGGCGACGAATTTGACGCCGTTACCGATGAGCGTATGGCCCGGGAGCTGGTGGAGCAGCGCCGTCAGGCCGCCAAGGATGCCGCAGCCAAGCTGCAGCAGAAGGTGACCCTGGATAACCTCTTTGCCCGGATGCAGGAGGGCGAAATGAAGGAGCTGCCTCTGATTGTCAAGGCCGATGTCCAGGGCTCTGCCGAGGCCGTGAAGGCCAGCCTGGAAAAGATCTCCAACGAGGAGGTTCGCGTCCGGGTTATCCACACCGGTGTGGGCGCCATCAACGAGAGCGATGTGCTTTTGGCCTCTACCTCCGGCGCCATCATCGTGGGCTTCAATGTCCGGGCGGATGCCGGCGCGCAGGCTTCCATCCAGCGCTCCAATGTGGATATCCGTTACTATCGGGTCATTTACGATGCCATCGACGAGATCGAGTCCGCTATGAAGGGTATGCTGGCGCCCAAGTATGAGGAAGTGGTCATCGGCCACGCCGAGGTGCGCATGACCTACAAGGTCAGCGCCGTGGGCACCATCGCCGGTGTGATGGTGAAGGACGGCAAGGTCACAAGAGACGCCCAGGTGCGGATTCTGCGGGACAACATCGTCATTCACGAGGGCGAGATCGGCTCTTTGCAGCGGTTTAAGGATGCCGCCAAGGAGGTCACCGCCGGTTACGAGTGCGGCATGAGCGTTGTGAAGTTCAATGATATCAAGGAAGGCGATATCTTCGAGTGCTTCACCATGCAGGAAATTAAACGGTAATTTATGTCATTGCGAGCCAGCGCGCACGCTGGTGTGGTGACCGAAGGGAATGCCCTTGGGTGCAATCCCCCGGTTCTTCTGAGTGTTCGGAAAATCCGGGAGGCTGCCACACCGGTCTTCGGACTGGCTCGCAGCGGCATACTTTCTTTTCAGAGCAAGGAGGATGACTATGGCATCCAATCGGATCAACAGAATCAATGAGGAAATTATGAAGGAGCTGTCCTCCCTTCTGCGGACTGTCAAGGATCCCAGAGTGCAGGACACCATGATTTCCATTACCCGGGTGGAAACCACCCCGGATCTGCGCTATACCAAGGTTTATGTCAGCTTTTTGCAAAGCGAAAGAGCAAAGAATGCCCTGGCGGGGCTCAAGTCCGCCGGCGGCTACCTGCGCCGGGAGCTGGGCCACAGCCTGCAGCTGCGCTACGCACCAGAAATCGTCTGGGCAGAGGATGACAGCATTGAGTACGGCGCAAAAATGCTCAAGCTCATCAACTCCCTGGAGGTAGCCCACGATGAAGAATCTGACCAGAGCTGATGCAGCCGAATTTTTGAGGCATCGGGATCACTTTGTGATTCTGACCCACGTTCGCCCCGACGGGGATACCGTGGGCTCTGCTGCGGCCCTGTGCCTGGGGCTGCGAAGCCTGGGCAAGACCGCCCATGTGCTCCATAATCCCGGCGTGACCCCAAGGTATGCCTGGCTCCATGAGGGGCTGACGGTGGAAACTGTGGAGGAAGGGGATACGGTGGTATCCACCGATGTGGCCTCCCCCGGAATGCTGCCCCCGGAATTTCAGTATCTGGTGGGCAGGGTGGCCCTACGGATTGACCATCACGGCTCTGCCACTTCTTTTAGCGAGCTGGAACTGGTGGATCCCAACAGCGCCAGCTGCGCCGAGGTGGTGTGGGATGTGCTGGCCTGCATGGGGGTATCCCCGGAGCCAAAGCTCATGGACGCGCTGTATGTGGGCCTGTCCACGGATACCGGCTGTTTCCGGTTTGCCAATACCACCGCCCACACCTTCCGGGTGGCGGCGGCCTGCGCCCAGTATGGGGCACGGGTGTTTGAGCTGAATCAGCAGCTTTTTGAGACCAACACCCTGGGCAAGCTGAAAATGCAGGGCTGGATCGTGGAAAATATGCAGCTTTTGGGGAACAATACCATGGCAATCTGCGCCATCCCCAAGGCGGTGGAGGAAAAGCTGGGGGTCAGCAGCGACGATATGGATAATATCTCCAACTTCCCCCGGACGGTTGCCGGTGTGAATGTGGCGGCGACTCTGCGGGAGGCCGAGGGGGGCATTGTAAAGCTCTCCGTCCGGGCTGTGCCGGGGTATGATGCCACGAAGATCGCCGAACCCTTCGGCGGCGGCGGACATAAGGGCGCAGCCGGCGGAACCATGCATACAACCATGGAAGAGGCCGTAAAGGCCGTGAAAAAAGTGATGCTGGAGCAGTACCAATGAACGGCATTGTGATTGTGGATAAGCCCCAGGGCTGGACAAGCCAGGATGTGACGGCCCGGCTGAGAAGGGTGTTTGGAACCCGGCGGATCGGGCACGGGGGAACCTTGGATCCCATGGCAACCGGCGTACTGCCGGTGTTTGTGGGCAGAGCCACCCGGGCGGTGGAATTCTTTGAGCACGCGGAAAAAACCTACGAGACGGTGCTGCTGCTGGGGAAAAAAACAGACACCCAGGATGTAACCGGCACGGTTTTGGAGGAGCGGGCGGTAGACGTCACCAAAAGCCAGGTGGAGGAGGTTCTTACCCGGTTTCGGGGAGAAATCATGCAGGTTCCGCCTATGTATTCCGCGTTGAAGGTAAACGGGCAAAAGCTCTACGAGCTGGCCCGGAAGGGAAAACAGGTGGAGCGGCAGCCCAGACCCGTTACCGTTTACGAGCTGACCGTGCTCTCCTTTGAAAACAACCGACTGTCTCTTCGGGTGCGCTGCTCCAAGGGAACGTACATCCGGACCCTGTGCGAGGATATTGGGGAGGCTCTTGGCTGCCTTGGCTGTATGGAGGCCCTGCGCAGAACCCAGGCGGGGGAATACCGGCTGGAAGATGCCGTGGCCCTGGAAGACCTGCTGGAGAGCAGCACCCCGGAAAGCTGCCTGCGGGGAATGGACACGATGTTTGCCCAGTATCCGGCGGTAAAGCTGACCGCCAATCAGGAAAAGCGCTGCCGCAACGGCAATTCCTTTACCCGCCCCATGCCAGACGGAATCTACCGGGCTTATGGGGAAAACGGGGAATTTCTGATGCTGGCAAAGGTGGAAGATGGAGTTATGTCTACCATCAAAAGCTTTTTTGAGGTGTAACCCCGGCAAAAACAACAATTAGGAACAAATACATGGATCGCTATATTTATGCACTGGGCTTTTTTGACGGTGTCCATGTGGGACATCAGGCCCTTTTACAGGCGGTAAAAGCCCTTGCCGGGGAAACGGGCAGGGGTGTTATCACCTTTTCCGCCCACCCGGATACCCTGGTGCTGGGCAGAACGCCGAAGCTGATCAACACCCCCCAGGACCGGGTGCGGCTGTTAAAGCAGTTCGGCATGGAGCGGGTCGTCACCCTGCCCTTTGACCAAAAGATGCAGGACACGCCCTGGCAGGATTTCCTGGAGGAAATGCAGAGCGTTTACGCCGCCGCAGGATTTGTCTGCGGGGAGGATTTTCGCTTCGGCAGAGGCGGGCAGGGGACGGCAGCGCTCCTGGCCCGGTATGCGGAAGAAAAGAGGCTGCCCTGGGCGGTGGTTCCGGAACAGACGGTGGATGGCGTGCGGGTTTCCTCTACGGCAATCCGGCAGCAGCTGGAAGAAGGGAATATGGCCCAGGCGGTGCGCTTTTTGGGCCACCCCTATTTGCTCTCCGGTCAGGTGGTGCACGGCAAGCAGCTGGGCAGAACCCTGGGCATTCCCACGGCAAATCTGCTCCTGCCCCCGGAGCTGGTTACCCCCCGGTTTGGTGTGTATGGGGGAAGAGCCTATGTGGCAGGGGGGAGCTATCCCGTGGTGACCAATATTGGCGTTCGGCCTACGGTCAGCGGCAAGGGGATCACTGTGGAAAGCTGGATACTGGACTATTCCGGGGACTTATACGGTGACGCCATTGCCCTGGAACTGACGGACTTTATTCGCCCCGAACGGAAATTTGATTCTCTGGAAGAATTGAAGGCGGAAATCCTTCGCAATGCGGAAACCGTCCGCGCTCTAACGGCGCGGAACCCGGTATTCAAGAAGAGTTCACACCTTCGTTCTTGTTTTATGGATGAAAATCCGCTATAATAGCTAAATCACGAAAGGGGGATCCCGAATGGCACTCAATGGCGATGAAATGGAAAAACGCCGACAGAAGCGGGAGCAGGCGAAGAAAAAACAGAAAAAGCTCCAGCGGCGGATGATCCTCCTGCTGGCGGCGGCTGTGGGAATTCTGGCTCTCTGCGGCATTTCCATTTACCGCATGGCGAATAAGACCCCGGAAAGTCAGCCGGTGTCTGCCATGGAGGCCACCACCGAAGCGACCACCGAGGCAACGGAGGCAACCTCCGGGCGCACGGTGAAGAATCCCGTTACCAAGGTGCATATCCGGGCGGTGGGCGACCTGAACATCACCAACTCCTCGGTGGATGCCGGTATTGTGGCAACGGGCTACGACTATACCCGGGCCTTCCAGGATGTGGCGGCGGAACTGGGCAACGCGGATGTGACGGTGCTTAATATGGAGGGCAACTTCTGCGGAGAGCCCTACGGCAGCGAAACGGCCTCCGCGCCGGCGGAGCTGTTGACCTATCTGAAAAACGCCGGTGTGGACTTAATCCAGATGGCAAACTCCTACTCCATCCAGAACGGTCTGATCGGCCTGAGCTCCACCCTGAATGCCATCCGCAATGCGGGCATGGAGCCCCTGGGAGCATACGCCACCGTTTCCGATTTCCGCAAAACCAAGGGCTACACGATCTGTGATGTCCAGGGAATTAAAATTGCCTTTGTGGCCTTTACCAAGGGCGTGGGCGGCATGGGTATGCCGGAGGGAAGCCTGGAATGCGTAAACCTTCTGTATGAGGACTACGATTCCAACTACAGAACCATCAACCGGAAGGGAATTACCAGCATCCTGAAGGATGTGGCGGCGGAAAAGCCGGATCTGACCGTGGCAATGCTCCACTGGGGCAGCGTGAACAACGACAAGATCAGTAAGACCCAGGAGCAGATTGTCACCCTGATGCAGAAAAACGGCGTGGATGTGATCATCGGAACCCATCCCCACCTGGTGCAGAAAATCGAGCTCAATGAAAAAACCGGCAAGCTGGTTGCCTACTCCCTGGGAGATTTCTTTGGAGACGCAACCCTGGGCGGCAGCAACTATTCCATCATCCTGGATATCGAGGTTACCAAGGATACGGATCTTAAGACCACAAAGGTGACCAATTTCAGCTATATTCCCATCTATACGTTGAAGGAATCCGAGTGCGACGGCTACCGCCGGGTGGTACGCATCGATACCGCCATCAAGGCCTACGAGGGAAACTATGTGGATAAGGTCAGCCAAAGCGCCTACAAGCAGATGCAGTATTCCCTGGAACGAATCGAAAAGCGCGTCACCGGCGCAACAGAGGAAACGGATAAAACGAAGTCCTGAATAGTCCCCCGGTTCAGCCGGGGGATTTTGCTGTCCCGGCGATTCTTAATTCTTTCCGAACATCTTGCTTTTTGCGCCGCCATCCGTTAAAATGGACGGGAAGGAAAAATGGAAGGAGCACCTTGCCCTTATGAATAGAGAAGCTTTGATCTTTTGCGTCCAGGCGGCCCAGAAGGGGGATCGCCAGGCGCTGGAGCAGCTGCTGCTGTATGCCTACGGAATTGTGGACTACCAGTGCAAAAAGCTGCTGCCTACCCAGCAATCCGCAGACCAAATGACCGTTATTGCCCTGAAAACCGTGGTTTCCAAGCTGGATACCCTGGAAAATCCGGAGGATTTCTTTGCCTGGCTGGGGCGGCTCACCGCAGTGCGGTGTATGCGCGTCCGGGCAACCTTGTTGGAAAAGGGCCAGACGGGAGAAAATAATGCTCCTGTGAATTTCTCTTTTCCCAGCATGAACCTGAGCCGGGCGGAAACCGCCAAGGTGGCGGAAATGCTGACGGATCTTTTGGAGCCGGAGGAACGGCTGAGCCTGTACCTCTACAGCCTGGGCGCGCTGACCCCCAAGGCCATTGGTCAGCTCACCGGCGTGCCGGAGGAGACGGTGCAGGCCCAGATCCAATCCGCCCAGACGGCGGTGCTCAAGCAGATGAAGCTGTATGCAGACCAGGGCGTTACCTTTACCCAGGCCAATTCCCTGCCTGCGCTTTTGCGTACCCGGATGCTGCTGAACCCCGCCCCGGAGAAGGCCCAGGTGGTGGTCTACTCCATCCTGCCCCAGCAGGCGGGCCGCCGGGGGGCTGCCGCTCCCAAACAGCCTGCTCCGCAGGCTGCGGCAAGGTCTGCCGGAAGAAGCGCTGCACCCCAGCCCGAACCCCAGCAGAAGAGCCAGGCAGGGCTCATCCGGGTTTTGGCAATCATTGCAGGCCTGCTTGGCGTGGTGCTGGTGATTTCCCTGACGGTTCTCTTTTCCAGGCTGAAAAAGAACCAGGCTTCCGCCATGGTTTCTCCCGCGGCGGTGGTGCAGATGTACGCCGGGGAGTCGCCGGAAATTCCAATTTTATAAAGAAGGCCCTTCCGGTATACCAAGAAATACCGGGACGGCACTGGAGAAAACAATGGCGATGCCAGGCTTAAAACCCAGGCATCGCCATTACTTGTTTCGATTCCCTGTAAAAAGCGTAGTCAGAAAGATCGTTGTAAAAAGTGCAGCTCCGTCACAAAAGTTCCCTGCAAAAAGTGTGGCTTAGGAACAAAAAACGCGCCGTAAGATTTGCTCGCTGTCTGAATTTATGGGCAAAGGGCGCCTTATGCAAACAGCTCCTCCAGCGTGCCGAAACGGTAGCCCAGGTTTTCCCACTGGGTCAGCAGGTCATCCAGAATTTCCGCGTTGGTTTTGGAGGTGGAGTGCAGCAGTACCACGGCGCCGTTGTGGGTGCGGGGCAGGAGCTTAGAGAAGGCCTGCTCCCGGGTGGGCTGCTTGTCATTGAGCCAGTCCACGTAGGCAAGGCTCCAGAATACGGTTTTGTATCCCAGGCTCTTTGCCATTTTCAGGTTCTCCTGGCTGTAAATCCCCTGGGGCGGGCGATAGTATTTGGGCAGGTCTTTTCCGGTGGTTTCCCGGAACAGGTTTTCCAAATCCGTCAGCTCCTTGGAAAAGGTCTCCTGACTGCCAAGCTTGGACATATCGTAGTGGTGCATGGTGTGGTTGCCCACAATATGCCCTTCTTCCACCATCCGGCGAACCAGGTCGGCATTGCGCTCTATGTAGTTGCCAACCAGGAAGAAGGCGGCGGGAACTCGGTGCTTTTTCAGGGTATCCAGCACCTTTTCCGTAGAGCCGTTTTCGTAGCCTGCATCAAAGGTCAGATACAGCACCTTTTCCCGGGTATCCCCCAGGTAGGCGGCATCGTATTGCCGCAGCTGCTCCGTGCCTGCCGTGCCCACCGGGGCGCTGCCCTCCTGCCGGAAGGAGAGCCCCCAGCTGGCGGTGGGTACGGCTGCCTCGTAGAATACCCGAACCACGCCCAGCACCGTCAGGGCGATGGCTGCCAGAAAGATTGCGCTGTCCCGTTTGCCCATAAAAAATCCCCTCCTGCGTGCAGTGTATGCAGAAGGGGATTCCTTTTATGCGGGGGAAACCCAGGGAGGAAAATAGAATTACTTATCGGCAAACAGGGGCGTGGAGAGATACCGGTCGCCGGTATCGGGCAGCAGGACAACGATGGTCTTGCCCTTGTTCTCGGGACGCTTTGCCAGCTGGATGGCGGCCCATACGGCGGCACCGGAGGAAATGCCCACCAGTACGCCTTCTTTTCTGCCGATGGTGCGGCCCGCAGCGAAGGCATCCTCGTTGGTGACGGTGATGATTTCGTCATATACCTTGGTGTTCAGCACGTCGGGGACAAAGCCTGCGCCGATGCCCTGAATCTTGTGGGGGCCGGCAACGCCCTGGGAGAGCACGGGGGAGGTGGCGGGCTCTACAGCCACAACCTTTACTTCCGGCTTCTGGCTCTTCAGGTATTCCCCGGTACCGGTGATGGTGCCGCCGGTGCCAACGCCTGCCACGAAGATGTCCACCTCGCCGTCGGTATCCTGATAGATTTCGGGGCCGGTGGTTTCAAAGTGTGCCTTGGGATTGGCGGGGTTTACGAACTGACCGGGAATGAAGCTGCCGGGAATTTGGGCAGCCAGTTCATTGGCCTTGGCAATGGCACCCTTCATGCCCTTTGCGCCCTCGCTGAGCACCAGCTCTGCACCGTAGGCCTTGATCAGCTGGCGGCGCTCCACGCTCATGGTGTCCGGCATGACGATAATCAGCTTATAGCCCCGGGCAGCTGCCACGGAGGCAAGGCCGATGCCGGTATTGCCGGAGGTGGGCTCGATCAGGGTTGCACCGGGCTTCAGGGCGCCGCTCTTCTCGGCCTCGTCAATGATGGACTTGGCGATACGGTCCTTTACGGAACCGGCGGGGTTAAAGTATTCCAGCTTGGCAAGAATCCTGGCTTCCAGCTTTTCTTCCTTTTCAATGTGGGTCAGCTCCAGCAGGGGGGTATGACCGATCAGCTGGTCGGCAGAGGTATAAATTTTAGACATAAGATTACTTCCTTTCAAAATAGTTGTGAAATAGATTTGGTTTCAAACGGGATTGATTGGAAGGTCAACATCGAAACTCCGGATGCATCATGGAAATCATCCTCCATAAGTGGTTTGGTCGCATTGTAACCCTAAATTCCTATTTTGTCAATAGGAATTTAGTGCATTTTAAAATATTTTTTCACCGGCTTCTATCCCGGCGGAATGCGCCTGCACGCCAACCGTTGCTGCAAACCGGCACCGCAGCACTACCTCGCAATGACAGGCAGGAGGTCAAGATTGCCACACCAGTCTGTGGACTGGTTCGCAATGACACTTCTTTCGTCATTCCGAGCCGGCGCGCACGCTGGCGTGGGAATCTTGGGCGTGGTATCACTTTGGCTAAGCGGCACTGTGTTGGCTCCCTTGTGTAAAGGGGGCTGTCAAATGCCAGGCTGACTGAGGGATTGCAATGACCCTATTTTTGTAACAGCCCCCTTTGTTTCCGGGGCAGGTGTTGACAACCCCGGGAAGCAGCTGGTATAATGATACGCGTAAGTTTGTGCCATCATATCCCTGCAAAGGATGATTGTCTATGAATAACGTCTTAAAATACCTCTGCGCCAGTTACCGGGCTTATCCGAAACGGAAGGCGGTGCTGGATGACAGCAAGGAGTATACATACGAAGAGTATTACGCCTTGACCCGGTGCATAGGCTCCGGCATTGCGGCAAGGGTCGGCCAGCGCCAGCCGGTGGGGGTGTATATGGAAAAGTGCGCCGATGCCGTGGCGGTATTTTTGGGGGCTGTGTGGGCAGGCTGCTTTTACTCCTGCCTGAATACGGAACTCCCGGATGGGAGACTTCAGCAGATTGCCTCCGTATTGGAGCCCAAGCTCATCGTCTCCCAGGAAAGTCTTCTGGAAAAGGCTCAGGCCTTGTTCCCCGGGGCAGCCATCGTGACGGCAGAAGCTCTGGCACAGACGGAGGAAAACGATGCCCTGCTTGCCCTGCGGCAGGAGCGGGCCATTGATACCGACGTACTTTATGTAAACTTTACCTCCGGCTCTACCGGTGTGCCCAAGGGAATCGCCGTGGGCAACCGCAGCGTGCTGGATTTTATCGATTGCTTTGTGCCCCTTTTCGGCATTGATCACACCGATGTGATTGCCAATCAGGCTCCCTTTGATTTTGATGTATCCGTCAAGGATATCTATTCTGCCCTCCATGCCGGTGCGGCTCTGGCAGTGGTTCCCAGAAGACTCTTTTCTGCCCCCACTCAGCTGATTGACTTCCTCTGCGACACCGGCACGACCACCATGATCTGGGCGGTGTCTGCCCTGTGCCTGATTACGGGCTTCCACGCCCTGGACTACAAGACCCCGGAGCACATTCGTAGGATCATCTATTCCGGAGAGGTGATGCCCCTGAAGGCACTGAAAGAATTCCGGAAGCACCTGCCGGATGCGCTGTATGTCAATGTCTACGGCCCTACGGAAATCACCTGCAACTGCACCTACCATATTCTGGAAAAGGCGCGGGACTATGCAGAGGGCGTGCCCATCGGCATTCCCTTCCCCAATGAACACGTGTTCCTGCTGGATGAGGAGAACCGTCTAGTGGAGGAACCGGGAAAAGAAGGGGAAATCTGCGTCCGGGGTACGGCCCTGGCTTTGGGCTACTACCGGAATCCGGAGCAAAACAATGCCCACTTTGTCCAGAACCCCCTGAACCCCAACTATCCGGAGCGGATCTACCGCACCGGCGACCTGGGCAAATACAATTCCCTGGGGGAATTGGTTTTCTCCGGACGGAAGGATTTCCAGATTAAGTACATGGGCCACCGGATTGAGCTGGAGGAAATCGAGCGGGCTATGAACGCCATCGATGGGGTGGAGCGGGCCTGCTGCCTGTTTGACGAGAAGAAATCCCGGCTGCGGGGCTTTTATGTGGGCACGATCGACAAGGAGAGCCTCCATGCAAGCATGAAGAAAGACCTGCCGGCCTTTATGGTTCCCGGCATCCTGCGCCAGGTGGAGGAAATGCCTCTGACGAAGAACGGAAAAATCGACCGGAAAAAGCTGGCGGAAACGGCGGGAGGAAGATAAGTGAAGGATATTGCAAAGCTCCAGGATACCGCCTATTATGTATTTGATTTCCGGGTGCTCCGGCAGCGGGTTTCCTATCTGCGTGGGCTGCTGGGGGAGAATATCGCCGTGGCCTACGCCATCAAGGCCAATCCCTTTTTGGTGGAGGGACTGCGGGATCAGGTGGAGCGGCTGGAAATCTGCTCCCCCGGAGAAAGCGAAATCTGTGACGGGTTGGGCATCGACCCCAAAATGACTGTCATTTCCGGAGTAAACAAAACCCCCGGTTTTATTGAAAAGCTGGTGCAGTCCACCCAGGGGCGGATCTACACCGTGGAATCCATGACTCAGTTTCACCTTTTGAACCGTCTTGCAGAGCGCTATGACAAACGTTTAAAGGTGCTGCTGCGGCTGACCAACGACAGCCAGTTCGGCATCAACGAAGAGGAAATAGAGACGCTTGTACGGGATCGGGCCCAGTATCCGAATTTGGACTTCCGGGGGATTCAGTTCTTCTCGGGAACCCAGAAAACCTCCCTGAAAAAGCTGAAACGGGAAATTACCCACCTGGATGCCTTCCTGTGTCGGCTGGAAACGGAGTACGGCTACCGCAGCCCGGAAATGGAATACGGCACCGGCTTCCCCGTGGCCTACTTTGGGGAAGAGCTGGAAGAGGAAGCCCTGATTACCGGCTTTTGCCAGCTGCTGGCACAGATGCAGTGGCAGGGGGAAATCACCCTGGAGCTGGGCCGCTCCATTGCCGCCTCCTGCGGAAGCTACTTTACCCATGTGGCGGACAAAAAGTGCAACCACGGGCAGAATTATCTGATTCTGGACGGGGGGATGCACCAGATGGTTTACTATGGGCAGTATATGGGTATGAAGCACCCCAAGGTTACTCTCTGCGGCAAAGAAAAAGAGGAAGCGGCGGAAAGCTGGAATCTCTTTGGCAGCCTGTGCAGCATGAACGATATTCTGGTAAAGGCGCTGCCCCTGCCCCCTGTGGAGATTGGGGACACCCTGCGCTTTGAGAATACCGGCGCTTACTGCGTCACGGAGGGTATTGCCCTGTTTCTCAGCCGGGATTTGCCGGCGGTTTATCTTATCGATTCGGAAGGAACGCTGATTTGCGCAAGGCAGACGGCAGAAACCTTCCCCTTCAATACATGGAAGAAAGAAATTTGAAAGGATCATTACTATGGACGAACTGCTTGAAATTCTGAACGATATTCAGCCCGGTGTGGATTTTGAAAACGAAACCCACCTGATTGATAACCACCTGCTGGACTCCCTGTCCATCATCTCTCTGGTGGCAGAGCTGGAGGATACCTTTGATGTGACCATCCCTGCCGTGGAAATCATTCCAGAGAACTTCAATTCCGCCGAGGCCATGATGGAGATGATCCAGCGGCTTCAGGAAGACTGAGGATGGATATCCTCACCCTGCTTCATGCAGGCGCTCATCCGGGACTGACGGCCTTCTTTTCCCTGCATTACCTGGGGCTGTTTCTTCCGGCGGCGGTGATTCTCTTTTCCCTGACGCCGAAAAAAGGGAAAAAATATATGCTGCTCCTGCTGAGCCTGGGCTTTTACTGGCTGATCAGCGGGGTGCTTATCGGCTATCTCCTGGCGTCCGCCGGGGTGCTGTGGGGCTGCGGCAAGTGGATGGATGAAATCCACAAAAAACGGGATGCCGCCGTGAAGGCGGCGGAAAAGCCGGAGCGGAAGGCCCTCAAGAAAAAGTACAATGGCTATGCCCGGTGGGTGATGACCGGGGCGGTGCTTGTCCACATTGGCCTGATTCTGGTGCTCAAGTATTCCGGCTTCTTTATGGAAAACGTGAATGCCCTTTTTGGCGCGAGTTACCCGATTCCCAGTTACCTCAAGCCCCTGGGCCTGTCCTTCTTTATTTTACAGAGCGTTTCTTACCTGGTGGATGTATACCGCCAGACCGTTCCTGCTGACCGCAATCCTCTGCGGCTATTGCTGTTTCTCAGCTTTTTCCCCCAGATTGTGGAGGGGCCTATCTGCCGCTACGGTCAGACGGCCCAGGCCCTGTGGGAGGTGCAGCCCATCCGGTATGAAAACCTGACGGCGGGCATCCAGAGAATCCTCTGGGGCCTGATGAAAAAACTGGTGGTTGCCGACCGGCTGAATCCCTTTGTGGCGGAGCTCTTTAACCAGAACGGAAACTATCCCGGCTGGCTTTCCCTGCTGGGAGCGGTGCTGTATACCCTGCAGCTATATATGGATTTCTCCGGCTCTATGGATGCGGTCTGCGGCACGGCCCAGATTTTCGGCATTACCATGCCGGAAAACTTCCGCCGTCCCTTCTTTTCCCGGAATATTTCCGAATTCTGGAACCGGTGGCATATCACCCTGGGCACCTGGTTCCGGGACTACATCTTCTATCCCGTGACCATGTCCGGCCCTATGAAAAAGCTGACGGGCGCTGCCCGGAAAAAGCTGGGCAACCATTTTGGCCCGCTCCTTGCCGGGTCGGTGGCCCTCTTCTGCGTGTGGTTTTCCAACGGCTTGTGGCACGGCGCTGCCTGGCATTACATCTTCTTCGGCCTATACCACCTGGTGCTGATTCTGCTGGGCAATTGCTTCGCCCCCTACCTGAAAAAGATCAATGAAAAGCTGGGCTTTACCCCGGAGAATAAGCCCTTTCGGGTGTTTCAGATGCTGCGCACCTCCATTCTCGTGGTGTTTGGCGAGCTGATTTTCCGGGCGAACAGTATGACCCAGGCAGGGGCGATGCTGAGCCGGATTTTTACCTCCTTCGGCCTTTCCACCGGCGTATACACCACGCTGAAGGCAGCGCTGGATGCTGCCGAGTGCGATGTGCTGGATCTGATGATTGTGGGCCTTACCGCCTGCATCGTGCTGGTTGTGAGCATTCTCCAGGAAAAGGGCAGGGATATCCGCGGGGATTTGAACCGGAAGCCCACCGCCCTGCGCTGGTGCGCATGGTATGCCCTGATTCTCTACATTGTGATTTTCGGCGCCTACGGCGTGGGCTACATCCCGGTAGACCCCATGTATGCCAATTTCTGAGTACCCCGCGCTTTCGTCATTGCGAACCAGCACGCAGGCCGCTCCCTTCGTCATTGCGAACTGGTACGCAGGCCGCTCCCTTCGTCATTGCGAACCAGTCCGAAGACTGGTGTGGCAATCTCAGACGTGGAGAAACGTATCAACCAGTACAATAAGATTCCTACGGCAGTTTAGCGCCGCAGCACTGTACAGAGCGCAATGATAAGGGCAGTACCGACAACTTTTTTCCTGTATTTTACACAGGAAATAACCCCGCTCTATTGCAAACCGGGACGCCGTCTTGTATCATAGGAAGGTACAACTTTCATCTATGAGGTGCAATTATGATTGAAATGCTAAAGGCCGTCCTCTTCGGCATTGTGGAGGGCGTGACGGAATGGCTGCCGGTGAGCTCCACAGGACACCTGATCCTGCTGGATGAGCTGGTTTCCCTGAACGTTTCCGCTGAATTTAAGAGAATGTTTGATGTGGTCATCCAGCTGGGAGCAATTCTGGCTGTGGTGGTGCTGTATTTCCACAAGCTCAATCCCTTCTCCCCTCAGAAAAGCCAGGAGGAAAAGAAGCAGACCTGGAGTCTGTGGGCCAAGGTGATTCTGGCAATCATCCCCTCCGGCGTGGTGGGAGTGCTGTTTGACGACTGGATGGATGCCAACCTGCACACCAGCACTGTGGTCGCCGCCATGCTGATTCTCTATGGCGTTGCCTTTGTTCTGGTGGAAAGGGCCTATCAGGGCCGCCATCTGGCAGTGCAGGATGTAAACGACATGGACTATAAAACTGCCATCGGCATAGGCCTTTTCCAGTGCCTGAGCCTGATTCCCGGCACATCCCGCTCCGGCTCTACCATCCTGGGGGGCATCTTGCTGGGGGCCAGCCGGTCTGCGGCAGCGGAATTCAGCTTTTTTATGGCGATTCCCACCATGCTGGGGGCCAGCGCCATTAAGCTGCTAAAATTCTTCCTCACCGGCGTGGGCTTTGCCGGAGGGGAGATCGCCATTTTGCTCATTGGCTGCGTGGTATCCTTCCTGGTGAGCCTGATGGTCATTCGGGGACTTATGTCCTATGTCCGCCAGCACTCCTTCAGCGTATTCGGGGTATACCGGATTGTGCTGGGCGTGATCGTCCTTGCCTATTTCGCCGTTGTAAAGTAAAATTCGGCCCTTCCGGCTGAAAACATAGGAGGATTCCCATGGATTTTGTTCTGGAAAACGAGTATCTCAAGGTAACGGTTACATCCTTTGGCGCTCAGGTCAGCTCCGTGGTGCGTAAGTGCGATGGCGTGGAGCATATCTGGCAGGCAGACCCCAGTGTGTGGGGCTACCACGCGCCCATTCTCTTTCCCCATACCGGCAAGGTGGTAAACGATACCATCCATGCCAAGGGAAAGGACTGCGTTTCCAAGCAGCACGGCTTCGCCCGCACGCGGGAACACAGCCTGGTTTCCCGGGAGAAGACAAAGCTGGTGCTGGAGCTTGTCAGTGATGAAGAAACCCTGAAAAGCTTTCCCTACGCCTGCTGCCTGAAATCCACCTTCACCCTGGATGGGGATAAGCTCCACCACACCCTGACGGTGGAAAACCGGGACGAAGAGGCCATGCCCTTTGGTATTGGCTACCATCCCGCCTTCCGGGTGCCCTTTGATGGGAAGCACACCGCCCAGGATTATGAGCTCCGGTTCAGCGATATGGAGTCCCCTCTGTGCATCAATAACCTGCCCAAAGGCCTGATGCACGGCAACTTCTACTATCTGGGAACGAATATTGATTCCCTGCCGGTGTGTCCGGAGTTGTTTGCAAACGACAGCCACTGCATGACGAACCTGGTGTCCTCCACGTTGAGCCTGACCGAAAAGGATACGGGCCGGGCGGTGGTGTGCGATATCCGCGCCTTCCCCTATACCCTGATTTGGAGCAAGCCGGGGGACGTGAAGTTTGTGTGCATCGAGCCCTGGCACAGCCTGCCGAGCCCGGAAAACGGCAGCACCGACTGGCTGGAAAAGCCCGCCGCCGCCATCCTGGCCCCCGGGGAAAGCTGGCAGACCACCCTGACCACCCAGTACAAGCGATAATGTCCGTCACCTCAAGCCAAGGCTTGGGGTGACATTTTTGCCTGAGGAGGTATCCCACGTCCGAGATTCCCACGGCAGTCTAGCGCCGCAGCGCCGCGCCACCCCTCCCTACACGGGGAGGGGCTTGGTGTTTTCCCATTCAACCGGGGAACGGGCGGCAACAAAACATTGAATTCTGCAATCGCTGCGGGGAATTTGAAAGAAACCTTGCTTTTTTACCGGAAACGTGGTAATATGGTGAAATAATATGGCTTATTATGCTTAGCGCCCCTAGAGAAAAGTCGAAAAACTCCGTGGGGGAAAGCAATTGCAAAACGTGAATGAAGGAGGGAGTTCCATTGAAGCGACGCATCGCGCTGCTGGCGCTGGTGATTTGCCTGACGGCAGTCTTCTTTTGTATGCCGGTTTCGGCTGCCAGTACGGCAACCCGGTTGGATTACACCGGTACTGTCAATATTGACGGCGACTGCATGGTCACTGTGCAGATGACCCTTCATCTGGAATCGGCAGAGGAGAACCTATACTATCCGCTGCCCGGAAGCGCCACGGGCATTACCGTCAACGGCAGTTCTCCCAGCACCACCCGTTCCGGCGACAATATTCTGGTAAACCTGAGCCGGCTCACCAGCGGGCAGCCCGGTGACTTTATGATCCAGCTTTCCTACAATCTGCCGAAAGTTGTCACGGTGGCGGATGACCGGAAGAGCCTGAACCTGAGCCTGCCCATCCTCAGCGGCTTTGCTTACCCCGTAAGCAGCATGAACTACACCATTACCCTTCCTTCGGAAGTAAAGCAGACCCCCAATTTTTACAGCACCTACCGGCAGAACGGCCTGGCATCGGAGCTGAATCTGGTGGTCAACGGCTCCATGATCACGGGCTCTACCAAGAGCGGCTTTAACGATCACGAGTCCGTCAGCATGACCATGAACACGGAAACGGATATGTTCCCCGGAGTCAGCACCTATTTGCGCACCGGCAACCCGGAGCTCATTCCCATGGGCATTTTGGCGGGGCTGGCGCTGGTATACTGGCTGATTTTCCTGCGCACCTTCCCCAGCCGGAAGGAGGAGTGCGTCGTGCCCCCGCCGGGCATGACCGCAGGAGAGGTCCCCAGCAAGCTGTATCTGCTGGGACCGGATCTGACCACCATGGTGCTGTGCTGGGCACAGCTGGGCTATATCCTCATCCAGGTGGACGGGCGGAGGATCCTGCTGCACAAGCGGATGGATATGGGCAACGAGCGCAGCCTTTTTGAGGTGCGCACTTTCCGCACCCTCTTTGGAGAGCGCCGGGTGGTGGATGCTACCGGCAGCCAATATGCCAAGGTCCTGCGCAGAACCGCCGCCATGCTCCCCGGAGAAAATGCCATTTGCAGAGCCGGGGAAAGAACGAGAAACATTTACCGCTATCTTCTGTGCGGCGTCCAGATTTTCCTGGGAATCTGCATGGCAATGAATATGACGGAGATCGGGGCGCTGCAGGTGCTGCTGTCCCTGATTTTTGGTGTGCTGGGTGTGGCCACTGCCTGGCAGATGCACAAGCTGGCCGTCTGCATTGGCGTGCGGAAGAAAACCGGCATGGTTGCCGCAGGGGTGAGCTATCTTTTGTGGATCGTCATTGGCCTGACTGCCGGTCAGGTGTGGATTCCCCTGGGCGTTTGCGCAGGGCAGATCCTCCTGGGCTTCCTGGCAGCCATCGGCGGACGGCGGTCGGATCTAAACAAGCACGAGGTCGCCCAGCTGCGGGGCCTGCGGGAATACCTGCGGAAGCTGAGCAAGGAAGAGGTGCAGCGGATGATGACCGCCGACCCGGATTTCTTCTTCCGTATGGCCCCCTACGCCATGGCCCTTGGGGTGCTGCACCCTTATGTGCAGGCCTTTGGTAAGGGAAAAATCGAACAGTGCCCCTACCTGGTGACCCGTCAAAACGGTCGGCGCAAGGCGGAGGACTGGGAGAAGATCCTGGCAGATACCGCCTACCGGATGGACGACCGGGCGGCAAAAATGGAACTTGAAAAATGGATGGCAATCCGCTTCCGGTAAGGAAGCGGATTTGCTTTGCTTCAGCGCCTCATTTTTCGGAAATTTTCAAGTGACGGATATAAAGGCGCTTTCGGGAAGCGCTATTGCATAATATGTAAAAAGATGGTATAGCAGGACGATAAAAAGACATTTTACCTGCATTCTGTAGAGACAAAAGGAGGGATGCGGCGTGCAGATGCCGGAGATGAACGGCAAGGAGGCCGCCCGGGCCATTCGGGCAAGCGACATTCCCTATATCCGAAATATCCCCATTGCCGCGATCACCGCAGATACCTTTGCCGAAGACGTGCAGGCTTGCGTGGAGGCGGGAATGAATGCCCACATTGCCAAGCCCATCCATCTGGATCGGGTTATGGCGGTAATTCAGCAATTTCTGGAAATGAACGGAACATAAAGGAGCGGAAGCTATGAAGAAGAGATGGATGCGCCGCACTGCGGGATGAATAAGAAAACAGGGCATACCATCGCATCGCTGCGTGGTATGCCCTGCTGTTTCTGCTTGCAATTCCTCGAATCCTGTGATATGCTGTCCGTGGTGCTACCAGTACCCCGGTAGGCAGTTCCCCTCGTTTTTCGGGGGTGATCTCTCTTACCCCCAATCGAAAGAGAGGGGGTGACGGTTATGGATGTTACATGGGAAGGAATTTTTCAATTCTGCATGGTCATTGTTTCTGTCATTGCCCTGGTTTTCCAGGCAAATAACAAAGAGAAGTAGCTGCCAAGCCTCCAAGCAAACAGCCACTTCTCTGTAACCTTGGGGGAGCTGACCTACTGGTAGCACCCTCTGTGTCTATAGTATAGCCCAGGTTTGCCCGTTTGTCAACCACGCCGCCTTTTGACGGCGTTTTTTCTTGCTTTGCAGAAGAGTGATGTTATGCGGATTCCTTCAAAAATCCCCCCGATTTCCTGGGAAATCGGGGGGATTTTTGCGCTTATCAGAATTCGCACTTCTTGGCAATGTAGTCCTTCAGCTCACTGATGGGAATCCGTACCTGCTCCATGGTGTCCCGGTCACGGACGGTGACGCAGTTGTCAGCAGGGGTGGTTTCGTCGCCCACGGTCTGGAAGTCCACGGTGATGCACAGAGGCGTACCAATTTCGTCCTCCCGGCGGTAGCGTTTGCCGATGGAGCCGGAGTCATCGAAGTCCACCATAAAGTCCTTTTGCAGCTGGTGGTAGATTTCCTCAGCCTTGGGGCTCAGCTTCTTGCTCAGGGGCAGCACGGCTGCCTTGAAGGGCGCCAGAGCCGGATGCAGGTGCAGCACGGTGCGGATATCGGGGTTACCCTTCTTATCCTGACCCACAACCTCTTCGTCATAAGCTTCGCACAGGAAGGCCAGCGCCACACGGTCGCAGCCCAAGGAAGGCTCGATGACATAGGGGATGTAGTGCTCGCCCTTTTCCTGATCGAAGTACTCCAGGCTCTTGCCGGAGGCCTCCTGGTGGCGGCCCAGGTCGTAGTTGGTGCGGTCGGCAATGCCCCACAGCTCGCCCCAGCCGGAGCCGAAGGGGAACTGATACTCAATATCGGTGGTTGCCCGGGAATAGAAGGCCAGCTCTGCGGGCTCATGATCCCGCAGCCGGAGGGATTCCTCCTTGATGCCCAGGGAGAGCAGCCAAGATTTGCAGAAGTCCTTCCAGTAGGCAAACCATTCCAGGTCGGTGCCGGGCTGGCAGAAGAACTCGCACTCCATCTGCTCAAATTCCCGGGTGCGGAAGGTGAAGTTGCC
>CAKTNN010000029.1 GCA_934589065.1 uncultured Oscillospiraceae bacterium
CCGAACACAGAAGTTAAGCTCGTTTGCGCCGACAATACTTGCAGGGTGACTTGCCGGGAAGATAGGTAATGCCAACATGAGATGACCGCTTCGCTTACGCGAAGCGGTTTTTTAATATAAAAAACTGTAAGCGTTCAACAGCCACCCACCCGTACTATTTTTGCTTGCAATCCGCTGCGGACTGCTTTATAATGGAAAAAAAGGAGAGAAAATATGCTAAAAAGCGAACGGAAGCTGATCGACTGGGTTATCCGCCGGAAGGACATCCTCTTCTTTCTGATCGTTACCATATTTGCCATCTTTGCCCGGATCTCTGCCTTTGACTACATGACCAAGGACATGGAGCTCTGCCTGCTGCCCTGGGCAGAGCGATTCCGGGAAAAGGGCGGATTTGCCGCTATGCAGGAGCAGATCGGGGACTATAACATTCTGTATCAGACCATTATTATTCTGCTGCTGAAGTTGCCGGGTTCTTTGATGTATTTGTATAAGTCCGTTTCCGTTTTCTTTGATTTTCTACTGGCGCTGGGCTGTGCTCGGATTGTTGCGAAGGAAGCGGGGGAGCGGGTATTCGGCGCTTCCTTTAACATTACCTATACGTTTGTGATCTTCCTGCCTACGGTGATTCTGAATTCCGCGGTTTGGGGCCAATGCGACGGCATGTATGGCTTCTTGTGCATCCTTGCGCTGTATACGCTTTATAAAGAGCACTATACGGTTTCCTTTGTGACCCTTGGCTTTGCGCTGGCGCTGAAGCTGCAGGCGGTGTTTATCGTTCCGGTGTATGTGTATTTCTATGTCTGCCGGAAGAATTTTTCGCTTCTGTCCTTCCTGATCTCCCTGGCGGTGCTCTGGGCTACGGGCATCCCGGCCTACCTGCAGGGGCGGCCCCTGACCACCGTTTTTGATATCTACTTTTTGCAGATGTCCGAGTATGCCGGAATGAATTACAACGGCACCAGCTTTTGGGTGCTGTTCTTCCCGGACTGGGAGAGTATGCATAACTGCGCCATCGTCATGACGGCGCTGATACTGGGCCTGTTCCTGTACCGGTTCCTGAGCAAGGGCCTGACGCTGAAAACGGATTTTGAAAGCTTCCTGGTGGTTGCCGCCTGGTCTGCCTGGACTTGCGTCCTGTTCCTGCCCGGTATGCACGAGCGCTATACCTACCTTGCGGACCTCCTGCTGGTGCTGCTGGCTATTATGTCTGCCAAGTACCGGGTCTATGCGGCCCTGAGCGTGGGCATTACCGGCATCACCTATACCAACTATCTGGCCCAGTACTCCTGGTCGGATGCGGTGCAGTACCTGTCCCCCCTGATTCTTGGGCTGTATCTGTGCTTCACCTTCCGGTGTCTTCCTTCCTGCCTGACGGGGGCCGGGGGCGACGACCCGGCTGCGGTGCTGCGCCAGGGGCAATGACGCTCTTTTTTATGGTTCTATAATAAATGTTGGGGGCAGGCTCACGCCTGACCCCAACATTTATTATAGAACCTTTTCTTTTTGTCATTGCGAACCAGACGCACAATCCCCCCTCCGTCATTGCAAACCAGCCCACGCTGGTATGGTGACCGAAGGGAATGCCCTTGGGTGCAATAACTCGGTCAACCGAGACAGTTCGTACAAAAGGAAAAGACCTCCTCGGGCTTACGGAGGGGAGTGTGCGCGGTTCGGGATGACGCAGGGAACCCTGCAAATCGACTTTATAAAATCTTAAGGCTTGGGAATGGGGAGCAGGCCTTGACTTCTTAGTCTACAAGTGGTAGAATACACTTGTCTACAAATTGTAGAACAAAGGAGGAATCCAAATGGCAGACTATCATCTTGGCGAAGTTGAATCCAGATTTGCCGAACTTATATGGGAACAGGAGCCTTTGAGCTCCCGACTTTTGGCGGAACTGGCAGCGGAAAAACTGAGCTGGAAGCGAACCACTACCTACACCGTGCTGAAACGACTGTGCGACCGGGGCCTCTTCCAAAACCGAGAGGGCGTGGTAACATCCCTTGTCAGCCGGGAGGAGTTCTATACAAAAAGGAGTCAGCAGTTTGTAGCGGATACCTTCCAGGGCTCATTGCCTGCATTTCTGGCGGCCTTCGGAAACGGAAAAAAGCTCTCCGATGGGGAGCTTGACGAGCTGCAAAAAATCATTGACGGTATGCGGAGGTGAGACTATGACGGCTTTGTTTGGAAGAATTCTTCAAATGTCCCTTACCGGCAGCGTGGTCATTGCCGTGGTGCTTGGGGTTCGGATGCTGCTAAAACGCGCTCCGAAAATCTATTCCTATCTCCTTTGGAGTGTGGTGCTGTTCCGGCTTTTGTGCCCCTTATCCATTTCCGCCGGTGTTTCCGTGTTAGAGCCTATGAATGTGGAATCTAAACCTGGGGTAGGCACGGTTTCCTTTGCACCAATCCGCCAGGCGGTGGAAGAGGTCAAACCCGCCGCAGAAACGGTAAGTACACCGAAACAGGAGCGGGAAAAAACGGCTCCCTCCCTGATGGAAATTGGGGCTTTTGTCTGGATTGCCGGGGCAGCTGCCATGGGCATTTACGGCCTGGTGCAGTATGTTTCCCTGAAAAGAAGGCTTTCGGAAGCAGTGCCCGCATCGGGGCAGTTCTACCTGGCAGACGGGATTCCATCCCCATTTGTCATGGGCGTGATCCGACCGAAGGTATATCTCCCCTCCGATACCCCGGAAGAGGAGCGCCGCTTTATTTTGGCCCACGAAAGGCATCACATCCGCAGACAGGATCCTCTGTGGAAGCTGCTGGGATATATTGCCCTGTGCCTGCACTGGTTTAATCCTCTGGTGTGGCTGGGTTTTGTCCTGGCAGGAAAGGACATGGAAATGAGCTGTGACGAAGCGGTGATCAAACGCCTTGGGGAGGAAATCCGGGCGGACTATGCCCAGGCCCTTCTCCGGCTGGCAACTCACAAAAGAATTCCTGTCGGAATGCCCCTTGCCTTTGGAGAAGGGGATACCAAGGGACGTGTCAAGAATATGGCCTTGTGGAAAAAGCCAAAGGTGTGGGTGAGCGTTTTGTGCGCAGTGGCTTGCCTGGGAATTCTGGCTTTCTGTGCCCTGAATCCCAAACAGGAAGAAACTGCTACGGTGAAAAATGACCCGGAACCGGGGATTCCCTTTTCCTACGAGGTGGATTCGTTGCCGGAGGGGTACACCTACGAAACCGGCACAGATGGGAATATTCTTCTTTACAATGACTCCGGCAGCTTGGTAGGCGGAACCGCCGTTTATACCATCCCCCATGGGGTATATGATCCCAATGATGAAATCTATCTCTGGCTGGAGGACGTGGGCATCCCGGATATGGAAGACCCGGGCCTGATGATTGACGGAACATTTGCCTGGGGTGGTGGAAACGGCTGCGCCACCACGGTTACGGACGATTTTGAGAACCCTACCCTGCGGAGAACCCACAATTTTACCGTTTCGGGAAATCAGGTATACGATCTCTGGCTGGATGATTTGGCTGTGGACACGAATATCCAGTTTGACATTAAGGATGCAGTGCATCTTGTGGAGACGGCGGGGGCGGCAGAGACGACGGCACCGGAGCTTACCCAGGAGGATATCGCCTTTAATAGGTGCCATAACATTATGAATACGCTGCAGGAGGCGGACAACGAGGTCCCGTGGCTGGCAAACGGGGTTCATATCCGGGGGGAGTACAGCTACCGGAATACGCCCTCCGAAAACAAAACCGAGGACTACTATTGGGATGCAGAGCTTGGCTTTCTGCGGCGCACCACTAAGGCTGCCGGAGGAATACTGGAGGAGCTCTATGCCCAAGACCGCTATTTTGTAAATAACGGCAGCGGCTGGCAGGAGACGGAGGTTCCCAGACAGATGTCCGGACCTTGGCTGGGAAGCTTCTACTTCGTGCGGAAGTATGCAACCTACTTAGATACGCAGAAGAGCAGGGATACAGACAGTGGAGCGGAGATTGAAACGGATATGTTCCGGATTGATGCTGAGTTTGTGGAGAATGACAGTTCCCCCTACTATGCGGACTTTGAATTTGATTCCCAGGGAAACTTCCGGAAGGTGTGCCTGCAAATCAATACGGCCCAGGACGATGCCTACAACCTGACGGAATCAGTTGTTCTGAATGAAGAGCAATCGGCTTCCGAAAAAATCCTGCAGGAATTTGAAAACGCGACACAATAACGGCAGTCCCCAGGCAGTCTTATGACCGCCTGGGGACTTTTATACGGGGGACGGTTAGTCGTCAATGGTGTGAATTTCCGGAATTACCTCTTCCAGGGCGTCCAGAACAATCCGGGCGGTATCCAGGGAGGTGAAGGTGTTTACACCATTTTGCACGGCGCACTGGCGGATGGCAATGCCGTCATCATAGTGCTTGCCGGAGGAGAGAGGACGGGTGTTGAGAATATAGCTGACATAGCCGGCCCGGATGGAATCCAGAATTTCATTGCTGCCGTCGCTGAGCTTCCGGCGGACGCGGGTGCGGATGCCGTGCTTCTTCAGGAAAGCTGCAGTGCCTTCGGTGGCCTCAATATTGAAGCCCAGCTGGAAGAACCGTCTTGCCAGGGGCAGACCCTCTTCCTTGTCTTCGTTTGCCAGGGTGACAATTACCGTGCCGTACTCCTTCATCTTGATGCCGGAGGCCTGCAGGGCTTTGTAGAGGGCCCGATTCAGCTTCCGGTCATAGCCAATGGCCTCACCGGTGGACTTCATCTCCGGGGAGAGGTAGGTATCCATGCCTTCCAGCTTGGCAAAGGAGAAGGCGGGAACCTTGACATACCATTTTTCCTGTTCCGGCTTGCGCAGCTGGGTAATGCCCTGATCGGCAAGGCTCTGCCCCAGCATGATTCTTGTCGCAATATCTACCAGGGAAACACCGGTGGATTTGCTAAGGAAGGGAACGCTCCGGGAGGCCCGGGGATTGACCTCGATAATGGAAACCTCGTCCTGTTTATCCACAATAAACTGGATATTGAATAGACCTTTGATGCCAATGCCCAGGCCCAGTTTTTCCGTGTAATCCGCAATCCGCTCCTTCACCCGGGCGCTGAGGGTGTAGGGAGGATAAACGGAAATGGAGTCGCCGGAGTGAACGCCGGTGCGTTCCACCAGCTCCATGATGCCGGGAAGATACACCTGCTTCCCATCGCAGATGGCATCCACCTCCACTTCCTTGCCCATAATATACCGGTCAATGAGGACAGGACGCTTCTCGTCAATTTCTACGGCGGTTTTCAGATACCGGCGGAGCATTTCTTCATTGGAAACAATTTCCATGGCCCGCCCACCCAGCACAAAGCTGGGACGCACCAGAACCGGATAGCCGATTCTGGCGGCTGCCCGCACGCCTTCCTCCAGATCGGTGACGGCTTCGCCCTTGGGATTGGGAATGTGGAGCTTTTTCAGCACCGCATCGAAGGCATCCCGGTTTTCTGCCTTTTCAATGGCATCGCAGTCGGTGCCGATGATGTTTACACCCCGGTCGTGGAGACTCTGGGCCAGATTCACGGCGGTCTGACCGCCCAGGGAGACGACTACACCCATAGGATTTTCCAGGTGGATGATGTTCATAACGTCCTCGGTGGTCAGAGGCTCAAAATACAGCTTATCCGCTGCGGTGTAATCTGTGGAAACGGTTTCGGGGTTGTTATTGATGACAATGGCCTCATAGCCCATGGCCCGAATGGTACGCAGAGCATGGACGGTAGAATAGTCGAACTCCACGCCCTGACCGATGCGGATGGGGCCGGAGCCCAAGACAATGATCTTCTTTCGGTCCGTGACCACGGATTCGTTCTGGCTGGCATAGGTGGAGAAGAAATAGGGCACGTAGCTTTCAAACTCGCTGGCGCAGGTATCGATCATCTTATATACCGGGAAAATATTCTCCCGCAGACGCATTTCGTAAATGGCCTGCTCCGTGGTGTTCCACAGGGCGGCAATGCACTTATCGGAGAAGCCCAGGCGCTTTGCCTGCTGCAAATGGGGGATGCTTTTGGGGTTCTCCCTGAGCTCCTTTTCAAACTGGGTGATGTTTTTCAGTTTGCTCAGGAAGAAAATGCTGATGGCGGTGGCATCACAGATTCGTGCCGGGTCCATGCCACGGTACAATAGCTCTCCCAGAGCATACAGCCGGTCGGCAGGGCCCTTGGAGGCATAGTCCAGCAGTTCCGTATCCGACCACTGGGCAAACCGGGGAATGCGGATATAGTCTTTGCCGTCTTCCAGGGAACGGATGGCCTTTTGCAGACTTTCCTCCCAGCAGCGGCCTACGCTCATCACCTCGCCCGTTGCCTTCATCTGGGTGGACAGGTAATTGGAGGCGGTGGGAAACTTATCAAAGGGGAACCGGGGCATTTTGGTAACCACGTAGTCCAGGGCCGGCTCAAAACAGGCGGGGGTGTTTGCCAGAGCAATTTCATCCAGGTTCAGGCCTACGGCAATTTTGGCGGACACCCGGGCGATGGGGTAGCCGGAAGCCTTGGAGGCTAGGGCAGAGGAGCGGGAAACTCTGGGGTTGACCTCGATGACAAAGTACCGGAAGGAATGGGGATCCAGCGCAAACTGCACATTGCACCCGCCTTTGACATCCAAGGCCCGGATGATTTTCAGCGCGCTGTCCCGGAGCATGTGGTATTCCTTGTTGGTCAGAGTCTGACTGGGGGCGACTACAATGGAGTCACCGGTGTGGATGCCCACGGGGTCCATGTTTTCCATGTTGCATACGGTGATGGCGGTATCGTTGGCGTCCCGGATGACCTCATACTCCACCTCGTTAAAGCCCTTGATGCTCTTTTCCACCAGTACCTGGTGCACCGGGGAAAGGGCAAGGGCGGTTTTCATCATTTCTTTCAGGCTCTTTTCATCATCGGCAAAGCCGCCGCCGGTGCCGCCCAGGGTAAAGGCGGGGCGGAGAATGACGGGATAGCCGATGGTATTGGCGGCCTTCACAGCCTCCTCTATGCTGTAGGTAATTTGGGAGGGAACAACCGGCTCACCAATCTGCTGGCAGAGCTCCTTAAAAAGCTCCCGATCCTCGGCTTTTTCAATGGATTCCACACTGGTGCCCAGAAGCTCAATTTCGCACTCTTCCAGCACGCCCTTCTTGGCAAGCTGGATTGCCAGGTTCAGGCCGGTCTGACCGCCAATGCCGGGAACGATGGCATCGGGCCGCTCATACCGGCAGATTCGGGCCAAGTATTCCAGAGTCAGGGGCTCCATGTATACCTTATCGGCAATGGTGGTATCGGTCATGATGGTGGCGGGGTTGGAGTTTGCCAGGATGACCTCGTAGCCTTCTTCCCGCAGGGCCAGACAGGCCTGGGTTCCGGCGTAGTCAAATTCGGCGGCCTGACCGATGACAATGGGGCCGGAGCCGATGACCAAAACTTTATGAATATCCGTCCGCTTAGGCATGATGCTTGCCCTCCTCCATGTAGTCGATGAATTGCCGGAACAGGTAACGGCTGTCCTGAGGGCCGGGGGCGCTCTCCGGGTGATACTGGACGCTGAAGGCCCGGTCTTCCGGACAGGCAACGCCTTCTACCGTCTTGTCCAGAAGGTTGATGTGGGTGATTTCCAGGGGGGTGTTTTCCAGACTCTCCGGAATTACCGCATAGCTGTGGTTTTGGGAGGTGATTTCAATTTTCCCGGTCTGCAGATTCTTCACCGGGTGATTGCCGCCCCGGTGACCGAATTTCAGCTTGTAGGTGTCGCCGCCGTAGGCCAGGGACAGAATCTGGTGTCCCAGACAGATACCGAAGATGGGTACTTTACCCCGAAGCGCCCGTACGGTGTCGATAACTACCCCCACGTCCTGGGGGTCGCCGGGGCCGTTGGACAGGAAAATGCCGTCGGGTTTGAGGTAGAGGATTTCTTCCACAGGAGTATTATAGGGAACTACGGTAACATTGCAGCCAAACTGGTTCAGGCTGCGGACGATGTTCAGCTTCATGCCGCAATCAATGGCGACTACGTTGTATTTGGCATCGGCGGTACGGGAATACCAGCGTTTTTTGCAGCTGACCCGGGAAACGGCGTCCCTGGGAATCGGAGTATCGGCAATGATTTTCAGAGCTTCCGCTACAGACGTCTGGGGGGCGGTAATCAGCACTCTCCGGGAGCCAAAGTCCCGGATGCTCCGGGTAAGCTGCCGGGTATCGATTCCGGAAATGCCGGGAATGCCGTATTCCTCCAGGAGCTCGGAGAGGGTCTTTACCCAGCGGAAATTTGAGGGGGTATCGTTGTAGTCGTAGCAGACAATCCCGCCGATAGAGGGAAATTTACACTCGTAATCATCCTCAGCCATACCGTAGTTGCCAATCAGGGGATAGGTCATAACCACCATCTGGTCGGTATAACTCAGGTCGGATACGATTTCCTGGTAGCCGGACATAGAGGTGTTGAAAACAATTTCACACACCCGGTCAGTATAGCTGCCAAAGCCGTAGCCATAGTATTCGCTGCCGTCCTCCAGGACGAGCTTCCGGTCAATGGATTTCACGTTTTGTTCTCCTTTCTGCGCTGAGACAGTGGGGCTTCAAATTTATCCTTGGCGGTATCCGCCGGAATCGGTGTGGGGTAAATGCCTGAGAAACAGGCACTGCAAAACTGGGTGCTGCCAATGAGTTCTTTCAGGTCTTCCAGAGGAAGATAGCCCAAAGAGTCTGCCCCGATAAGTTCCCGGATTTCCGGGATGGAATGCCGACAGGCAATCAGATGCTCCCTGGAATCGATGTCCGTGCCATAGTAGCAGGGATTCAGGAAGGGTGGGGAGGAAATGCGCATGTGCACCTCCGTTGCTCCGGCAGAGCGCAATAGGCTTACAATCTGTCCGCTGGTGGTTCCCCGGACAATGGAATCATCAATGAGCACCACCCGCTTGCCCCGCACCTCGGACTCAATGGGGCTGAGCTTCAGCTTGACCAGGTCCAGCCGGTTGTCCTGACCGGGGGAAATGAAGGTACGCCCGATGTAGCGGTTTTTCAGGAATCCCAGACGAAAGGGAATGCCGGACTCCTGGGAATAGCCCAGGGCGGCATCCAGGCCGGAATCCGGAACACCCACCACCAGATCGGCATCCACGGGGTGACGCTTTGCCAGCCATCGCCCGGCGTTCTTTCGGGCCTCGTGGACGGATATGCCATCCAGCACGGAATCGGAGCGGGCAAAGTAGATGTATTCAAAGATGCATATTGTCTTTGGGGCAATGCCGCAGTGGGAGCGGTCAGACCGAATGCCCTCTTCATCCACGGTGACGATTTCACCCGGGACAAGATCTCTTAGAAAGGTAGCCCCTACGGCATTGAGGGCACAGCTTTCGGAGGCAAAGACCGTGCTGCCGTCTTTCAGCGTACCCATGCACAGGGGGCGGAAGCCATGGGGATCCCGCATGGCAATCAGCTTGGTAGAGGACATAAGAACCACAGAAAAAGCCCCCTCTAAATAATCCATGGCCTTGCTGACAGCCAATTCAATGGAGGGGGATTTCAGGCGCTGCTGCGCGACAATATAAGCAATGATCTCCGTATCGGAGGTGCCATGGAACAGTGCTCCGCCCAGCTCCAACCGGGTGCGCAGTTCCAGAGCATTGCTGAGATTTCCGTTGTGGGCCAGGGCCATTTTGCCCTTCATGTGATTGATGACAATGGGCTGGGTATTGGCACGGTTGGTGCCGCCGGTGGTTCCGTAGCGTACATGACCAACGGAAATTGTCCCCTGGGGATACTTTCCCAGGGTTTCCCGGTCAAAGACATCGGAAAGAAGCCCCAAGTCCCGGTGGACGGAAAATACGCCGTCATCGTTCACGACAATGCCGCAGCTTTCCTGCCCCCGGTGCTGCAAAGCAAACAGCCCATAGTAGCAAAGATTTGCCAAGGGCTGTACGGAAGGAGAGAAAATGCCAAATACGCCGCATTCTTCATGAAGCTCTGTCATAAGTGCCTCCTGTTCTTTCTTGGTGCATACACTAAAAAATGCCTGGATAGGCAAAGAGTTTTTAGCAATATTCACGAACTAAAAAAGAGCAAAAAAAGCCGTTCACGCCAGGAAATAGGAAATTCCTGACGAAAACGAGCGCCTTTGCTCATTACGCGCATTATAGCACAGTCCGGTGGCTGTGTCAATTTCCAATGGAAAGAAAAGAATATTCATAAATATGTTACAACCTATTTGCTTTCCGGTTAAAGCCGGTTCATTTTCCCATTCTATGATAAAGGCACGAAAGGGAAAGAAAGCAGCTTCCCCCTTCGATGACATATAGGAACACCAATAAACTCCTCTCTTTTCTTCTATTTCCAACACAAACCGCCCGGGCTTATCCCCGGGCGGTTTGCGCTTTATTCTGCCCACTCCGGGGAAGCCTCAAACCGGAGCGCTTTCCCTTTCCAGGGAAAGCAGAGCGCGGCGGAAAATAGCCGGGGCTCGGTCAGCTTAGAGCGGCTGCCATATTTGTGGTCCCCAACCAGGGGGTAGCCTCTGGAGGAAAACTGTACCCGAATCTGGTGGCTGCGCCCGGTTTCCAGAAAAACCCGTACCAGGCTCTCCGCTCCGGGACGAAGTACCTGGTAGGATAGCTTTGCTGCCCGAACACCGGCTCTGGGACGCTTGACTACAAACACCTTGTTTTTCCGGCTGTCCTTAAACAAAAGATCCTCCCAGACGCCATTTTCCGGTGGGCAGCCATGCACCAGGGCCAGATATTCTTTGTGAAACTGTCCCTGGGCGATTGCCCGGCTCAGGGCTGCTGCAGCAGGCTTGGTGCAGGCATAAACCATCAGCCCGGCGGTGCCCCGATCCAGCCGGTGCACCGGCAGAACAGAAACGCCCAGCTGCGCCTGCAATGCCTGGGGAACATCGGTTTCGGAATCCATCCCTGCTTCTTTCCGGCAGACCACAATGCCGGAATCCTGATAGAGTATTTCCATAACGGCCCTCCTTTGCTTTTGGTAGTATAGCATAGATGTCTGCTTTTTTCCACCACCGGAAATATGGGATTTCCCCTTTGCATATTCCACCAAAAGCTGATATACTACAAAGAAGAATAACATGCAAAGGAGCATCCCCATGACCACGGAAGAATATCGAAAGAAGAGTCCGCTGAGAATCTTTCTCCATTATTTTGGAAATCATAAGGGCCTGTTTACCCTGGACATCAGCTGCGCGGTGCTGATTGCCCTGATTGATTTGGCGTTTCCTCTGGTAACCAGAAAATCTCTTTACGATTTGCTGCCCAACGGAAAATATCAGGTGTTTTTTGCCCTGATGGCAGCGGCGATGGCTTTTTATATTCTGCGGGCGGGGCTAAACTACATTGTTTGTTATTTTGGCCACACCTTCGGTATCCGGGTAGAGGCGGATATCCGGGCAGATCTGTTTCGGCATATGCAGGAGCTGAGTTACGATTTTTACGATGAAAACCGCACGGGCCAGCTGATGAGCCGCCTGACTTCGGATTTGTTTGAGCTGACGGAGCTTGCCCACCACGGCCCGGAGGACTTGCTGACTTCGGCGGTGACGATCATAGGCGCGCTGATCGTTATGGCGACCATCCGATGGGAGCTTGCTCTGGTGGTGGGAATTTTGGTGCCCATTTTCATTGCGGTGATTATGACTATGCGATCTAACCTTGCCAGAGTTTCTGTAGGGGTGAAGCAGAAAACGGGACACATCAATACGGAAATCGAGTCCAGCCTTTCCGGCATCCGCACTGCCAAGGCCTTTGGCAATGAGGAGGTGGAAATTGCCCGGTTCGATGCCGCCAATACGATTTACAAAACCTCCAAGCGGGCCTTCCATAAGGCTATGGGGCGCTTTAACAGTGCCATGGAGCTGTTCCTTACCAGCATGAATGTGGCGGTTATTGCCATGGGCGGCTATATGATATTGAAAGGGAAGCTGGACTATCGGGATCTCATCACCTTCAGCCTGTATATTGCCACCTTTGTCAACCCCATGCGGAAGCTTTCCACCTTTTCGGAACTCTTTGCCAATGGATTTGCAGGGCTGCACCGGTTTGTAGAGATCATGCGCACAGAGCCCACCATTCAGGACTGTGAAAACGCCGTTTCCCTCGCCGGCGTTCGGGGAGAGATTCAGGTGGATCATGTGTCCTTTGCCTACGATGGGGATTTGGCGGTGCTCCACGATGTGAGCCTGGATGTAAAGCCAGGGGAGACCATTGCCATTGTGGGCCCTTCCGGCGGGGGCAAGAGCACCCTGTGCCAGCTGATTCCCAGATTTTACGATGTGACCGGTGGAAAAATTGCCATCGATGGGGTGGATGTGCGGAACATTCAACAAAAAAGCCTGCACAAGACCATTGGCATTGTCCAGCAGGAGGTGTTCCTGTTTGCCGATACCATTCTGGAAAACATCCGCTACGGGCGGCCCGATGCTACGGATGAAGAGGTTATGGAGGCTGCCAAACGGGCGGAAATCTACGAGGATATCCAGGCCATGCCCCATGGGTTCCAGACCTATGTAGGGGAGCGGGGGACCCTGCTCTCCGGCGGACAGAAGCAGCGGGTAGCCATTGCGCGTATTTTCCTGATGGATCCGGCAATCCTGATCCTGGACGAGGCCACCTCTGCCCTGGATTCCGTTACGGAAGCAAAGATTCAGCGGGCCTTTGATACCCTGGCCCAGGGCAGAACCACACTGATTATTGCCCATCGCCTGAGCACCATCCGGGGCGCCAGCCGGATTGTGTCCATTTCCGATGGCTATATCACGGAGGTAGGCACCCACCAGGAGCTCCTGCAAAAGGGCGGCGTATATGCAGACCTGTACAACACCCAGAATGCCCTGGCACTGGAAGATGTAAAATAAAGGATTGAAAATACCCCCGCTGTTGCAGCAGTGCAACGGCGGGGGATGTTTAATCTTTGGTCAATTCTTCGTAAAATACTCCCAGCAAGCCAATGTAGTGGGGCAGCCACGGGCGGTTTTTGCCGCAGAAGTGAATAATAACGGTATGTTCCCGCACCCATTGCAGATCATGCCTGGGGTGGACAGGGTTGGCGTTGTAGATGTTCAGAATCCGGTCGCTGAGGTTATATTTCTGGGTGTCCACCAGCCTGATTTTATCCGGGTACAGCACCGTCAATAGGTCCTGATCCGGCAGAAGGAACGAATCCACCTTATTAAGGGCAGTTTCCCGAATGGCATCCATGGTGAGCGTTTCCCGCAGCGCGGAAAGATTCATTAAAAGCATGCCGGTGTTTACGTAGGGAACGCCCTCCGGAACCTTTAGCCTGCGGTCGTTAAAGCGGGTCAGGGCCTGACGGATATGGGTGCAGGCAATGTAGTAGCTGCCGGAAAAGTCGGTGTGATAGAGCTCTGCCAATGGGTTAATCACCAGAGTATCCACATCCAGGTAGAGAATGCGGTCCAGCTCCCGGGGCAGAAGCAGGGGGCAGGCCAGCCGGTAGTAGATCTGACGGGGGTAGCGGCTGCTTTCCGGAAATCCTTCAAAATCCTTTGGGTCAACCCGGAGAAAGTGGCAGGTAATGCATGGTGCAGCTCCCTGCTCGATGGCGGCAACATCCTCACCGGTTAGATCCGAATGGAGAATATAGGCATCATACCGGGATTCTCCGCCGTTTTTTGCGATGGAGCGGAGGCATTGCAGCAGCAAATCCCGGTATTTGGGGTTGATGCAGAACAGAAGGTTCATTTTTTCAGCAGCTCCATAAATTCGTCCCCTGTGATGGTTTCCTTTTCATACAGGTAGCGGGACAGGGCTTCCAGCTGATCCCGGTGCTCTGTCAGCAGCTGCTTTGCTTTTTCATGCTGACGCTTTACCAGCTCCACTACCAAAGAATCGATCTTTGTCTGGGTTTCGGTGGAGCAGGACAGGCTGGAATCGCCCCCAAGGTACTGGTTGGTTACGGTTTCCAGAGCCACCATGTCAAATTGGTCGCTCATGCCGTAGCGGGTGATCATGGCTCGGGCCAGCTTGGTTGCCTGCTCGATATCATTGGAAGCGCCGGTGGATACGGCGCCAACGGCGATTTCCTCTGCGGCACGACCGCCGGTGAGGGTGGCAATCTTGTTTTCCAGCTCTTCCTGGGTCATCAGGTAGTGGTTACCCTCTTCTACCTGCATGGTGTAGCCCAGTGCGCCGGAGGTGCGGGGAATGATGGTGATTTTCTGCACCGGTGCGGAGTGGGTTTGCAGAGCGGCAACCAGGGCATGGCCGATTTCGTGATAACTGACAGCCAGTTTTTCCTTGTCGGTGAGAATGGCGTTCTTCTTCTGGTAGCCTGCAATAACGGTTTCGATGGATTCCTCCAGGTCGGCCTGGGTGGCAAATTTCCGACCGTCCCGCACCGCCCGCAGGGCAGCCTCGTTGACGATGTTGGCAAGCTCTGCACCGCTGGCACCGGAGGCCATCCGGGCAATGACTTCAAAGTTCACATCTTCAGCCAGCTTGACCTTCTTGGCATGAACCTTCAAAATGGCCTCCCGGCCTTTGAGATCCGGAAGCTCCACGGGAACCCGGCGGTCAAACCGACCGGGGCGGGTCAGAGCGGGATCCAAGGATTCGGGACGGTTGGTGGCGGCGAGAATCATCACGCCGGAGTTTCCTTCAAAGCCGTCCATTTCCGTAAGCAGCTGGTTCAGGGTCTGCTCCCGCTCGTCATTGCCGCCGTAAGCACCGCCGGAGCGCTTCTGACCGATGGCATCAATTTCGTCGATGAATACAATGCAGGGGGCTTTTTCCTTGGCCTGCTTAAAAAGGTCGCGCACCTTGCTTGCACCCATGCCCACAAACATTTCCACAAATTCCGAACCGGAAATGGAGAAGAAGGGCACGTCTGCCTCACCGGCTACGGCCTTTGCCAGCATGGTTTTGCCCGTGCCCGGAGGGCCCACCAGCAGGACACCCTTGGGCATGGTGGCACCGATTTCTCGATATTTAGAGGGGTCATGGAGATAGTTGACAATCTCGGACAGGCTTTCTTCCGCCTCTTCCACACCGGCAACATCGGTAAAGCGAATGCCGTCGGAGGACTTGACGTAAACCTTGGCGTTGGATTTGCCCATGTTGAAGGACATGGCGTTGGGGCCGCCCATTTTGTCCATCATCTTCCGGGACATGAATTGACCCAGGGCAACGAAAAGAATCAAAGGCAGCACAAACGAGAGCAGTGCCGTCAGAAGGGGAGAGGTTTCCTCCACAATTTCGCTGCTGAATTTTGCACCGGCGTCATACAGACGCTGAGTTCTGTCCGGGTCTTCCATAAGGCCGGTTTTGAAAATCTGGGTTTCATCCTTGTTGGTGAAAAGAATCTGGTTGTCCTCGATTTCCACGCGCCCGATATCCTTCTGCTCGGTCATGGACATGAAGGTGCCGTAATCCACTTCTTTGATTTTGGCATCGGCAATCATGGGCATGACAAGCCAGTTGAATACCAGCAGCAGAATCAGCACAATGCCGTAATAATAGACAAGTGGCTTTTTGGGCTGCTTAACTTCGTTCATACGCTATACTCCTTTGCTTTCGTTTTTGCTGTTTTGCAGTTTGTATTTTTCCAGTTTTTCCCGCATCTCCTTCAGACGCTCCTCCAGAGGATGCTCATCGTGGAAGGGACGGAAGAAATTGTACTTGAAACGCTTGTTGCTCTCCTCGAAATTCTCCCGAATGTGTTTCTTGACGGCTTCGTACCGGACGATCATCCGGTTTTCCTCGGCGAAGGCCTTCAGCTTGACTACCAGGTTGGCGGAATGGCACACATCAATGATAAACACGCCGAAGAACATTCCGATAAAGAAGGAGAAAGCCAGGTTCCGGGACAGCCAATCCAGAGCATTGAGAATGTAGGGGTGAATGAAAAAATAGTACATAGCCCCAAGAACCGCCCAGAAGAAGGAGAACAGCGGACAGATCAGCCCCTGGATATTGCCCCACAGATTGGAGTAGTCCCACAGCATCACCTTAAAGTATTTCAGGCAGAAGATACCGGCGATGTACTCAATCAGGGTCATGCCCACAGCCATTGCCAGGAAGAGCACGATTTTATTGAGAACCGGGTTTGTAATAACGCCGTACTCTTCCAGAGAGGCCAGCAGGTACAGGGTACATAGACCGAAGCCATAAATGGGAAGATAAGGGCCGGTACAGAAACCGGGATTTACCCATTTTTTATTGTGATGCACGATGTTCCGGAACAGCAGCTCCAGCACCCAGCCCAGCACACTGCCGACAAAAAACAGGTATGCCAGGGTCAGGAAAATGTCCATAGAAAAAACCTCCATTTTTTATTCCTTTTCTACAGTTTTACCACGAAAAGTAAGGCTCGTCAACCGGTTTTTTGCGTTTTTTGTGCTTAACAAATTGTTCATATACTGTTGAGATTTCCTTTAGCTTTCCCCGATAAAATAATAGCCATTTGGAGATAGAAAGGGAACGGAAAAATGCTGCATAAAAAGAAGCCGGGCAGGCGTCTTGCCAAGGAAAAGGTCAGGCAGTGGAAAAAGGCCCTGCGGGAATACGATTCCATAACCGAGCACGATGTGGTGGGGCCGGAGGAAATGCAAAGCATTGCCCTCCTGGAAACCCTGGATGCCCAGCAGGCAGGCTTGCAGAGCCTATATGAGGATATGGCCCAGGCCCAGGAGCCGGAGGCTTTCGGCAAAGCGGTGATGGTTCGGCTTCGCTCCCAGCGGCGGGCGGTGGTGAATGTAACCAAAGCCAACCAGCAGCTGCTGGAAAACTACGATGAACTCTCTGCCCGATGGGATGACCTGACCCGGCAGCCCCATTTCCGGATGAAGCCCCCTGCAAACTCCGTAATCGATCTGGAGGAAACCCGCAGCGGGCACTTTGCTTCCGGCATGAACCTGTATAAGCTTTTGCTGGTGTGCTTCATCGGCTGCTTTGGCGGCGTGGTCATTGAGCTATTGTGGTGCCTGCTGACCAACGGCTATCTGGAAAGCCGATCCGGCCTGGTTTATGGGCCCTTCAATATGGTCTACGGGGCAGGCGCGCTGGTGCTGACCATTGCCCTGTACCGCTACCGGAACCGGGGCAAATGGCTGTCCTTCCTGGGAGGTTTCCTGGTGGGCAGCGCTCTGGAATACTTCTGCTCCTGGGCACAGGAGATGCTCTTTGGCTCTGTCAGCTGGGACTACAGCCACATGCCCTTTAATATCAACGGGCGCATCTGCCTGGTGTACTCTATTTTCTGGGGATTTCTGGGGGTGTTCTGGGTGAAGACTCTGTACCCTCTTATGGCGCAGCTGATTTTGAAGATTCCCAATAAGGTTGGCAAGATCCTCACCTGGGCGCTGACGGCGTTTTTCGTATTTGACTGTGTGGTGACCCTGGTCGCCGTATTCCGCTGGTCTCAGCGGGTAGACATGATTCCTGCGGCAAACGGTTTCTGGGCCTTTATCGACAGCCGCTTCCCCAATGCACGGATGGAGCGTATTTTTGCCAATATGGTGTTCCGCTAAAAGGCAAACCTATTGTTTTTCGGAAAAAACTATGCTATAATAGAAAAAATTGTGAAAGACCGGAGAGAAAACTATGAATCTGAATTTCCGCTCTTCCCTGCATGGTTTTAACCGGCAGGATGTGGCCCGGTATCTGGAATACCTGAACACCCAGCATACCGCCCAGCTGAACCAGCTGAATACCGACCTGGAAAACCTGCGCCAGAAGGCGGAAGAGCAGGATGCTTCCGGTCAGAGCGCCCGCATTCAGGAATTGGAAGAAAGAAATAAGGAGCTGGAAGCCCAGATCGCCGAGCTGACGGCTCAGCGGGATGAGGCCCTGCGGCAGCGGGATGAGGAGCAGCGTATGGCCCAGGTGCAGCTTTCCGGGGCCAGACTGGATTCTAACCAGGAGCTGGAAGCCTACCGCCGGGCAGAACGGACGGAGCGAATTGCCCGGGAGCGGGCAAACCTTGTGTATGCCCAGACCGGCGCAGTGCTGACCCAGGCCTCTAATCGGGTAGAGGGGGCAATCCGTCAGGTTACCGGCATTTCCCAGCAGGTCAGCTCCCAGCTGGATACCCTGCAGGCTGCCATTTCTGCCAGCCGTCTGGCCCTGCAGGATGCGGCGGATACCATCAATCGGCTGAAGCCAAAACAGGAATAATCCACCATACAGAAGTACCCGTCACTGCAAACGTAACTATGGTTGCCGCTTGCGGTGGCGGTTTTTCGTTAAGGGGAAGGAAGAAAAATATGCTGATTCGAGAACCGGACTTTTATCGGGCATTTTCCTGCATCGCGGGGCGCTGCCCGGATAGCTGCTGCAAGGAGTGGGACGTGGCGGTGGACGAGGAAAAGGCCGCCTTTTACCGCGCCCTGCCCGGCGCGCTGGGGGATAAGCTGCGCAAGGCGCTGATGGATGAGGACGGCACTACCTACCTAACGCTGGAGCAGGGGCGCTGCCCTATGTGGCGGGAGGATGGCCTGTGCCGCATTCAGGCAGAGCTGGGGGAAGACGCTCTGTGCAAAACCTGCCGGGAGTTTCCAAGGCTGACCCACGATTACGGCGCCTTTGTGGAAAAGGGACTGGAGCTCAGCTGTCCGGAGGCGGCGCATTTGATGCTCAGCCAGGACCGCTGGAACTGGATCGCTACAGGGCAGCCGGAAGAAGGCGGGGAGGAAGCGGATGCCGATATGGCGCTTCTGCTGCAAACCCGTGAAACGGCTATGACGCTTACCCAGGAGGAGCACCCTCTATCCACCCTCCTGCTCTATGGAATTTATGTCCAGGAGCTGCTGGATGGGGTGGAGAAAACACCCTTTGATCCGGCGGCAATCCCGGATTTTCCGGGGAATGGGAATATGGATGAATTTTTGCAGGTGTTCCGGGGTTTGGAAATTCTCACCCCCGGCTGGAAGGCCCGGCTGGATGCTCCAAAGCCGAGAAAGCTGCAGCGGGAGGATCGGGCCATGCTGCGTTACCTGATTTCCCGCTACCATCTCCAGGCCATTTCGGACTTTGAGCTGGCTGCCAGGATGAAAATGCTGACGGCGGAGGTGCTTCTGGTGTGCCTTTTGGGCGGCAGCCCCGTGGAAACGGCCCAGCTTATGTCCAAGGAGATCGAAAACGATGCCGAGAATGTGGATGCCCTGCTGGATGGCGCTTACACCCTGCCGGGGCTGACCGACGGGAATCTGCTGGCGCTCTTCCGGCAGGTGGAGGGGTAAGAAAAAGCTATTCACAAATTATTTACGGAAAAAACAATTTTCCCTCTTGCATTTTTTGCCATGGTGGTATATGATAGCTTAGCACTCAGGAAGAGTGAGTGCTAAGAATGTAGATAATCGCCGGAGGACTTTCCTCTGGCAGTCTAAATACGTTTGTATGGAGGAATTACTATGAAGCTGAAGCCTATGGCTGACAATGTACTGCTGAAGCAGCACGAGGCCCAGGAGACCACCGTCTCCGGTATCATTCTTGCCACTACCAACAAGGAAAAGCCCGCAATTTACGAGGTGGTTTCCGTTGGCCCCGGCACCAAGGACGTGACCATGACCGTCTCCGTGGGAGACAAGGTGGTTGTGGGTAAGTTCACCGGCACCGACCTGACCCTGGACAAGGTTGACTATAAGTTCGTCAAGCAGGATGACATCCTGGCTGTTGTCACCGACTAAGGAGGAAATACACTATGTCTAAGATGATTGTTTATGGCGAAGAAGCCAGAAAGAAGCTGCAGTCCGGCATTGACCAGCTGGCAGATACCGTTAAGGTTACCATGGGCCCCAAGGGCCGCAATGTGGTTCTGGGCAAGAAGTACGGTTCTCCCCTGATCACCAACGATGGCGTGACCATTGCAAAGGAAATCGAACTGGAAGATCCCTTTGAGAACATGGGCGCTCAGCTGATTCGCGAGGTCGCCACCAAGACCAACGATGTTGCCGGTGACGGCACCACCACCGCAACCTTGCTGGCTCAGGCCATTACCCGGGAAGGCCTGAAGAACCTGTCTGCCGGTGCAAACCCCATGGTGATGCGCAAGGGCATTGAGAAGGCTGTTGCCACCGCTGTAGAGGCCATCAAGGCAAACTCCGTTCCCGTCCATGGCTCCGAGGACATTGCCAGAGTAGGTACCGTCTCCTCCGGCGACGAGTCCGTGGGCAAGCTGATTGCCGAGGCGATGGAGAAGGTGGGCACCGAGGGCGTAATTACCATCGAAGAGAGCAAGACCGCCGAGACCGGCCTGGATGTTGTAGAAGGAATGCAGTTTGACCGGGGCTATATCTCCCCCTATATGGTTACCGATACCGACAAGATGGAAGCCGTCCTGGACGATGCTTACCTGCTGATTACCGATAAGAAGATCGCCTCCATTCAGGAGATCCTGCCCATTCTGGAGCCCATTGTCAAGTCCGGCCGCAAGCTCATCATCATCGCTGAGGATGTTGAGGGCGACGCCCTGGCAACGCTGCTGCTGAACCGTCTGCAGGGTCGGTTCAATGTGGTTTGTGTCAAGGCCCCCGGCTTTGGCGACCGCCGCAAGGAAATGCTGCAGGATATCGCCATCCTCACCGGCGGTACCGTGATTTCCAGCCAGCTGAACATGGAGCTGAGCAACGCACAGATGAGCGACCTGGGCCACTGCCGTCAGGTAGTTGTCACCAAGGATACCACCACCATCGTAGACGGCGACGGTACGCCTGAGGCCATCAAGGAGCGGGCACACATGATCCGTTCTGCAATCGCCACCACCACTTCCGACTACGATCGGGAGAAGCTGCAGGAGCGTCTGGCAAAGCTCAGCGGCGGTGTTGCCGTTATTAAGGTTGGCGCTCAGACCGAGACTGCTATGAAGGAGCAGAAGCTGAGAGTGGAAGATGCTCTGAATGCTACCCGCGCAGCCGTGGAAGAGGGCATCGTAGCCGGCGGCGGTACCGCTCAGGTGAATGCCATCGAGGCTGTTGAGAAGCTGGTGGAGACCCTCCACGGCGACGAGAAGACCGGCGCCCGGATCATTGCCACCGCTCTGCAGGCTCCTATCCGCCAGATCGCCGAGAATGCCGGTGTGGATGGCAGCGTTGTTTACGAGAAGATCCGCACCTCCGGCAAGGCTGGCTTCGGCTACAATGCCTACACCGAGGAGTATGTGGATATGATTCCTGCCGGTATCGTGGATCCCACCAAGGTGACCCGTTCCAGCCTGGAGAATGCCGCCTCCATTGCTTCCTGCGTGCTGACCACCGAGAGCCTGGTCGTGGATAAGCCCGACCCCGCTGCCGATGCTGCTGCCGCAGCCGCTGCCGGTCAGGCAGGCGGAATGTATTAATCCGCAAAGGCATATTTGGCCCGCTGCTTAACGGCAGCGGGCTCAGGCTGTCGAAAAACCCCTTACGGGCTTTTCCGACAAATTTTCTGCAGTCTGCTGCGCGCACTCCTTGTTCGCCTACGGCGAACAACTCGCACACTTACAGCCTGAGATGTATTTTCTGTCAGGTACACGCCCCGACAGAAAATGATTTGATTTTATTTGTCGGCTTACGCCGCCAAACTCTGCGAGGCTTTTTTGACAAGCTGGGCCCGCTGCTTAACGGCAGCGGGCTTTTTTTACAGAAAAAGGTTCGTATTGCCGGGGGCAGTTTGGCGCACCATAAGGAAAAGCCAGGAAAAACGGAAATATTTCTTAAACTTTGAGAAAGTCCTTTGCAAACCGGGCGGAATATGCTATAATACCGTGAGATAACCATGCCGTTGACTTTAAAATTGAAAAGAAGAGGCGTATTATGCAAGATCTTTCTCAAGTTTCCGTGGTTCTGCCTTCTCTGGACCCGGACGAAAAGCTGGATGCCGTTATTGACGGGCTTCTGGAATACGGATTTACGGATATTATTCTGGTAAACGATGGCTCTAAGCCGGAAAACCTGCCCCGCTTCCAAAGGGCGGCGGACGAGCACAAAGAGGTTCATCTGCTGCACCACGAGGTCAACCGGGGCAAGGGCGCGGCGCTGAAAACGGCCTTCACCTGGTTTTTGGAAAACCGGCCTGAGGGCAAGGGCGTTGTTACCGTGGACGGGGACAATCAGCACCACCCGGAGGATACCCGCACCTGCTGCGAGCGGATGCTGGAAACCGGCAATGTGGTCTTGGGCTGCCGGGATTTTAACCTGCCCCATGTGCCAAAGCGCAGCCGGTTCGGCAACCACGCCACCTCTGCCGTGTTCAAAATCTTCTGCGGGATGACTCTTTCCGATACCCAGACCGGCCTGCGGGCTATCCCCAGGTACGCGGTGGAAAAATTCCTGACGGTCTACGGGGACCGGTTCGAGTACGAAACCAATATGCTGCTGGCGATGAAGACCATGGGCATTCCCTTTGAAGAGGTCAGCATCCGCACCGTATATATTGAGGAAAATAAGAGCTCCCATTTCCACGCCGTTAAGGATTCCTGGCGGATTTACAAGCTGATTCTGGCTCATTTCTTCCGCTACACCCTGTCTTCTGCGGTGTGCGCCTGTGTGGATGCCGGAATGTTTGCACTGCTGGACCGGCTTCTCCGGGGAGCTGCCGCCGGGGTTCATGTCACGGTTCCTTATGTGGGGGCAAGAGTGGTGTCGTCTCTGCTGAATTTCTTCCTGAACAAGAAGCTTGTGTTCAATTCGGAGGTAAAAACCGGAAAGGCGATGCTGCGGTATTATTTGCTGGCAGTGCCCCAGATGGCGGCCCAGATGCTGCTGACCAACGGGGTTTACAGCCTCCTGCACGTCAGCGAAACTGCTGGTGGCCTTCGTACATTGTGGTATGTCATTGTTATGGTGTGCCTGTATTTTGTAAGCTATACGATCCAGCAGCGCTGGGTCTTCGCCAAATCCAAAAATGACCAGTGAGGTAAAATGAAATGCGAGAGAAAACTTCTCCTCAGGGCCCCGGCGGTCGCCCCGGGTATCCCAACCAGGCCAACGTTTCCGTTAAGCCTCCCAAGAAAAAGAGCGGCCTGCTGGGCCGAATCGTCCGCAGGTTCTTCCTGGTGCTGTTTACCGTCATCTTCCTGGTGGTGGGCGCGCTGACATTGGTGATGCAGCACATTTTCAACGGCCCTTCCGAGGCTGCAAAAACCGCGCTGACCATGTCCCTGCTGGAGCCCAGTGCCACCAAGTGGATCCCGGCTCTGTTCATCGGGGAAGAGGCGGTTCAGGAAATCCAGAACGCCGGTAAAGGCCAGATGACCGAAACTACCACCGACCTTGACCAGATTGTCATCAACCGGGGCGGCTCCGTTGCCTCTGCCGACAATCACGAGTGGGACAATTATGCCGATGGCATCCGGATCGAGGACTACAAGGGCTCTACCTTCAATGCCCATATTATGATCATCCGCGACCCCTCTCGGGTGACCCTGGGCGTTTCCTACGAGTATAATGGCTCCAATGCTACGGGCTTCTCCGCCGACAACCCCGGCATCCGGGTAAACCAGGTTATGGACAACTATTCGGATGTGATTGCGGTAATCAATGCCGGTGCATTTAATGATGACGGCACCGCAAACTCCACCGTTGGCTCCATTCCTGCGGGACTGACGGTATCCGGCGGCAAGGTGGTTTCCGATATTTATAAGGATATGGTTCCCGAACCCAAGGGCTTCTGCGGCTTTAATACCGATGATAAGCTGGTGGTTGCCAAGAGCATGACCGCTGCCGAGGCTACCGAACAGAACATCCGGGACGGCTGCGAATTCGGCCCTGTGCTGATTATCAACGGCGAAGTGAACCAGGAGGTTTACTCCGGCAACTCCGGCTATAACCCCCGTACCGCTGTGGGCCAGCGGGCAGACGGCGCTGTGATTTTCGTCTGCGCCGACGGTCGTCAGGCCGGTTCCATCGGTGCAACCTATAAGGATATCATCGATATCCTCCAGGAGTATGGCGCGGTGAATGCCTGCAATATGGATGGCGGCTCCTCCAGTATCATGTACTACCGGGATATGGAAGGCCGCTACGGCGAGGCCGGTCTTGTCCAGAGAATCAACAGCTATTCCGTTCTGCAGTCCGAACCCAGAAGAATGCCGGACTTCTGGATGGTTAAGTAAAGGAGGCGCAGAGAATGTATCAGGGAAAATTTGAAGCAAAAAACCGCTCTGCGCGGTCTGCTGCTCCCACTACCGAGCAGGAGGCTCCCCGTCCGGTATACAAACCCCACCAGAGTGCGGCAGAGGCTGCCCGGCAGCAGATGCCCCAGGCCCGGCCTCAGAATCAGAGTGCACAAAGGCCGACTGCTCCCCAGGGCAGACCCAACCAGGGCGCTCAGCGGCCTGCACCCAATGGCGTAAGACCCCAGCAGCCCCCTTATGGCGGGCAGCGGCCCCAGAATCCCTACCCCAATATGCAGCACGGACAGGTGGCAAAGCCCCAGAAGAAGGGCCCCCGCCTGGGCGGTGTGATTTTCTATACGCTGTATTTCCTGTTCATTGCCATTTTCGTGGGCGGAACCTTCCTGAGCCTCAACTGGCTGGATAACTGGCTGGTGGATTACCAGGCAGCCCAGCCCACCGTCAAGTGCCAGGAGGTCTTCGACCAGCTGTTTGCTCACCCTGACTGGGGTCAGCTGTACGATCTGGCAGGCATTCAGGATACCGCCTATGAAGGAAAGGATGCCTTTGTTGCCTACATGACCGAAAAGGTGGGAGATAACCCCCTGACCTTTGTGGAAACCTCCGCAGGCCTGTCCGGCGACAAGAAATATTTTGTCAAGCTGGGGGATGAGCGAATCGCCTCCTTTACCCTGGAAGGCAAGCAGGAAAAGAAGACCGATATTCCCGATTGGCAGTTTGGCTCTGTAGAGCTGTTCTTTGCAAGAGAGGATGGCTACCTCATCCAGAAGGTGGATGGACATACCGCTTATGTCAATGGTGTTGCCCTGGACGATAGCTTTACCATCCAGATCACCTCCACCTCCGCTGAGGAGTTCCTGCCCATCGGCACCACCGGTGCAAAGACCTGCATCCAGCGCATTGATGGCCTGATGGTCAAGCCCACCGTCACCATTAAGGATCAGACCGGCGCAGAGATGCCCGTGACCTACGATGAGGAAAAGGGCATGTTTATGGAGCAGACCGAGTCCAATACCATTACCGCCGAGGAGCAGGACTGCGTTATCGGTGCAATGAAAGCATACGCCGAGTTCATGATCAATGCTTCCGGCGCAAGAGCCTCCCTTGCTAAGTACTACGATTCCAACTCCGACGCATACGCCCAGATCCTGAAGATCGGCAGCGAGCTCTGGATGAATACCGACCGCGGTCACCGGTTCATGAATGAATCCGTCACCGATTACTGCAAGTATACCGATGACCTGTTCTCCGCCCGGGGCCATATCACCATGAATGTCACCCTGAAGGATGGCAATACCACGGATTATGAAGTGGACGTGGCCCTGTTCTTCCGCAGAAGCAACGGTGCATGGAAGTGCTACGGCATGACCAATAAGGACGTGACCAAGCCTGTTGGCAAGGTGAGACTGACCTTTATTGACAACAACGGCACCACTCTGGCAGACGACTTCTTTGAAACCAATCCCACCACCCTGAGCACCCCTGTGCTGTCCGCACCGGAGGGCAAGGTATTCTCCGGCTGGTATAAGGAGAGCACCGTGGATGGGCACAAGGAGCTGACCATCGTCTTTACGCCGGATGAAAACGGCAAGGTGGTCATCCCCGAGGGAACGACTCTGGAGCCTATGACCCTGTATCCTCTGTTTGAGGACGCTTCCGAAGCCGCTCAGGCAACAACTGAGACGGCAGAATCCACCGAGGCAACGGAATAAGAAATAATGGGGCGGCTGCGGAAAGCCGCCGCCCCAAAATGAAAAGAGGAGATGCTATGTTCACGGCGCTGCAAACCCTGCTGAACTCTGTGGCAGTGTCCTTTGACCTGCCCATCCTGGACTGGATCCAGGAACACCTGCAATGCACCTTCCTGGATAAGACCATGCCCATTGTCACCCTATTTGGTGATGGCGGCGTGTTCTGGATCGGTGTGGCTGTCTTGCTCCTGTTCTTCGCAAAGTACCGCAAAACCGGTTTTTCTATGGGCATGGCCCTGGTTCTGGGCCTGGTGGTGTGCAACATCACCCTGAAGCCTTTGGTTGCCCGCATCCGTCCATACGACTTGCAATTACAGGAATTTGGGCGGGAGATCACCTTGCTCATCAAAGCGCAGAGCGATTTTTCCTTCCCATCCGGGCATACCATTGCCTCCTTTGAGGCCTGCACGGTGCTGATGCTCCACGATAAGCGCATGGGCATTCCCGCAACGGTGCTGGCAATTCTCATCGCCTTCTCACGGCTGTATCTGTATGTCCACTATCCCACCGATGTGCTGGTGAGCCTGGTGCTGGGCATCCTCTTCGGCCTGCTGGGCAACTTCCTGGTGAACAAGATCTACGCCAAGTGGGTTTACAAGGGAAAATATGCGGAATGATTTTTTCGCCCCGGCTTTTTAGCCGGGGCTATTCTTATGCCCGACGCGGAAAGAGAGAAGAGCCGACAAAGAAACATCTGTATTTCTGCTATGAACATGGGCCGGAGCATTGTATGAAAACACAAAAAGAACTTTTGCACAGCCAGGCTTTTGTTGATATTTATTTTGGAAATTTCATTGACAATTCGGAAAATTTGGGTATAATACAATCTTGTATGGATATGAAAAAAGTATGTAGAATACCGTATTCCGGCAATTTGCCGGAGCTCAACCGGGACAAGCTCCTGGTGGGCACAAAGCAGCTTCGCAAGGCGCTGCGCTCCGGAAAAATAGAAACCGTCTATCTTGCCGAGAATGCAGACCCCAATGTAACAGAGCCATTGCAGGCGCTGTGTGCAGAAGCTGATATCCAGCCGGTCTGGGTTCGCACAATGGCGGAGCTGGGCAGGGCCTGCGGCATCGACGTGGGCGCAGCGGCGGCAGGGGTCGCCAAATGAGATTCTATCGGGCTTGCCCGTGGAATATATTACCCGCCAAGCGGCGAGAATGAAAGAAAGGAGAAATTAGATGCCTACTTTTAATCAGCTGGTGAAGAATGGTCGTAAGGCTGCTACCTACAAGTCCACCGCTCCTGCTCTGCAGAGAGGTCTGAACACTCTGGAGAACAAGGCTACTACTCTGCCTTCCCCCCAGAAGCGTGGTGTTTGCACTGCCGTTCGTACCACTACCCCCAAGAAGCCTAACTCTGCACTGCGTAAGATCGCTCGTGTACGTCTGACCAACGGTATGGAAGTTTCCGCTTACATCCCCGGTGTCGGTCACAACCTGCAGGAGCACTCCGTGGTTCTGAT
>CAKTNN010000030.1 GCA_934589065.1 uncultured Oscillospiraceae bacterium
ATTTATTTGCTTTTTTCTGCAAAAGTTGGTATACTAAAGAAAAAAGCAAGGAGCAGGTATGAAGACAAAGTATTGGGTGATTCTGATTGCAGCGGTTCTGGCGGTGTGCCTGGGGCTGAGCGCCTATTTTCTGCTGCCGAAGGAAGAAAAAAGCTATGTTACCGTGGTGCAGGACGGAAAAGTGACCATGGTGCTGGATTTATCCGAAGACCGAACGATGACATTGACGGGGGAAAACGGCGGTACCAACGTGATTGATGTGCACGGCGGAAAGGTGGCGGTCATTGAGGCCAGCTGCCCGGATCATATTTGTATGGCAATGGGCTATTGCAGCAGCGGCGCGCCCATTGCGTGCCTGCCCAATGGACTGATTTTAACCTTTTCTGATGTTCCGGGAATCGATGGGGCAGCAGGCTAGGAAAATTACCAGGATTTACAGCTTGAAAAAGAATTACATTTAGGTTACAATGCACTTGTCCTCGAGAGACGAGACCAAAACAAGGAGGCCAAGATAATGCGTTTCAATTTCTGCAATATCTGGCAGATTCTGTGCCAGATTGGCGGTTTCGGCTGCTAAAATAGGAAATATGCGCCCCGGGAAACCGGGGCGCTCTTTTTATAAAACAGCCGTAAACCTTTAAAAATGAATGGTTGACAACTACCGATTCTCATGTTACCATGCACCCGGAAACAGGAGGAAAAATCATGACAACAAAGGATCGGGTGCTGACCCTTTTGGCAGCCTGCAAGGGCTCCTTTTTATCCGGGGAGGAGCTGGCCCAGAGCCTGCAGCTTTCCCGGGCGGCGGTGTGGAAGGCGGTGGGCTCGCTGAAAGAGCAGGGCTTTCCCATTGAAACCCAGCCGGGGAAGGGCTACTGCCTGTCCTCCTGCGGAGATATTCTCACGAGAGGCGGCATCGAAAGCCGTTTGGAGGCGGGAAACCGCTGGTCGCTCCAGGTGCTGGGGGATGTCACCTCTACCAATGCCCTCCTGCGGCAGCAAGCGATGGCAGGAGCGCCGGATGGCGCGGTGCTGGCGGCGGGAAGCCAGAGCCTGGGCCGGGGACGGCTGGGCCGGAGCTTCTTTTCCCCGGCGGATACGGGGGTATACCTCAGCGTTCTCATCCGGCGGGACTGGGGCGCGGAGGAAAGCCGCAGGCTCACCACCATGGCGGCTTTGGCTGCCTGCCGGGCGGTAAGCCGGGTTTCCGGGAAAGAGGCCGGAATCAAATGGGTAAACGATGTATTCCTGAATGGCAAAAAGGTCTGCGGTATTCTGACGGAGGCGGCCTTCTCTCTGGAGGACGGAAGGCTGGACTATGCCGTGGTGGGGGCGGGCTTCAATGCCTACGCACCCCGGGAAGGCTTCCCGGAGGAACTGCGGGAGATTGCCGGGCCGGTATTTGATGCGACCCAGGAAGAGGGTCGAAACCGGCTGGCGGCGGCATTTCTAAATGAGCTGGCATCGCTGCTGGCAGGCCCGGAGGGCTATTTGGCAGACTACCGGGCACACAGTCTGGTGCTGGGAAAGGAAATCCTGGCAGGGGACAGAAAAGCCACGGCCCTGGAGCTGGATGACAGCTGCGGCCTTGTGGTAGAGTATGAAGACGGCAGAGTGGAAACCCTGCGGGCCGGAGAAATTCGTATTAAAATGTGAGCGGCAGGAGGCCTGCCAGAGAAAGACCGCTGCTGCCGCTCCAAAATATAGGAGGAAAGAAAATGGAAAAGAAGAAACTGACCACAAAGGATATGGTGTATATTGCCATGTTCGCCTGCCTGATGGCAATCTGCGCCTGGATTTCCATCCCGGGGCAGATCCCCTTCACCTTGCAGACCATGGGCGTATTCCTGGCAGTGGGACTGCTGGGAGGCAGAAGAGGCACACTGGCGATCCTGGTGTATGTACTGATGGGCGCCATCGGACTGCCCGTATTTTCCGGATTTGCCGGGGGCTTTGGCAAGCTCCTGGGAGCCACCGGCGGCTATATTGTGGGATTTTTGTTCTCGGCCCTCATTATGTGGGCGATGGAAGCCATCCCCGGGAAGAAAAAGTGGGTGCTGCCCCTTTCCATGGTGCTGGGCCTGCTGGCCTGCTATGCCTTTGGCACGGCCTGGTTCCTGGTGGTGTATACCAAGTCCAAGGGAGCAATCTCCCTGGCGGCGGTGCTGGGTATGTGCGTTATTCCCTACATCATTCCCGATGCCATTAAAATCGCCTGCGCGCTGGTGCTGACGAAGATCCTGAAGCCGTTTGTAAAGTAACGGTTTTGCAAAACGAAAAAAGCCATCCTTTCTGCCCCATTGGGGGACTCGGAAAGGATGGCTTTTATTATGCTTTGAAAGGCGCGCGCAGTCAGACTCTGACGCAGCTGCGGTCGATTTCGCTGAGTTTATGTACGCCGCACATCTGCATGGTATCTGCCAGCTCTGCACGGAGCTTGTCGGCGTAGACCTTTGCACCCTCTGCGCCGCCGCCGTAGACTGCGCAGACGAAGGGGCGGGCGATGACCACGGCCTGTGCGCCCAGAGCCAGGGCCCGGAATACATCCGTGCCGCTGCGAATGCCGCCGTCCACCAAAACGGGAACCCGGCCTCCTACGGCTTCTACGATTTCCGGCAGGACTTCTGCGGTGGCGGCGCAGCCATCCAGCACCCGTCCGCCGTGGTTGGATACCAGAATGGCATCTGCACCGGCTTCCAGAGATTTAAGGGCGCCTTTTACGGTCATAACGCCCTTGACGATAAAGGGCAGACCTGCAATTTCCCTGATTTCCCGCAGCTGCTCCACGGTTTTGCTTCCGGCGGGAGGCTCCATGCCCCGCAGGAAGGGTAGACCGGCAGCGTCTACGTCCATGGCAACGGCGAAAGCACCGCTTTCCTTGACCATTGCCATCTTTTCCCGAATCAGCTCCAGATTCCAGGGCTTTACGGTGGGCACGCCGCAGCCGCCAACCTCGCCAATGGCCTTGGTTGCCTGCACCATCACGTTGGCGTCCAGACCGTCGCCGGTAAAGGCGGCAATTCCGGCGCTGGCGCAGCCGCTGACCAGGGCGGCATTGTAGCTCTGGTCATTGTATAGGTCGCTGTAGTGCATGGTCACTGCGCCCACAGGGCCCGCAAAAATGGGGGCGGCAAAGGAACGGCCAAAGAGGGTGTAGCTTGTATCGGCATCGCCGCAGGGGCAGAGGGTATCCATATTAACCCGGATACGCTGCCACATCTCGTAGTTGCGGATTGCGGTATCGCCGACGCCCTTGGCACCGGGGCCGGGTACGGTATTGCGGCAGGCAACGCCATTGCACACAGGGCAGGCCTTGCACTTGCCCATGTTGCCTCTGGCCTGGGCCATCACCTCATTATAATTCATTGGTGGAAACACCATCCTTTCTGTTTACAGTCTTCACTATAACACAGGAAAGGGAAAAAGTACACATTCTTTTCGGAATTTGTGCAGGATGGATAAGAGAAAATAAAGAAGCTTGTGTTTCATTGAATGAAGAAGCATTGGACAGTATCACATATTTTGAAATGAAAAGTAATAAAATTTTGTTTTATGTGTTGCTTTTTCCGTGAGGGGCGTTATAATGAAAGAAATGCTCCAAAGGAGGAAGGCAAATGCAGAAGCAATTCGTCCGGCGCTTGCTGGCAATTTTCCTGCTTGTGATTTTCCTCATGAGCTGTGCGGATTTCTATCTCGTTTCCAGGCTGCTGCGGCGGCAGGCGGTCAGCCATGCCCGGAGTGCCTCCGATCGGATCCATTCCGTGCTGAAGGCCAACGAAGAGGAGCTGAAGGTTCTCAAAGAGAGCCTGGATGAAGACTATTTGACCCGATGTCACGCGCTGGCCTACATCATTGCTCAGCACCCGGGAATCCTCCTGAACCGCAGTGAAATGGAAAAGGTGCGGGATCTGCTGGGGGTGGACGAATTCCACGTGGTGGATGCCCACGGCTTCCTGCGTTGGGGCACCGAACCCAGGTACTATAATATGGATTTTGATGATGCGGATCAGACCCGGGAGTTTTTGCAGATTCTGGATGACCCGGAGCTTACCATTATCCAGGAAATCCAGCCAAACGGGACGACCCAGGAGATTTCCCAGTATATTGCCGTCGCCAGGGAAGACGCTCCGGGCATTGTGCAGATCGGGCTGAAGCCACAACGGTATCTGGACGCGGCGGCAAGAAACGAGATATCCTATATTCTGGAGCACACCATTGCAGCGGATGGAGAGTTTATTTTTACCGCCAGTGCACAGTCCGGGCAGATTACCGGCACTTCCGACGGCACCCTCCTGGAGAAAACCGTTGGGGATATGGGCCTGACGGAAGACTATGCGAATGTTTTCTATGAGGGCCGCTTTACAAGCTTGGCAGGGCAGCAGGTCTTTTTGGTGACCGAGCAGATGGAAGACTACGTGATTGGCGTGGCGGTGGACAGCCACAGCATTTTCAGTGAAATGTGGCGGGAGGTCTTTACCATGGTGGCCTGTTTGCTGCTGCTGAGCATTTCCGCCATTGCCGCCATCAGCCTGATGGTCAGCCGGAGCATTACCAGGGGCGTTTACAGCATTGTGGACGGAATGAACAAGATCCGCCAGGGAGACCTGAATACGGTGGTGCGGGTGGATTCCAGCCCCGAATTCCGGGCTCTTAGTGACGGCATCAACCAAATGGTCAGTCAGATCATCCGGGAACGGGACTACGATGCCCTTACCGGTCTGCGCAGTCGGCGCAGCTTTGAAAAGACGGTGAACCTTGCCATGCAGTCCCGGTGCAGCGTCGCCTTTTTTATGATGGATCTGGATAATTTTAAGAACATCAACGATAGCTTTGGGCACGCCTTTGGGGATACCTACCTGCGGGAGCTGGCCCGCCGGCTGGAGGCCGTGTTTGCCCCTGAGTGCATTTTGGGCCGCCGCTCCGGCGACGAATTCTATATCTGCTGGCCCGGCTGCAGGGGACTGGAGGAGGCGGAGGATAGAATCCGGCAGCTGTATGCTTCCCTGGAAGAACAAACCCTGATGGCCCCGGACGGAAACGAACTGGTGATTCACATCACAGTGGGGGTTACGGTTCGCCCGGGCTCTGATTTGCTGGACTATGACGCCCTGGTCAGCGAGGCAGATATTTTGCTGTATCAGGCAAAAGAGAAAAACAAGGGCAGATATCTGGCAAAGAGCGAATTGCAGCAAAGCCCATAAACAACAAATACAAAGGGACTGTTAAAAACGTTCCGTCAAAGAAATTCCCGAACCGGAGAAGATCCTCGGTTCGGGAAAGTAATGACGCGCGTTTAACAGTCCTTTGTTTTTTGAATCCCGTCATGCCTGGCGGTATTCGTAGTACTGGTAGTTGGAGAAGGCGGCGGTGCGGCTTGTCATGGCGGCATAGCACTGCTCCCGGAGCTTTTTCTTCCGCTGGGGAAGAGAAAGACTCATATCGGGGTAGAAGGGCCCATCCAGATAGGTCACTACCTGGGGACGCCGCCGGGTTAAACACCTGCGATAGCAGCTGGTCATGGCATACACCGGTGCGCCGTCCCGGGCCGGATAACCGAAGGAGGCCTCCGGGAAGGGGCGAATGCCGGTGTAGTAGGGCCAGATATGGGCCTCCGGGTAAATGGCGATCAGATTTCCCTGGGAAATACGCCGGTGGATGCACCGGGCCATTTCCTGACTTTGGGCCAGGGTAGCGCCCAGGGGAATCGCTCCCAGCATCTGCACCAGATTGCGGATTCCGGGGATGGACAGGGCATCCGGGCCCACGACAATATACCCCCGCCCCTTCTGCCGCAACTGGCAGGGGAGAAAGGCATCCATCCCCTTTTGGGTGTGGTTGGCGTAGACATAGATGCCCTGCCCCCGGGTTTCCCCAAGACAGGCCCTGTTTTCAAATCGCTGGCGGCACCATAGCTTCCGGAACAGAAAGGCAATGGGCCGGGCCAGAAGCCGGTAGACAAACCAGGCGGCTGCCCGCCAGAAGGGGTTTTGGGGAATGAACTGAAAATCCTCCGGCAGTGCCTTGGTATCGATGTGGGTTCCGGCGAAATCATCGTGGAGGGGATCATGGTAAAGAACTATTTTTCTGGGCATGTGCGTTTTCCTGCCGTTTCCAGAAGCATCTGCTCCATTTTCTCCATGCACATCCGCTGGTCAAACCGACCGGCGGCGTTTTCGGCGTAGGCCTTGCTCCATTTGGCCCGCTCCTGGGGATGCTCCAGCCACCAGTCGATCTTTTCTGCCAGGTCGCCGGGGTCACGGTAGTGGAACAGGCTCTTGTCCGTCAGGGCGTAGTCCTTGGTGGCGCACCGGGGAGAGTCGGAAATGATGGGAACCAGCCCGCAGTTCAGAGCCTCCAGACAGGAAATTCCCTCGGCTTCGATAATGGCGGGGTGAACATACAGGTCTGCATAGTTCAGAATATCCACCATTTCCCCGTGGGGGTGGAAGCCGAAAATAGGGGGAGTCGGCAGCTTTTGGCAGAACTTTTTCAGCGCCTTTTCCCGGGGGCCGGAGCCTGCCAGAATCAGCTGGATGCGATCCCGGTATTTGGAGCGGTTTACCGCCTCAATAAGCACCGGGTGGCCTTTTTCCTTGGAGTAGCGCCCGGTGGTGAGGATCACGAATTTATCCTGCATCTTTTGGGGCTTTTCCGCAGGGCGGGGCTGAAAGGTGCTGTTTACGCCGTTGGAAATGACGTAGCCGTTGGTTTTGCCGTACATCTTTTCGTACAGATCCCGCAGAAATTGGGTGGGGTAGTGGATAGCGTCCACCTGACGGTAGGCCTTGGAAAAGTAGGCGTAGATGGCCCGGTTTGCCGGGGCGCAGTTCTGCAGGAATACGTGGCTGCTGACGTTCTCCGCCATGACGTGGAAGCCGGAGCTTACGGGGATGCCCTGCTGCTTGGCAAGGTAGATTGTCCGCCGTCCCAGGGGGAAGGGCAGCATCACGTGGACAATGTCCGCATCCCGGATGGCCCGGGAAATCACGGAATCCTCCGGCTTTGCCAGGGAAACGCCGTTGCTGGCAACGTAGCCGTTAAAAATGCCCAGATCCCAGGTGGGCACCACCGCGTAGCCGGGCAGCCCAAGCTTATCCTGATCCGGACACAGAACCGTTACCTGATGCCCTTTTTCCTTGAGATAGCCGATGAGATTCATGGCAGCCAGGGTGGTGCCGTTGTTGGCTTCCCCCAGAACATCGCAGACAATGGTAATATTCATGGTTGCGGTTCTCTCCTTGTATCCATAGTGACTATAGTATAGCGCCCGTTTGTAAACGGATGCTAAACAGAGAACACGGGTATTTTGCGCATTTTCTATTCTTTGTAACAAAAGGCGGAGCCGCCGAAGGGGTATTTCGGCGGCCCCTATAGGAAAGAGAAGAGAGAGAAATACATTCTGTACTGCAACACGCAGCGTGTCCAAAGAAATCCCGGCATCCTTACGCCTATGGAGAAGCACACGACGTTACTGGCGGCATAACAAAACCCATCCAATATGTGTACTTGCTCCGGCAAGCACACATATTGGATGGGTGCCACAGCGCCGCAGCTCTGTGAACGTTTCGTTCATTATTTCGCTGCCTACTTGACGGGGCGCAGTTCAAGGGCCGGGGGAAATGAATTTATCTTACCGAGCGGGCGTATTCCGTGGGGGTAATGCCGAATTTCTCCTTGAACTGGCGGGAGAAGTGGTGCACGGTGGAATACTGCAGTGCGGCAGCAATTTCCGTAAAGTTCAGGTTGTTCTCCCGGATCATCTGCTTGCTCTCCTGGAGCTTGATGCGGCGGATGTATTCGCCGGGGGAAATCTGCAAATTCTTCTGGAACAGCACCGTCAGATAGCTGGGGCTGACATCCACCTGCTGGGCAATCAGCCGAACGGAGAGCTTTTCCCGGATGTGGGCGGAAATATACTGCTGGGCGTGGCGGATAATTTCGTTTTCGGAGTGGATGGTGTTGGTGCCCTGGAGCTTGCTGCCGGTGGGGCTTACGGTTTCCCGGAGCAGAACCAGCAAAAGCATGGTCAGCTGCGCCATGATCATGTCGGAAACAAAGGGATCCCGGCGCTCCTGGGTGCGCAGCATTTGCTGCAGCAGGGTGACGGCCTCCTGAGGGACGGAGAGCTTCCGGTTATAAAGGCTGGATAGGTTGCCCCCGTCTAAGTCAAAGGAAACGGTGACAAACCGGGGGGCAACGCCGATGTCGGCATACTGCATATGCCACTGACCGGGGGCATAGACCATCGCTTCACCCTGATGCAAAAGCCAATCCTGCCCATCGGCTACCGAGTGCAGGCTGCCCTGATCCACATAAGTCAGCTCCGGCATATGGTGAGACTCGCCGGGGAAGAGGAAGCCCTGCTCCTTTTCCTGATAGAAGAAGGTGTAAATACCGGCAACCCGCAGCTGGGCATCGATGCGCAGATTCCGGATGGCGGTGGAGCCCACCCGCTCCGGCGGAACTTCGGCGGAGAGAATGACGGAAGCCTCCTCTTTATATACGCTCAGAGAGAAGAAAATATCCCGACGGATACGGACGGTTTTGTCCAGATAAAAGTGCTGATAGTTTTCCCCGTCCTTGCTGACGGAGAGCACGCACATATCGCCGGTGCAGTTGAGCATGGTGTCGCACTTGGCTTGGTAGATGGAGGCTTCCATCTGGGTCAGTTTCATGCGGGAGGCATTTTTGGGCGCAGGCTGGCCCGGCTGGGCCCGCTCCGGCAGAACGGTGCCGAAGCCCTGAAAGGTTACCTGGTTCAGGTTTTTGATCACGGCGGAATGCTCCTTCCTCCCGGACGCGCCTTGCGTCCGGACAATACGGTATGAAAGTCCCCAAAGGGGCAAATGGTAAATTGACGGTAATATTATACAGGATACAATAGAAAATGGCAAATGATTAATATACAAATTTTGAGAATTCTTTTCGTACACAATGTCGAGAAGGACATTAAGAGGAAAAGTGTCCCGAAAGCCTTTGCAAAGAAAACAAATGGATGTACACAATTCGATTGCAAAAAGACTTTGTGCGGCCTTCACAAAAGTGGGCCGTTTCTTTTGTGTGTTTTGCCAGAAAATTCATTTGTCTGTCATTGGAAATACGCTTCGTTGCATTTTGACGAAAATAAACGTTGAAATCTGTGCTCCTTTCGTGTATAATGTCACTGTTCGAGTCTTGCGACCTTCGGATGAATTCACCTCTGGAAGGCAGACGCTTTCCCGAAAGGAGCTATTTTCGCTATGTACACTGTTAACGCTATCCGTAACATCTGCCTGTTGGGCCACAGCGGCAGCGGCAAGTCCGCCCTGGCAGAGAGCCTGCTGTATATGACCGGCGCCATTGACCGTATGGGTAAAAACGCCGACGGAAATACCGTCAGCGATTATGATCCTGAGGAGATCCGCCGTAATATTTCTATTTCTACTTCCGTAATTCCCGTAGAGTATCACAACACCAAAATCAACATTTTGGATACTCCGGGCGGCTTCGATTTTTCCGGAGCCGTGATGGAGGCCCTGCGGGCTTCCGATGCCGCTATCCTGGTGCTGTCTGCCAAGGATGGCATTACCGTCGGTTTTGAAAAGGCCTGGGCCTACTGCGAAGAGCGGAATATGCCCCGGTTTGTCTATATCTCCAAGGTGGACGAGGATAATTCCGATTACAATGCCACCTTCAATTCCCTCCGGGAAAAGTACGGCAATAAGATCGCCCCTGTCATCGTTCCTATCTGGGACGGCGGGCACAAGGTTACCGGCATCATCGATGTGCTCAATAAGCGGGCCTACGAGATGCAGAACCTGAAGCGTGTGGAAATCGAGGTTCCCGAGGATAAGGCCTCCGTCGTTGTGGAGTTTAATGACGCATTGAAGGAAGCCGTTGCCGAGACGGACGAAGAGCTCATGAACCGCTTCTTTGAGGGCGAGGATTTTACTTACCGGGAAATGATCACGGGCCTGCACCAGGGCGTGAAGGAGCTGAGCCTGTTCCCCGTGTTCTGCGGCTCTGCCGTTACCTGCCTGGGCAGCCTGATGCTCATGGATCACATCGTAGATCTGCTGCCCAACCCCGTAGAGGGCAACTATCACAAGGCCGTAAACAGCGAAGGCGGCGTGGAGGAATTTGTGGTTTCTCCCGGCGGCGTGCCCGCAGCCTTTGTGTGGAAGACCGTTTCCGATCAGTTCGGCAAGTATTCCTTTATTAAGGTTCTATCCGGCGAAATCACCCCGGATACCACCCTGGTCAATTCCCGCACCGGCGAGACGGAAAAGCTGGGCCGTATGTATGTGATGTGCGGCAAGAAGAATACGGAAGTCAAGGCCCTGGCCTGCGGCGATATCGGCGCCATCGGCAAGATGGATAAGGTCAAGACCGGCGATACCCTCTGTGACCCCAGAAAGGTGGTCAGCCTGAAACAGATTCCCTATCCCCATGCCTGCTACTCTATGGCAATCGCCCCCAAGGTGCGCGGTCAGGAGGAAAAGGTCGGCACCGGCCTGAACCGGCTGAACGAGGAAGATCCCTCCTTCACCGTATACAATAACCCCGAAACCAAGCAGCTCATCGTCTCCGGCACCGGCGACCAGCAGCTGGATGTGCTGGTTTCCAAGCTGAAGACCCGCTTCGGTGTGGACGCCGTGCTCACCACGCCTAAGGTTGCTTACCGGGAAAAGATCAAGAAGACCGTCCAGGCCCACGGGCGGCACAAGAAGCAGACCGGCGGCTCCGGTCAGTTCGGCGACGTGTGGATCCGCTTCGAGCCCCAGGAGGAGCAGGACGGTATGATTTTCGCGGAAGAGGTCTTCGGCGGCTCCGTGCCCAAGAACTTCTATCCGGCAGTTGAAAAGGGCATTCAGGAAGCCGTTCAGAAGGGCCCCCTGGCAGGCTACCCCATGGTCAACCTGAAAGCCGTGCTGTACGATGGCTCCTACCACCCTGTAGACTCCAACGAAATGGCCTTTAAGATGGCGGCAATTCTGGCATTCAAGGAAGCAATGCCCAATGCCGGCGCAACCCTCCTGGAGCCCATTGGCTCTTTGAAGGTCACCATCCCCGACAGCTACATGGGCGATGTCATCGGCGACCTGAACAAGCGCCGGGGCCGCGTGATGGGTATGAACCCCGATGGCAAGGGCGACACCGTTGTGGAAGCGGAAGTGCCCATGGCAGAGATGGGCTCCTACGCCATCGACCTGCGTGCGATGACCCAGGCCAGAGGCTCCTTCGAGCTGAATTTTGAACGCTATGAGGAAGTGCCAAAGGCCAACCAGGCAAAGATCATTGCCGACGCCAAGGCTAACGAGTAAAGCTTTTCCCCTCCCGACCTTGTTCGGGAGGGGCTTTCTGCATCTGGGGCGGCTTCCCATTGACAAATCCTCCTGGGCCGGATACAATAAAAACGTTTTCTGCGATTTTTTTACGGGGCTTTGGAGGAAAAAGAATGATCGGGAAGCTAAAGAAGAGTCTGCCGGATTTCCTGGCAATCGTCCTGGGAAATCTATTGTATGCACTGGTGGTTGCGCTGTTTATTCTGCCGGGGGAGCTGGTCAGCTGCGGCACAACGGGCCTTTCCCTGGTTGCAAGAGCATTGTGGGGCATCCCGGTATCCGTTTTTGTGCTGGTATTCAATGTTTTTATGCTGGCGTTGGGCTGGCTGGTGCTGGGCAGAAAATTTGCCATGACCACGGTGCTCAGTTCCTTCCTGTATCCTGTGTTCCTGCGGCTGTGCCAGGCGCTCCTGGGGGATATGGTGATTACCCATAGCCTGCTTCTGTGCAGCATTTTTGGCGGCATGGGCCTGGGGATTGCCCTGGGCATTGTGATTCGGGCAGGCGCTTCCACAGGCGGCATGGATATTCCGCCTCTGATTCTCAAAAAGCTGGCGGGCATTCCCGTGCCTGTGAGCCTGTGGCTTTTTGACTTTGCCATTATGCTGACTCAGCTGCTCTTCCACACCCCGGAGGAGCTCCTTTACGGCATTCTTATGCTGATTGCCGTGAATTACACCCTGAATAAAACCCTCCTTGCCGGTACGGGCCGGACGGAAATCAAGATCATCAGCGAGCAGGCCCGGCGGATCGCCGACAGCATCCTCATCAATGCCGACCGGGGAGTGACCCTCCTCCAGGGGGAGGGCGGATATCTCCGTGCCCAGACCCAGGTGGTGCTCAGTGTGGTATCCACCAAGGAGCTCCATCGGGTGCAGCGTCTGGCCCGGGAGATTGATCCGGAGTGCTTTATGATCGTCACCCAGGTTACCGAGGTTTGGGGCCGGGGCTTCTCCTTCAGCAAAGAGCATAAGCCTAAGTCGGAAATGAACCAGGGATAAGGGGGAAACGGATATGCAGTACAGTACCTATCTGTTCATCCTTGCGGCGCTCCCTCTGACGGTATGCGCGTATTTCCTCTTTGCCCGCCTGGGGCAGAGGGCAGCAAATCTTTTCTTGATTGGGGCATCCCTGGCACTGTACGCCTGGGGAGGCTGGAAAAGCCTTGCGTGCCTGTGTGCCGGAATTGGGGTAAATATCGCGCTGCTTAAGGCGATGAAGCGGTGGGAAAGCCGGAAAAAGGTCTTCCTGCTGCTGGGCATTGCCTTTCATGTGGGGCTGCTGTTTGTCTTCAAGTACTTAAATTTTGCGGTGGAGACGGCACTTCTGCTGCTGCACAGAGCGGCGTATCTGCCGAGCCTTGCGCTGCCCCTGGGCATCAGCTTTTTTACCTTTCAGCAGATTGCCTACCTGGTGGATGCCTCCCGCGGGGAGCGGGAAGCGGACAGCTTTTTGGACTATGTGCTGTATGTGGTGTATTTTCCGAAGCTCATCATGGGGCCCATTGCTCCGGCGGAGCAGCTGATTCCCCAGTTTCACCGGCAGGAGAATCTGCGCTTTTCACAGGAGAATTTCACCGCTGGCATCCAGCAGTTCGTCCTGGGGCTTGCCAAAAAGGCAGTTCTGGCGGATACCTTTGCCGCTGCGGCGGTATTTTTAACCGGGGAAGAGGCCAGCTCCGTAGAGCTGATCCTGATGGCGTTTGCCTATACCTTCCAGATTTATTTTGATTTCAGCGGCTACAGCGATATGGCCCTGGGCTTTTCCAGAATGCTGAATATCCGGCTGCCCATGAATTTTGACTCCCCCTATAAAGCCTTGTCCATCCGGGATTTCTGGAAGCGCTGGCATATTTCTCTGACTGCCTTCCTGACAAAGTACATCTATTTTCCCCTGGGGGGCAGCCGCAAGGGAACGGCGCGCACCTATCTCAATACGCTGCTGGTTTTCCTGGTCAGCGGATTGTGGCATGGGGCGAGCTTTGGCTTTGTGCTGTGGGGCCTGCTCAACGGTCTGCTCTGCGTCCTGGAGCGGATGACGGAAAAATACCGAAAGTATCTGCCCAAGGTGCTCCAGTGGCTTTTGACCTTTACCGTGCTCAATGTCCTTTGGATGCTGTTCCAGAACGGCAGCACAACGGAGTGGATTTTCCGGCTGTCCAAAATTGCGGCCTTTTCCGGCACCAATATTTGCAGCGGATTTTACGCCCAGTTCCTCACTCCGGAAATCCGGCTGCTGCTGAAACTGTTTAACCTGGATGCGGGGGCGCTGTGGGTGCGCAGAATGGTGCTGGCGGTCTTTTACGGCGGGAGCCTTCTGCTGTGCCTGATTCCCCCAAACACCTGCCGCCGGGAATATAAGAGGACGACCCTTTCGGCAATTGCTGCGGCATTGCTGCTGGTATTCTGCCTGACTTGCCTGAGCAAGGAAGCGGTTTTTGTCTACAACCAATTCTGAGGAGAAGCTATGAAGCAACAGAAAAACTGGACGGGGCTGTTTTTGACCGTCTTTCTGGGGTGCCTGGCCCTGGTGATAGGGCTGACAGTCTATATTGACCCCTATTTTCATTACCGCGCGCCCCGGCTGGAACAGTTTCTATACAAACCGGAGGTGCAGCGGAGCGTCAACGACGGCATGGTCAAGCATCTTACTTATGATTCCGTCATTGCCGGCAGCAGCATGACGGAGTGCTTCAAAACCTCCCAGGCGGAGGAATACTTCGGCGGCAGCTGTATCAAAGTTCCTTCCAAGGGCGCCAGCTGGTTTGAGGTGGACGGCCTTTTGCGGGTGGCATTTCGGAATCATCCGGAGATCAAAACCGTGATTCGTTCTCTGGATATGAGCTACTTTGAGGAAGCGCCCCGGCAGGTGCACTACGAGATTGGCCCTTACCCGACCCACCTGTATAATGAGAAGCTGCTGGACGATGTATACTATGTACTGAACCGGGATGTGATTTACGGCAATTGTATGCAAATGCTTTTGGGCAGACTCCGGGGGGAGACGCCCGGACTGGGCAGCCTGGATGATTACAGCGCCTGGGGGCCGGAAATCTATGGAAAGAGCGTTGCGGTGCGCCGGGATGCGCCATACGCGGAAACCCGGCAGCAGGCCCTTACGGAGGAGCGCCGGGAAAAGGTGCGCTGCAATGTCCGGGAAAAGGTGGTCGCCCTTGCCCAGGAGCATCCGGATACCACCTTTTATTGTTTCCTGACTCCCTATTCCGCCGCATGGTGGGGAGATCTCTGGGAGGAAGGCCAGCTGGAGGCGCAGCTGGAAATGGAAGAGATCGTGATTCGCGCCATCCTGCCCTGCAAAAATATCCGCCTGTTCAGCTGGAACACCGTGAAGGAGCTCACGGCAGACCTTGCCAATTACAAAGACCGCATTCACTACGGCCCCTGGGTCAACGACTGGATGCTGGAGCAAATGGCCTCTGGCAAGGGAATGCTGACGGAAGAGAATGTGCAGGCATATCTGGATGAGGAGCGGGATCTTTACGTGAATTTTGACTACAATTCGTTATTTGACCAGGAAGACCCGACAGACTATATCGCCCCGGCATTTTTCCGGCAGTAAGAGGAAACACAAGATGGAAGAATGGAACGATATCTATGATGAAAACCGGGTAAAGACCGGGCGACTTCATCTGCGGGGAACTCCCTGGCAGCCGGGAGAATACGGCCTGGTGGTCTGCGTGTGGGTATACGATGGCAAGGGAAAGCTGCTGCTCACCCGCAGAGCGCCGGGAAAAAGCTTTGCCGGAACCTGGGAAAATTCCGGCGGCGCCGCCAGAGCCGGAGAGGATAGCCTTACCGCCATAAGCCGGGAGCTGCGGGAGGAAACGGGGATAGCGGCCCCGAAGGAAGCGTTCGTCCTGCTGGACACTCAGCGGGATAAGAATACCTTTTATGATTTTTACTGCCTGAGGCACCCCGTTTCCCTGAGGGAAATCGTGCTTCAACCGGGGGAGACGGATGACTGTATGTGGGCAAGCTACGGAAAAATCCACTGGATGATTCGCCGGAAGAAAATCTGCCGCATCATTGCTCACCAGTTCTACCGGCAGGAAAAAATGCTGCGTATGCGCAATATGCCCAAAATAAAGGGCGCAATTTTGGGCGCGAATAGTTAAAATGCACTTGCTTTCCGGGGGATTCCTGGTGTATAATGAAAAAAAGCCCTTATGAGGACGTTGGTTCCTCCGGCTTTTTTATTTATTTTACGACCGGAGGAATTGCTATGATCACCCTGATGAAGATGCCTATTCGCCATGGAAGCGCCCCTCTGCGTGTGGCCCGAGGTCACTTTGCTACCAATCACTCCCACATTAATTATTATGTGGATATCACCTATCAAAAGACCCGCCTTTCCGAGGCCCGGGACAGCGCCCATCAGCTGGTGGGCAGCTTCGTCAATGATACTCCGGTGGACACCATTTTGTGTCTGGACGGAACCGGCGTTGTGGGCACGTGCCTTGCCCAGGAGCTGACGAAGAGCGGCTTCCACACCATCAATGCCCACGAGACGATCTACATTCTGGAGCCGGAATACAGTGCCAACTCCCAGATCATTTTCCGGGATAATACCCAGGGCATGATCCGGGGCAAGCACGTTTTGGTGCTGATGGCCTCCGTTACCACGGGCTACACCGCAAAGCGGGCGTTGGAAGCCATTACCTACTATGGCGGTACTGTGGCGGGGATTGCCGCCATCTATTCCGCCGTAAGCGAGGTGGAAGGATATCCCGTAAAATCGGTTTACACCATTCAGGATCTTCCCGGCTACGCCAGCTACGATTACCGGGAGTGCCCCTACTGCAAGGCAGGGCAGAAGATCGATGCCCTGGTAAACAGCTTCGGCTATTCTCAGCTATAAAAATGACGGAGCTGTTAGAAAAGCGTGTCGCGCACCGGTGCCCGGCGGCACTGGTGCGGCAGCCCCCCGGCAGCGTTATTTGCTGCCGGGGCCTTTTTACAACACTTTTTACAAAAATACCGCGCTTTGCTTGCAGTTTGATTTCAGAAATGCTATACTATTTGTATAATTGGCAAAAGAAACAGGCGGTGAAAAGATGGAAAATATCTGCTACAACTGTTTCAGCGACAGTCTGAACGATGCCGGAATCTGCGAAAAATGCGGATTTGACGGTGCGAAAAACCGGGAGAAGTACCCGCTGGCGCTGCCCTTGGGGTCGATTCTCTATGGTCGCTACATTGTGGGCCGGGTGCTGGGGCAGGGCGGCTTTGGTATCACTTACCTTGCCCAGGACTACCAGACCAAGGGGCTTGTTGCCATCAAGGAATTTTTCCCGGATTCCATGGCGACCCGGACAGAGAAAATCACGGTCTGTCCCCTGTCCGGGGAACAAGGTGAAAACTTTGCCTACGGTTTGAACAGCTTTCTGGAAGAAGCCAAGACCATGGCGGAGTTCATCGGCAACCCCAACATCACCCGGGTGGACAGCTATTTCGAGGAAAACGGCACCGGCTATTTCGTCATGGAATATCTGGACGGCGACAGCTTCCTCGACTACATCAGGGCCCGCGGCGGGCGGCTCAGCTGGGAGGATACCATGAATGTGGTGCTTCCCATTATGGACGCCCTTGCCGCCATGCACGAAAAGGGCATCATCCACCGGGATGTGACCCCAGACAACATTTATATCACGAAGGACGGCACGGTGAAGCTGCTGGACTTCGGCGCGGCCCGATACAGTTTGGGCAACGTCAGCCGCAGTCTGGACGTGATTCTGAAACACGGCTTTGCTCCCAAGGAGCAGTACAGCCGCCGGGGGCGGCAGGGGCCTTACACGGATGTTTACTCTCTCGGCGCAACCATCTACTACGCCCTCACCGGCACCAAGCCGGACGATGCCATCGAACGTTCCGACGAGGACAACCTGCCTCTGCCTACGACTCTGGGGGCGAAAATCTCGATTGCGCAGGAGGATGCTCTGCTGAAAGCCCTCGCTGTTGCCCCGGCAGACCGCTACCAGTCCATGCCGGAATTCCGGGCGGCGATCACCACCCCAAAACCCAAGGCTGACCCCAAACCGGAACCTAAGCCGGAATCCGCACCCGCAAGGCAGCTGCCCAAGTGGCTGATCCCCACGGCGGCTGCGGCGGTATGCGCGGTTGTACTGCTGGCGGCCCTTGGGAGCGGGAAATCAGAGCAGCCCCGGAAGGCACAGGCGGAAACATCCCCGCCCGAATCTCAGGAAGTCTGGATAACCATGGAAACAACGCCCCCGACCGAATCCAGAGAAGTCCATTTCATGGCAATGATGGAGAAAATTCCTACATCGATGCCCTATGCCGAGAGGCAAAATCAGTCATTCTGGGGGCAGACAGAGTACCCCCGCGGTCAGGTGGAGCAGGTGGTTTTCCAAGACACACTGGAGGGCACGCCGGACAGCGCCTGGGATGTGTCGGCGATCCGGAACAGGAGCGTTCTGGCGTGGATGGACGGCAGTACCCTGTATGTGGCGGCAGACGGCCTGATCTCTCCCAATGGTGTCGCCGACTATCTGTTTGAATCTTTCGTCAATTTGCAGACCATAGATTTTGGAGACTGCTTTGACACCTCTCAAGTGACCAGTATGGTCAGAATGTTCGCCTCCTGCGACAGTCTGGAGAGTCTGGATATATCCTGCTTCGATACCACAAATGTGACGAATATGGACAGTATGTTCTGGAGTTGCGAGAGCCTTACACAGTTGGATCTGTCTGGGTTTGATACCACAAATGTGACGGATATGGACAGAATGTTCTGGTATTGCGAGAGCCTTACACAGTTGGATCTGTCTGGGTTTGATACCTCTAATGTGACGAATATGAGTGATATGCTTGAATTTTGCGGCCGTCTGGTAAGCGTCGATCTTTCCGGCTTCGACACCTCCCATGTAACGGATATGGGCGGTATGTTCTGCGGCTGCAACGACCTGAGCACTTTGGATCTTTCGAGCTTTGATACTTCCAACGTAAGTTCCATGTTTATGATGTTTTCGGACTGCAAAAGCCTGACCAGTCTGGATCTTTCGCATTTTGACACCTCCAATGTAACGTCAATGAAATATATGTTCGATGGCTGCGAGGCATTAACCAGCCTGAACCTGTCCGGCTTTCGCACGGGAGACGAAACAAAGCTGGACGATATCTTCTCCAACTGCAGCAGTCTGACCAGCCTGCAATGTACGGACAGCGCCATTTTGAACGCATACAAAAAACGATAATCCCACAGGAAACGAGATAAGGAGGAATTCCCATGCAAAGAACCTGTAGCGCGGGGCATGTATATGACGCGGATCAATTCGCGTCCTGCCCCTACTGCAACCGAAACACCCGCGCCATCCAGTTCGGTGCCGGTGGCGGCTACACCCCCACTGCTGCCCCCGGCGGCTACGGCAATACCGCCGCCCCCGGCGGGTATGATGCCGCCATTCCTCCCACCGGCGGACGGGACTCCACCATCGGGGAAACGGTGATGCCCGAGGCTATCCGCCGCCGGATGGAGCAGGAGAAGGACAATCGCACGGTGGGCGAATTTAAGCGGAGGCTGGGCTATGAGCCGGTGGTGGGCTGGCTGGTATGTGTGGAAGGCCCGGAGGTGGGTAAGGATTACCGCCTGTACGGCAGAATCAACACCATCGGCCGTGCCGAGGACAACGATGTGGTGCTGGCTCAGGAACACACCGTTTCCCAGAAAAACCATGTGCGTCTTGCCTACGACGCCAAGCACAACAACTACCAGCTGATTCCCGGCGACGGCTCCAATGTAACCTACCTCAACGACGAGCCGCTGTACGTCCCCCAGCGTCTGAATGCCTATGATATTCTGGAGATGGGGGAAACCAAGCTGATGTTCATTCCCCTGTGCAATGATCGGTTCCGCTGGCCTACGTCGAAGGCGGGTGGAGCGGAATGATTCGCTTTCCCTGGAGGAAGCCCAAATCGCTCGCTTCCGCGGCGCCTAAAGTCAGAGCCTTGAGCTATCAATGCGCGGGCGTTCAGGGAGTGGGCTGCCGGGAACAGCAGGAGGATGCCTATGCCATTGTGAATGCTGAGGACGTAACCCGGATCGGGACGGAAGGCTTGCTGGCGCTGGTGGCAGACGGCATGGGCGGTATGCGCAGCGGCGCTCAGGCCAGCAATCACGCCATTGCGGTGGTTGCGGAGGATTTTCGCATTCTGAACCGGGAGGAACCCCTGGAACCCCAGCTGGCAGGCTGCATTGACCATGCCGGTGAGGAGGTGTATGCCATGCTTCAGGGAACCGGCGGCAGCACCATGATCGCCTGTCTGCTGTACCAGCAGCAGCTGTATTATGCCGGCGTGGGAGACAGCTATCTCTACCTTCTGCGCCGCGGGGAGCTGATCCGCCTGAACAGAGAGCAGAATGTGCTGCACCGAAATTATCTGAACCGGATTCGCGGCGGCTGCATGGATCCGGCCCTTGCCAAAAGGGATCGGGAATCCCAGGCGGTGACCCAGTTCCTGGGAATCGACCGGCTGGAGGATGTGGACTGGCTGCGCCGGGCGCTTCCGCTGGAAGACGGAGACGTGCTGCTATTGTGTTCCGATGGCGTGGGCGGCGTCCTGACCCAACAGGAGGTACAGGAATGCCTGACCCTGAAAAACGCCAACGACGCCTGCGGGGCGCTTCGGGATGCCGTTTTAGGAAAGCAGCTGCCCCATCAGGACAACTTCACGGCAGTGGTGATCTGCTGCGGGAAATAAAGAAAAGGAGATGTCTCAATGAAACGCAGATTTTTGTCGCTCTTACTGATGCTGGTATTGATCCTCAGCCTGTCTGTTTCCGCGTCTGCCATTTCTGCCAATGAGGCGCGCAACAGTGTCGTGGTTGTCAGCACTCTGGTGGAAACCGGCGCCGGAAATGTGGGATTTGGGCACGGTACGGGTTTTTTCGTGACGGATCAGTATTTGATAACAAATTTCCATGTGATTGAAGACTTTGTGGAATGCGGAGCCGGCGAGCTGTTTTCGATGAACGTAGACGGCGGACAAATCAGCGGCCGCGCAAAAGTTCGTGCTTACTATGATTCAAAGGATTATGAAGAAGCATTTGTGGTGGGATACGATTCTGTCCGGGATATTGCGATTCTGCGTCTGGCAAACTCCACCAGTAAGCGTACGCCTCTGGCCCTGCGGGTTCCCACGGAAGATATGGTGGGTACTACCGTCTATGCGGTGGGTTTTCCTGGTCTGGCAGATAATATTCTGGCGGATTCCACCAGCTCCTGGGGCAAAAATGACTCCACCGTCACTTCCGGAACCATCAGCCGCTTGGTAACACAGTCTGGAACAGGACAGCGGAACATACAGATTGACTGCGATATCAAGCACGGGAATTCCGGCGGACCGCTGATTGACGCGGATGGCACTGTGATCGGCGTCACTACCTGGGGGGTCAATAACCAGGATCAAGAGTCCATCAACTACGCGGTCAATATTGAAGACGCGATCATGCTTTTGGATCAGTACAGGGTGAATTACACCATGTACTCCGGCAGCGGTGACATATCCGGTCAGTCCGGAACCGGCGAGCAGTCTCTCTCGGGAAGCGACGCCCAGTCCGCGGCGGCTTCCCGGAAAATCAGCGCGGCGGTGATCATTGCCGTCGCAATTGCCGCCGTGGCAGTGTGCGCGGTTGTGGTGCTTCTGGTGATTGTCCTGCGTAAGAAGAAACCAGAACCCGTGCCTGTCCCCGCTGCGCCCGTCGTGCCCCAAAAGATTCCCACTGTTCGCTCTTGCGCCAAAATAAATTACGGCGACCATGTTTCGGTTTCCGGCCAGCCGGTTATGATCGGCAGAAGCAGCGCCTGCGGTCTTCGCTTCCCCAACGACGCCCCCGGCGTCAGTGGAAGCCACTGCTCGGTGCAGTGGGACGGCAAAACGGGCGACTTTATTGTGATAGATCTGAATTCTACTTACGGAACCTTCCTGATGTCCGGCCAGAAAATGACACCAAATACGCCGTATCGTATGCGTGCGGGTGACAAATTCTATCTGGCGGATCAGAACAATGTGATTGCGTTGGAATTGGAGTGATCCCATGACTTTGGACAGCTATTTATTCACCTGTCAGGGCGGACGTTCCTATAACCAGGATGCCGTCGGTTCTTCCAAACTGCCCGGGGGCGGTATCTTTGTAGTGGCAGATGGTCTGGGCGGTCATCTGGATGGAGAACTGGCCTCCAAATGCGCCGTGGACACCATTCTGTGCCAACACCCAACGCAGGGAGAGCCTCTGGCAGGCTGGCTGGAAGCGCAGATAAAACTGGCAAACAGCAGAATTCTTTCGCTTCAGGAGCAGCGGCGCTGCAATATGAAAAGCACCGTGGCCGCGCTTGTAATCAATGGAACCGATGCGGCCTGGGCAAATGTCGGCGATTCCAGAGTGTACTATCTTCACAACCGGGCTATCGCCGATATCACAGAGGATCACTCCGTCGCCTATAAAAAGTACAAGTCGGGAGAGATTACCCGGGCGCAGATCGGTACCGACGAGGATCAGTCCTGTCTGCTGCGGGCACTTGGAAATCCAGACAGGAGCCAGCCTGAATGCCGCGGCCCCCGGCAGCCCATTGAACCGGGAGACGGGTTCTTCCTCTGCTCAGACGGAATGTGGGAATACATTCTGGACGAGGAAATTCTGGTGGACTTTCTGAAAGCGGATACCGCTCAAACCTGGGGAGAGCTTCTCCAGCTGCGGGCAATGGAGCGGATCCGCTCCGGGAACGATAACCTGTCCCTGATCACAGTCAAGGTTACCGACTGAGCAATATGGAGGAAACAGAATGATACGCAGAATTTTATCCATATTATCCGCGCTTCTTCTTCTCAGCCAATTCTCCTGCTGCGTTCTGGCAGATGAGGAGGAAGTGACAACAATACGTTCCAGCTATTGGACAGACAACGTGCTGTATTCCTTTGTCAATTTCTCTCAGGAAAAGCCGGAGAAATTGGAGGTATCGCTGTTCGTAAACAACTATCAGCAGGAGCAGAAGGCAAATCCGAAGCCCTTCAACGACACCGGAGCCGCGGTGCACTATCTGCTGCTGGTTGACACTTCCTCATCTATGAGCAAATACGCATATCACCTGAGCGAATTCGCGCAGAGCCTGTTGGAAAACGGAAGCAATCTGGATGTTTCCATTGCGACCATGGGAACCGACTTCCGTGTTGCGGCCACTGACCTGACAACCTGGAACGAGGTTCAATCGGTATTGCGCCGACTGAATTACCAGAATGACGGCAGCGATATTTGCGGTGGGACTGCCAAGGCGTTGGAATACCTGGGCGAGAAGACCTGTCGGGCTGGAGATGTCAGCAGTCTTGTGGTAATTACGGATGGGGAGCCCTGGTATACCAACGCGCAAACTGTTGAATCGGAGCGGGAAGAACAGGCTGCCAAGGCTGCTGTGTCAATGATGGAGGCCTATCCTGAAATTATCGTCAATACACTGTGCTTTCAGAATTGGGAAGAGAATGCGTTCGCAGCCCTATCCTCCGGGAAGGGGTTACATTGCAGCGCGAATACCGCCACCGATGCGGGCAAGATAGGCACTGCTTTCTCTGAGTATATGGACAGCCTGTATACTGTGACCTTCCCGCTGAAAGGGTACGAAGGTACTGAAATGATCGAAGGCTCCGTACAGCTGGCCGTAGAAAACAGTTGGTTCTCTCTCGGAAGGATTCGCAATGTGGATATGCAGCCTGCTTTGGAAAGCGGCGACGCAATCGCGATTCCTCCTGTGGATGAACCGGAGGAATCGCCAACACAGGGCACGGAAAGCACAGAGCCAACGGAAACCGCGGAAGCTACGGAACCCGCAACTGAGACGACAATACCTGCGGATACTGTTCAGGAATCGACAGCCATGGATACAACTCCGCCTGCCGTAGTACAGGCGGATGGAGCAGAAGGAAACCCTGTATCATGCCTGATGGTTGGAATGGTCATTGCGATTGCGGCGGCAGTAGCAGCCGTAGTGGTTATTGCGGGTATTCTGGCGAAGAAAAAGAAAGCGGAGGAATTCTCTATCCGAATGCGGATGGAAATTCTCTGCGGAGAAGCGGTAAGCAAGAAAGAAATCTACTATCTTACCAATGAACTGCTGATTGGAACGGGAAAGCAATGTGATATTGTAATACGGGATCCGAACGCTGCATCGGTGAATACACGCATTTTCAAGCAGGGTCAGATGATCTATATTGAAGATATGGGTTCTCCACAGGGTACAGTGTTGAATGGAATGCGTATTTTCTCGTCCAACCGGCTGCGCAGCGAGGATGAAATAACCATCGGCAGTACAGTCCTCCGTGTTTTGTTTTAAGGTCTACTGAATAGGCTGAAACATTCTGGATGTTCAAATTTGTTGAAATAGAAATATGAAAAATCTCCTTTCCCACAAAACTGCAATTCAATTCACCACAAATGAGTCGCAGTCATGTGCATTTTGCGAAGGGGGTAAAACCTTCCTTTACAAAATACACCCTGGTTCGCAATGACAGAGCGTTTTCTAACAGCCCCGCTGAGACTTAAAAACGCCATCCCGTTGGGGATGGCGTTTTGCATAAAAAAAGACCCCGAAGGGCCCGGAAAAATGGATTGACATTTGAAGGAAAATCGAATATAATGATGTTCCATACTGTGGCAGTATGCCCATTCGAGGATTCCTCCTCTAACATGGTCATTCTAACACAGGAGGGGGCGAAAGTCAAGAGGGAAGTTAAGCAAAATTGACAACCCGCCCGAGCGTATCAACAACACACTTCGATAAGAAAGGCTGTGATGATCTATATGGCAATGGTCAAGGACGTTATGTTCGGCAAGACCATGCGTAAATCCTACGCGAAGTACGAGGAGATTCTGGAAATCCCCAATATGCTGAAGATCCAGAAGGATTCCTATCAGTGGTTCCTGAAAGAGGGCCTGCAGGAAGTCTTCAAGGACGTGGGCACCATTACCGATTTCTCCGGTAAGCTGGAGCTGAGTTTCCTGGACTACACCATGGAAGACAAGCCCAAGTACACCATCGAGGAATGCAAGGAGCGGGATGCTACCTACGCAAAGCCCATCAAGGTGCGGGTTCGTCTGCGCAACACCGAAACCGACGAAATCAAGGAGCAGGAAATCTTCATGGGAGATTTCCCGGTGATGACCAACGGCGGCACCTTTGTGATCAACGGCGCTGAGCGTGTTATCATTTCTCAGATCGTCCGTTCCCCCGGTATGTACTACGGTCACGAGGTGGACAAGGCTGACCAGCACACCTACACCGCAACCGTGATTCCTTACCGCGGCGCCTGGCTGGAGTACGAAACCGACAATGCCAATGTTTTCTGGGTGCGCATCGATAAGAACCGGAAGCTGCCCATCACCAGCCTGATTCGTGCCCTGGGCGTCCAGACCGATGAGGCCATTAAGGAGATGTTCGGCGAAGACCCCCGGATTATCGCCACTCTGGAAAAGGACCCCTGCAAGACCCGGGAAGAATCCCTGCTGGAAATCTACCGCCGCCTGCGTCCCGGTGAGCCTCCCACGGTGGAAACCGCCGTTGCCCATCTGGAAGGACTGCTGTTCGACCCCCATCGCTACGATGTAAGCAAGGTGGGCCGCTACAAGTTCAATAAGAAGATGGATATCTGGAGCCGCCTGTCCGGTCAGGAGGCAGCTGAGCCCATTGCCGATCCCCTCACCGGTGAGATTCTCGTCATGCCCGGCGAATTCATCTCCCGTGCCCAGGCCCACGACCTGTCCAAGCGGGGCGTAAACCGCGCCGTTATCAAGGTCGGCGACAGCAATGTGGTGGTCTTCTCCAACGGCATGGTGAATATGGCGGACTTTGTTTCCTTTGATCCTGCCCAGTATGGCATCAAGGAGAAGGTCTGCTTCACCGCCCTGAAGGAAATGCTGGAGACCGTCGGCCCTGACGGCAACTGGGAAGAGGCCATTGCCGAGCGCATGACCGACCTGATCCCCAACCACATCACCGTGGAAGACATCATGGCTTCCATTAACTATCTGGACTGCGTGGCAATGGGCGTTGGCGTGCCGGATGATATCGACCATCTGGGCAACCGCCGTCTGCGCTGCGTGGGCGAACTGCTGCAGAACCAGTTCCGCATCGGTTTCAGCCGTCTGGAGCGGGTGATCCGGGAGCGTATGACCGTCCAGGATCTGGATTCCGTCACCCCCCAGAGCCTGATCAACATCCGGCCCGTTACCGCTGTCATTAAGGAGTTCTTCGGCTCCTCCCCCCTGAGCCAGTTCATGGACCAGAATAACCCTCTGGCAGAGCTGACCCACAAGCGCCGTCTGTCCGCTCTGGGCCCCGGCGGCCTGAGCCGTGACCGTGCATCCTTTGATGTGCGTGATATTCACTACACCCATTACGGACGTATGTGCCCCATTGAGACCCCTGAAGGCCCCAACATCGGCCTGATCAACTACCTGGCTACCTTTGCCAAGATCAATGAGTATGGCTTCGTAGAGGCTCCCTACCGGAAGGTGGACAAGGCTACCGGCTTTGTCACCCGCGACGTGGAGTACATGACCGCCGATGTGGAAGACGATTACTATGTCGGACAGGCCAACGAGCCTCTGGACGAGAACGGCTGCCTGGCAAACGCCCGTATTACCTGCCGTCACCGCAACGAGATCATCGAAGTGGATCGCAACATGATCGACTACATCGATGTGTCCCCCAGAATGATGATCTCCATTGCTACCTCCTTTATTCCCTTCCTGCAGAACGATGACGCAAACCGTGCTCTGATGGGCGCGAATATGCAGCGTCAGGCCGTGCCTCTGCTGACCACCGAGCCCCCTGTCGTTGCCACCGGCATCGAGCACAAGGCCGCCGTGGACAGTGAAGTCTGCCTGAAAGCCAAGAAGCCCGGCGTCGTCACCGCCGTTTCTGCCGATTCTATTTCCCTGCGCTACGATGACGGCGAGACCGAAACTCTGCGCCTGACCAAGTTCGCCCGTTCTAATGCCGGTACCTGCATCAACCAGCGGCCTGCCGTTGTGGTTGGCGAGCGGGTAGATACCGAGATGATCGTGGCAGACGGCCCCTCCTGCTCCGGCGGCGAGGTTGCCCTGGGCAAGAACGTGCTCATCGGCTTCGTCACCTGGGAAGGCTA
>CAKTNN010000031.1 GCA_934589065.1 uncultured Oscillospiraceae bacterium
CACGGTCTCCACTCAAATCACACCCGAGCCCGGCTCGTGGACCTTCCGGGGCGGATGGGCGCCTAATTAGGCAGCCAAAGCAACAGTATTGTTGTCAGTTAAATTTAAAAGTTACCCGTTTTATCGTGGTCAGGTGCCACGGCCCGCTATTCCAGCCTCACTACCCCCGTCGAAACCAGTACGGCCCCATGGGAGCTCCGGGGAAAATCCCCGGAGGCGGGAAAACAAAAATTAGAAACGACCGTAGGGATCCGGCAGCTTCTTGGGCTCCGGATAGGTCTCCCCGTGGGTGTCTACGGTGATGGAGGCGATCTTTTGCTCCGCAATGGGCCGATCCTGAGGGCCGGTCTTTGTGGAGGCAATGGCATCCACCACATCCATGCCGGAGGTCACCTTGCCGAAAGCGGCGTACTGACCATCCAGGTGTTTGGCATCCTGGTGCATGATGAAGAACTGGCTGCCTGCAGAGTTGGGGGAGGAGGAGCGGGCCATGCTCAGCACACCGCGCTTGTGCTTCAGGTCGTTCTTTACGCCATTGAAGAAGAACTCACCCTTGATGCAGTAGCCGGGGCCGCCCATGCCGGTTCCTTCGGGGCAGCCGCCCTGAATCATAAAGCCGGGGATGACCCGGTGGAAGATCAAACCGTCATAGTAATTGTGGTTGCACAGGTCGATGAAGTTGTAAACGCTCTGGGGCGCCTTATCGGGATACAGCTCGCCTTCAATAACCCCGCCGTTTTCCATGGTGATTTTAAAAGTAGGATTCATGAGTGTTACCTCTCTTTCATTGCACGTTCAATCTGACGCTTTGCATCCCGCTCCGCGGCAGAGGCGCGCTTATCATACAATTTTTTGCCTTTACACAGTCCAACCTTTACTTTAACCCGGCTGCCCTTGAAATAAACGGACAGGGGGATCAGGGAGTAGCCGTCCTGCTTAACCTTGCCAAACAGGCGCATGATTTCCCGCTTGTGCAGCAGCAGCCGCCGGGGGCGTTTGCTATCCACATTAAAGATATTTCCGTGGTCATAAGGGGAGATGTGCATCTGGTTGAGGATCATTTCTCCGTCTTTGATTCCGCACCAGGCGTCTTTCAGGTTCAGCGTGCCTGCCCGAATGGACTTTACCTCGGTGCCGCAGAGCTCAATGCCGGCTTCAATCTCTTCCTCCACAAAGTATTCGTGGTAGGCTTCCCGGTTTCGGGCCATGACCTTTATGCTTTCCTTTTCCAGACTGCTCACCTCCTGCTGGTCTGCTCCTTTTATTATATCAGCTGTGTCAAGGGCTTTTCGTCAGTCAAACAGAAAATGCTCCAGCTCTTTTGGCGTATCGAAGGAAAAATCACACAGCTCCTGCATTTCTTTACAAATGGCAGGGCAGTTTTGGCGTCCCCAGGCGGCAAAGGCGATGGGGACGTTCTGCTTTTTTGCCATGGTATAGGCCAGCTTCATGTCATCCACCACCAGCATTTCTGCCGGGGAGAAACCATATTTTTTCATGATGACCTTTAGTGCATAATCGCTGGGCTTGCGCTTTTCCTCCGGAAGATCCCAACCGAAAATGTCATCCGGCAGGATGCCAAAATTCCGGCTGTAGTCCCGGGTGATGTTTTCGTTGCAGGAGTGGGATACCACGCAGATTTTTCCGCCCAGCTCTTTTTGCCTGCGAATGACGTCACCAATGCCGGGAAAGGGGTCGGGAATGTGGGTTTTGATGTATTCCTTCCAGCCAAAATATTCGTCTACGATTTCCTGCTCTGTAAAAGAAAAACGCTGGCGGCACATATCGGCAAAGCCTATGCGGTAGCAGCCGTCGGCGTACTCCTCCGGGGAGATTGCCGCACCGGGACGGATGCTGTGCAGAACCTGAAGGAAAAAGGGATAGTTTACAGTAAGCTCGCTTTGCACAACCGTATCGTCATGATCCAGCACCAAACAGGGATATTTCAGCATACATTCTAACCGCCTTTTCTTTTTCTGATATTATAGCAAATAGAAGATTTGGACGCAACAGAAATTTCCATTGCGAAATACGAACGAATGTGCTATTATAAAACAAACAAAAGGAAAGGATCGTTCCCATGGAGCAGCTGATGCAGTCGGTTGACGTGATTACGCTGTGCGGGGCGGACGGCACCGTCCGCCCGTTGCGCCTGCGCCTGGAAAATGAAGGGCAAGCCCTTCGCGTGGATATTCTCCGGGTAATTCATACAAAAGAGATTTCCCGACCGGGCGGTGAGGGCCGGATATTTGACTGCTTTGGGCGCATAGGGCTGCTGGAATGCCGGGTAGAACTCAAGTATTGTCCGCGCAGCCAGGTTTGGCTTCTGCTGAAAAAAAGCTTTTAGCGCCCACAGCGCTTTATGACCGGAGGATATTTACTTCCGGCTGTGTTTGATGTATATTGAAAGAAAAGAAAGGAGAGGATAAATGTGGCTGGTATCGTAACCTTTTACTGCGGCGACCCAAAGGATGCACCAAAGACCACCATGCCTGCGCATCTGGGGGCAAATGCAATCCTCACCTGGCAGGGAAAGCTCCTGATGGAGCGGCGACGGGACGCAGATGTCTGGGGACTGGTTGGCGGCGGTGCAAAAAAATGGGAAACCGGTCGCCAGGCAATTGCCAGAGAGGTTTATGAGGAGCTGGGGCTGCGTATCCCACCGGAGCAATTCAAAAAGCTGAAGGTGTATGATAATCCCGGGCGAATTGCTGCATATCAAGATGGAAGCGTATGGCGCATGGTGATTGTGCTTTACGGATTTGAGTTCACCCGGGAGCCTATGCTGCACATCAGCCGGGAATCCAGGGAATTGCGGTTTTTTACCAGGGAAGAAGCGGAAAAAGTGGAGATTGCAGTTACGCATCAGGATATTGTGGAAGAGTGGTTTTTAAGTCGATAGTGCCGGAAATGGGTCGTATAAACTGTGAAAAATATACAGAAATTCAAAAAATACTTGTATATTCATTTCCCTTGTGATATAATGCACAGAAGCGGTGCAGTATTCTAGTCAGCGATGCCGTTTTCCAGGAAGGGCCTAAAAATCCTTTGAAGGGCACATCGGTGAAGTCCCTGGTGTCTGCTTTTTACGCCCAGTTTAGGGTGGATGCTGGGGGTTAAGGATTCCGGGCGCGCTCCAATGGCATGGGGCATACGACCCGTTTTCCGTGGAGACTTGGTATTGTGCGACGACGGTAAGAACCTCCCGTGGAGGCCCTGATCGCGTACGAACCAGGATATGAACCTGCAAGGCAGTGCACAGAATCGTGTTGCTGCGTGCAGCGTAGCCTGCCTTGAGTGAATATGTGGGAAAAGAAGACCAGACGGCCGGAAGCTATGGCCATAGCAGCTGCCGTTATCGCTTCTGGAAACCATATTTGCAAAAGAGGCTAAGACTACGGCGTTCGCTGCTGTGGAAAACACCTAGACTGTCCTAACGGGGCAGGCGGGGGATTGCGGTACGGACTAAGTGGCAATCGGGTAGATAGGTTGGCAACGCCTATACCGGAAGATGAAATGGAAACGGCCTGCACGGCAACGGCAGGTTCTTCCTGGGGGAAATCCAACCCGACCTATGCCGTAAGATTTATCCCGCCTGCCGCCGCTTTTTAATTTTAATCTTATTGAGGAGAATTTCTGTGGCGAAATCCGAATCGGACAGTAAACGGGAGCAGAAGAAGGCCGCAAGATGGGCCGTTACCATTTTTCTGGTTACCATTTTGGTTTCTGCGACCATTAGCTTTTTGTCCAATGAAATCATGTCCAGAACCGGCATTGCCGTTGCTTTTGTAATTTTGCTGATCATCGTGGTGGTTGGCATTCTGTTCGATATTGTGGGTGTGGCGGTTACCTCCGCCGATGAAAAGCCCTTTCATTCCATGGCGTCCCGCCGGGTTGCAGGCGCGAGGGAGGCCATCATGCTTCTGCGAAATGCAGAGAAGGTCAGCTCCATTTGCAATGATGTAATCGGCGATATCTGCGGCGTTGTATCCGGCGCAGCTTCCGCTACCATTGCAGCCAGAGTGCTGACCTATATGACCTTTTCCTGGCCCCAGCTGGTAACGCTGGCAATGTCTGCCCTTGTCGCGGGCCTGACGGTAGGAGGAAAGGCCGTGGGAAAAACGATTGCAATGCAGTCTTGTACAGAGATTGTTTTCCTTGTTGGCAGAATCCTTGCGGCCTTCGGTCGCTGCAAGGATTTGCTGCACAAAAAGAAGGGCGGCTGATGTGAAGAGCATCGGCATTCGCCGGTAAAACATAGAAAGACAGGATGATGGAACTGTGGGAATTTTGCAGGATATTCATTGCCAGAATGACCTACTACAGCTTACAGATGCCCAAAGGGCTTGCTTATGCCGGGAAATCCGGGAATTTTTGATCGACCATGTATCCAAGACCGGCGGACACCTAGCCGGCAACCTGGGCGTGGTGGAGCTATCGGTAGCAATTGAAACCATATATAATACACAGAAAGACCGCCTGGTTTTTGATGTTGGTCATCAGTCTTATGTTCACAAGATGCTGACGGGTCGCCAGGCGGGCTTTGACGGTTTGCGGCAGTTTGGCGGAATTTCCGGTTTCCCCAAGCCCGCAGAAAGTGTGACGGATGCTTTTGTAGCCGGTCACGCCTCCAGCTCCGTGTCCATTGCCCTGGGAATGGCCCGTGCCAGGACGCTTCTTGGGCAGGACTACGATGTGGTGGCCCTGGTGGGAGACGGCGCCGCCACCGGCGGCATGATTTACGAGGCACTGAATGATCTGGCGGTCAGCCGGGAACCGATGGTCGTAATTCTCAATGACAACGAGATGTCCATCAGCAAAAGCATCGGCGGCCTGTCCCGGCATTTGGCACGGGTTCGTTCCAGCCAGAACTATCTTCATGCCAAGCGGTGGTATCGCACCATTTTGAAGAAAGTACCCGGCGGTGACGGAATCTATCGCTTTACCAGCAAGGTCAAAAACCGGCTGAAACGGATGATTTTGCCGGGCACACTGTTTGAAAATATGGGTCTGACCTATTTGGGCCCTGCAGACGGGCATGATTTGCCCGGCATTATGGCGCTGCTCCGGTCTGCCAAAGAGATGCGGGAGCCGGTGCTGGTTCATGTGATTACCAAAAAAGGCTGCGGCTATCTGCCTGCCCAGGAGGATCCTACCCGGTTCCATGGAATCGGGAAGTTCGACCCCATTACCGGTGCAAGCCTGGGGGCTAAGGTCCCGACTTATTCCGAATCCTTTGGCTCGGTGATGATGGAGCTGGCGGAAAAGGACAAGCGGGTTTGTGCCATCACGGCAGCCATGTCCTCCGGAACCGGCCTGTCGGACTTTATGAAGCGATTCCCGGAGCGAACCTTTGATGTAGGCATTGCGGAGGAGCACGCGGTTTCCATGGCTGGCGGTCTTGCCAAGCAGGGAATGATTCCTGTGGTGGCGCTTTACTCCACCTTCCTGCAGCGCTCTTACGATCAACTGATGCAGGATGTTGCCCTGCTGCACCTGCACGTTGTGCTGGCAATTGACCGCGCGGGGCTGGTTGGAGACGATGGCCCTACCCACCATGGTGTATTTGATGTGGGCTTTTTGCGGCAGATGCCGGGAATGATGATCCTGGCTCCTGCCAGTCTGGCAGAGCAGAAGGATATGCTCCGCTGGGCCATTGAAGACTACAATGGCCCTGTGGCAGTTCGCTATCCCCGGGGCGGGGAGGGAGACTGGAAGCAGTCCGGCTGGACAGGGGACATCGGCTATCTGACCCACAGAACGGGCCGGGACATTACCCTTGTTACCTATGGCAGCATGATCAATCCGGTTATGCGGGCGGCAGAGCTGCTGGCAGACCGGGGCATTCAGGCAACGGTGTTGCGGCTGCTTACTCTGGACGAGCTGCCTGTAAAGGAAATGCTGGAACAGATGACGGACAGGGTGCTGATTGTTGAGGAAGCCTGCACCGGCAGCGGAATTCGGGAGGCCTTTGCCTGGCGGCTGAAGGAGCTGTCCCCGGAAAAGAATGTATACGGCATGGATTTGGGAAGCGACTTTGTTCCCCACGGTTCACAGCAAAAGCTGTATGCTTACTGTGGACTGGATGAAGCTTCCATAGCGAAAAAGGCAGAGGAGGTGCTAAAGGCGTGAAGGTGAAAAAAAGGCTGGATGTATTGCTGACAGAGCAGGGCTATGCGGAAAACCGAACCAAGGCTCAGGCAATCATTATGAGTGGAATCGTATATGTAGACGGTCAGAAAGCCGACAAGCCCGGCACTTCCTACGAGAAGTCGGTTTCCATCGAGGTTCGGGGGGCGGCATGCCCTTACGTCAGTCGGGGCGGACTCAAGCTGGAAAAAGCACTGCGGGATTTTGGCGTAAAACCTGTAGGCTATGTTTGCAGTGATTCCGGTGCGTCCACCGGCGGCTTTACGGATTGCCTGCTTCAGCAGGGGGCGAGTAAGGTCTTTGCCATCGATGTGGGTTACGGTCAGCTGGATTGGAAAATCCGTTCCGACCCCAGAGTTGTGGTGATGGAAAAAACCAATATCCGCTATGTCACCCCAGAGCAGCTGGGAGAGCCGCTGGATCTATCCGTGGTGGATGTCAGCTTTATTTCTCTGAAAATTGTCCTTCCCGCAATCAAGGCACTGCTGAAGCCTACCGGTCAGGTGCTCTGCCTGATCAAGCCCCAGTTTGAGGCGGGGAGAGAAAAGGTTGGCAAAAAAGGGGTCGTCCGGGAAAAGAGCACCCATATTGAGGTGCTGCAAAGCTTTGTAGAACTGGCGGATAGTCTGGATTTCCGGATTCTCGGCCTGACCTTTTCCCCGGTAAAGGGCCCGGAGGGGAATATTGAATTTCTGGGCCACCTGAGCCTGGCGGATGTGCCGGGGATTCACCCGGATGTGGCAGATGTGGTAGAGCAGGCACATGCCGCTTTGGACAAAGGAGCGGATGTATGAAAAATGTGATTCTGACTCCCAACCCTTACCGGGATCGGAATTTTCAGACGGTACGCAGTGCCATACAGATTTTGAAGGATGCGGGAATGCGGCCTACGGTATGCCTGCCCTTTGATGTGGATAAAAGCTTTGAACTGCCTAAGGATATCCGGTTTTCCCGCCTGGAGCGGGAGCTTCCCGGGGCGGATGTTGTGGTTTGCTTCGGCGGCGATGGTACCATTCTGCACACAGCCAAGGCTGCAACAAAGCGCGGCCTTCCCATTCTTGGTGTCAACATCGGCACAATGGGGTTTATGGCGGAGCTGGAGAGCACGGAATTGCATCGTCTGGCTCAGCTGGCCTCCGGGGATTTTACCCTGGATAACCGGATGATGCTGGATGTTACCGTGCAGCGGGATCGGGACATCATTTTCCACGATATATGCCTGAATGATGTGGCGGTGACCAAGGGAGCGATTGCCCGGATTGTCTATCTCAGCGTGGAGTGCGATGGCGTTCAGGCCATGACCTGCGGTGGAGACGGTGTGATCGTAGCGACCCCCAGCGGCTCTACGGCCTATAGCCTTTCTGCAGGGGGGCCTATTGTGGAGCCGGATGCCAGAAACATTATCATCACTCCTGTCTGTGCCCACGATATGGGCAGCCGATGCGTGGTTGCCTCCGATCGTCGGGTGGTTACCGTGCGGATGGTACAGAATGCCCGGAGGAATGCTTACCTCTCGGTGGATGGCGGCAAGGCACTGCGGCTGAACATGGGGGATGTAGCAACCATCCGCAAGTCCCGTTACGAAACGAAGCTGGTGAAACTGAACAACCGCAGCTTTTATGATGTGGTCAATGCAAAATTTCAAAGAAGGTTAGGGTGAGCAGTCATGAAGACGAAGCGACAGGCTAAAATCGTGGAAATTATCTCCAATACCAATGTGGAGACCCAGGAGCAGCTTCTGAAAGCCCTGGAAGAAGAGGGATTTACCAGCACACAGGCAACGATTTCCAGAGACATCAAGGAACTGCGGATCGTAAAGGAACTCACCAGCCTGGGCACTTACCGGTATAGTGTATCGGAAAAGGATGCACCCCCGGCCCTGACGGATCGGCTGAATACCATCTTCCGGGAGTGCGTTACCAGCATTGACTATGCCGAAAATATCATCGTTATTCATACCCTGCCGGGGCTTGCCGGGGCTGCCGGTTCTGCACTGGATGCCATGAAGATCAATGTGGTTCTGGGCACCCTTGCCGGAGACGATACCGTTATGATCGTCATGCGGGACAGCAATGCTGCCGCCGCGTTCTGCGGAGAAATTAAGAGCGTAATCCGATAAGGAGGAGTAACCGTGCTGAGTCTTCTGCATATTGAAAACATTGCAGTCATTGAACGGGCGGACATCTCCTTCGATGCTGGGTTTAATGTGCTTACAGGCGAAACCGGTGCAGGTAAATCCATTGTCATTGATGCCATATCGGCAATCATGGGGGAGCGTGCTTACCGGGATATGATCCGTACCGGAACCAGCAAGGCTTCTGTGCGGGGAGTATTTACTGCCGTGCCGGAGCTTCCCTGGTTTCAGGAGAACGGGGTGGAGTACGATGCCGAGACGGTGATCCAGCGGGATGTGTTTCTGGATGGAAAGAACGTCTGCCGGGTCAACGGAAGCCTGGTTTCCGTTTCGATCCTTCACAAGCTGGGCATTCAGCTAATCAATATCCACGGGCAGCATGACTCTGCATCCCTTTTTGACGAAGAAAATCATTTACGCTTTTTGGACGCTTTTGCAGATAACGCTGCCCTTTTGCAGGATTATCGGGAAAAGTTTGGAGCGGTATCCAAGCTGCGCCGGGAAATTGACCGGATGAGCATGGATGAAAGCGAAAAGCTTCGTCGGATGGAGACGCTTAAGTATCAGATTTCAGAGATCGAAAAGGCTAATTTGCAGCCGGGTGAGGATGAAGAGCTGGAAAGCCGGAGAAAGCTGCTGCAAAATTCTGAAAAGCTCTCCCAGGGCTTGGAGGATGCGGTGGACGCCCTTCTGGGCGGAGACGATACCGACGGGGCTGCAGCCCTCCTGGCAGAGGCGGAGTATGCCCTGTCCAGAATTGCCCGGTATAGCGATGATTATTCTGCATTTCAGGAGCGTCTGACGGATTTAAAGTATCAGGTTCAGGATATTGCAGATGAAGTACGGGACGCAAGAGACGATTTAAGCTATTCTGCAGATGAACTGGAGCAGATTGAGTCACGTCTGGATGTGATTCACCGGCTGCGCCGAAAGTATGGCGCGACCTGCCAGGATATTCTGGATTACCTGGAGCAGTCCCGGAAGGAACTGGATGAAATTGAATTTGCCGACGATCGGGTGGAGCGGCTGAAAAAGCAGCTTGCCCAACAGGAAAAGCTCGCCTGGGATGCGGCGTTGGCCCTGCGGAAGGATCGCCGGGAGAAGGCAGAAATCATGTCTGCCAAAATTCTCGCAGAGCTCAGTCAGCTGGATATGCCAAAGGTACAGTTCGCCTGCAATTTCCGGGAAACGGAACTGGCGGACGATGGAGCAGACGCAGTCGCCTTTTATCTGTCTGCCAATGCAGGCGAGGCTATGAAGCCCCTGAGCAAGGTAGCTTCCGGCGGTGAGCTTGCCAGAATCATGCTGTCTATGAAAAACGTTCTGGCGGAGAAGGATCAGGTGGGAACCCTGATTTTTGACGAGGTGGATACCGGTGTTTCCGGTCGGGCGGCCCAGCGGATTGCGGAAAAGCTCCGCTCCCTTGCCCGGCACAAGCAAGTGCTGTGCGTTACCCATCTGCCCCAAATGGCAGCTCTGGCGGATACCCATATGCTGATTTCTAAGTCTGAGCGGGAGGGGAGAACCTTTACAACGGTTACGCCGTTGGATACAGATGGGAGAAAGCAAGAGCTTGCCCGGATCATTGGCGGTACGCATATTACAGAAACAACGCTGAAAAGCGCCGAGGAAATGCTGCCGGAGACTGTCAGAGAAAAAAAGACTTGACAAAGCCATTTTCTTCTGGTATAATGCCCTCCAACGCAGAGATGGGATGAAGTACGCAGTTTACCTTCTTTCAGAGAGCCGCCGGAGGGTGTAAGGCGGCAGGAGCAATTGCGGAAATACCTCCCGGAGCGGCCTCCTTGAAAACAGCAGTAGGGGAGGACGGGTACGCCCGATACAGCGCAGGCCGTTTCGTACGGCATAAGGGGGAAATCGTGAGGTTTCTCCAAACTGAGGTGGTACCGTGCTTTCATGCGCCCTCTGTCTGTTCAGACAGTGGGCGTTATTTATTTTATGGAGGATTGAAAATGAAGGTATACGACGAGCTGGTTGCCCGAGGCCTGATTGCTCAGGTTACCAATGAAGAAGAAATTCGGGAAATGGTAGATAATGGCAAGGCAACCTTCTATATTGGCTTTGATCCCACGGCGGATTCCCTTCACGTGGGCCACTTTATGGCTCTGTGCCTGATGAAGCGGCTGCAAATGGCTGGCAACAAACCCATCGCACTGATTGGCGGCGGCACGGCGATGATCGGTGACCCCTCCGGTCGTACCGATATGCGCAGCATGATGACCAAGGAAACCATCGATCACAACTGCGCCTGCTTTAAAAAGCAGATGGAGCGCTTTATTGAGTTCGGCGAAGGAAAGGCCCAGATGGTCAACAATGCCGACTGGCTGCTGAACCTGAACTATATCGAGTTTATTCGGGATATCGGCGCTTGCTTCTCCGTGAACAATATGCTTCGGGCCGAGTGCTTTAAGCAGCGCATGGAAAAGGGCCTGAGCTTCCTGGAATTCAATTATATGCCCATGCAGTCCTACGATTTTTACTATCTGTACCAGCACTACGGCTGCAATATGCAGTTCGGCGGCAATGACCAGTGGAGCAATATGCTGGGAGGCACGGAGCTCATTCGCCGGAAGTTGGGTAAGGATGCCCATGCTATGACCATTACGCTTCTGCTGAACTCCGAGGGCAAGAAGATGGGCAAGACTGCTAAGGGCGCCGTTTGGCTGGATCCCAATAAGACCAGTCCTTACGAATTCTATCAGTACTGGCGCAATGTAGATGATGCCGACGTGATGAAGTGCATCCGGATGCTGACCTTCCTGCCTCTGGAGCAGATCGATGAAATGGATTCCTGGAAGGATTCCAAGATCAATGAGGCAAAGGAAATCCTTGCCTTTGAGCTGACCAAGCTGGTTCATGGCGAGGAAGAGGCCCAGAAGGCTCAGGCTTCTGCCAAGGCTCTGTTTGTGGGCGGCGGTGACGATGCAAATCTGCCTACCACGGAGATTTCCGAGGAGCAGCTGACAGACGGTCAGATCGGCATTCTCAGCCTGATGGTGGCCTGCAAGCTGGCTTCCTCCAACAAGGAGGCCCGGACGCTGGTACAGCAGGGCGGTGTTCTTGTCAATGATGAGAAGGTTCCCGCGCCGACCTTTGCGGTTACCAAAGAGATGCTTGCCCAGGGCGTTAAGATTCGTAAGGGCAAAAAGATTTTCCATAAGGCAATTTTGAAGTAAGAGAAATCGCCTGGAGCTTAAGCAGTTCCAGGCGATTTCTTTTACAGACAGTCCTTTAGCTGGCGAACGGTTTTTTCTTCCGGGCTGCACAGGGGCATTCGGCAGCTGCCGCAGTCATAGCCGATGAGCGCCATTGCGGCCTTGACGGGAATGGGGTTTACCTCTGCAAATAGTGCGCTGATCAGGGGCAGAAGGCTCAGCTGCAGGGCTGCAGCCGTATCAAAGTCCCCATCCAGGGCAGCGTTTACCATGGCGTTTGTCATTTCCGGCTCTATATTGGATACAACGGAAATCAGACCCTTTGCACCTAGAGACAGCGCAGGTACAACCAGATCGTCATTTCCACACCATACGGCAAATTTGGATGGACAAAGGGCGCGAATCCGGGCAATTTTCCGGATATCGGTGGAAGCCTCCTTTACGCCTGCAATATTGGCAATGGCGGAGAGCTTTTTGTATACCTCCACCGGGATATCCACACCGGTGCGGCTGGGGACGTTGTAGAGAATAACCGGAATATGTACACTTTCGGCAATGGCTGCATAGTGCCGGTATAGCCCCTGAGGCGTTGCTTTGTTGTAGTAGGGGCTTACCACCAAAAGGGCAGTTGCACCGGCTTCCTGAGCCTGCTGGCTGAGAGCAATGGCGTGAGCGGTGGAATTGGAGCCCGTTCCGGCAATGATGCACATATCCTCCGGGGCGCAGGCTCTGGCAAACCGAAACATGGCTAGTTTTTCTTCATCTGTGAGAGTTGCGGATTCACCGGTGGTTCCGCAAATCACCACCGCGGATACACCCGCCTCAGCCTGACGGCGGAGCAGCTGCTCCAGCATGGGATAATTGACCGAATCCTGCAAAAACGGCGTGACCAGTGCCGTACAGACACCGGTAAAAATGAAATCGTTCATACTTCTGATCCCTCCCATGCAGTCTATGCCGGGAAAGGCCCGTTTGCCTGTTGCAAAATATGGGAAAATCGGGTATACTGTATGCAATTATCTGAGGATATACCAATTTCTTTTGGAGGAAACCAAACATTGAAGACCCATGATTTTTATTACGATCTGCCGGAGGAACTGATTGCCCAGACACCCCTGGAAAAGCGGGATACCTCTCGGCTGATGACGCTGGATCGTACCACCGGTGAGGTGGGGCACAAGCATTTTTACGACATTATTGACTATCTGAACCCCGGAGACTGCCTGGTGATGAACGATTCCCGGGTGCTGCCTGCCCGGCTTCTGGGGCACCGTCCCACCGGCGGCGCGGTAGAAGTGCTGCTGCTGCGGGATTTGGGCAACAAGTGCTGGGAGTGCCTTTGCAAGCCCGGACGGAAAATGCAGGTGGGCAGTGAGGTGATTTTTGGCAACGGGGAATTGACTGCTACGGTAAAAGAGGTGCAGGACACCGGAAACCGGGTGGTGGAGTTCCAATATGAGGGCATTTTCCTGGAAGTATTGGAGCGCCTGGGAAAGATGCCTCTGCCGCCTTACATCAAAGAAGAATTGCAGGATCAGGAGCGCTATCAGACGGTTTATTCCAGAGAGCTTGGCTCTGCCGCCGCGCCCACTGCCGGGCTGCACTTTACCACGGAGCTGCTGGATAAAATCCGGGCAAAGGGCGTGAAGACCGCATTTGTGACCCTCCACGTTGGCCTGGGAACCTTCCGCCCGGTGAAGGCCGACGAGATTCAGGAGCACCACATGCACAGTGAGCTGTGTATGATGAACGAGGAAACCGCCCGAATCCTGAATGAAACCAAGGCTTCCGGCGGGCGAATCGTCTGTGTGGGGACCACCTCCTGCCGGACGCTGGAATCTCTGGTAAATGAGGATGGAAGCTTTGAGGCAAAATCCCGCTGGACGGATATTTTCATCTATCCCGGCTACACCTTTAAGGCCATGGACGCTTTGATTACCAATTTCCACCTGCCGGAGAGCACCCTAGTCATGCTGGTGTCCGCCTTTGCAGGAAGGGAGCACGTGCTGAATGCCTATAAAATTGCTGTGCAGGAGAAATACCGATTCTTTAGCTTTGGTGATGCTATGTATATCGGAAACATCCACCAAGAAAAGGAGAAAACGCAATGATTGTTCCCGTAGATATAACCGGTGTCTGCCTGGAAACGCCTAGACTGCTGCTGCGGCCCTGGCAGGAGACAGACGTACAGGACTTTTATGAATACGCCAGTGTAGACGGTGTCGGACAAATGGCTGGATGGGCACCCCATAAATCCCTGGAAGAGTCAAAAGCCATTTTAAAGCTCTTTATGGAAGGAAAAAAGACCTTTGCCCTTGTTGACAGAAAGACGCAAAAGGTCATTGGCTCCATTGGACTGGAAGAGCGGGATGCTCCGGGAGAAATCCCTGGTCAGGGCAGAGAGCTGGGCTATGTATTGGCAAAGCCCTATTGGGGGCAGGGCCTGATGCCGGAAGCGGTAAAGGAAATTATCCGCTACTGTTTTGATACTTTGCACTGGGATTGGGTGACCTGCGCCCATTTTGTATCCAACCGGCAGTCCCGCCGTGTCATTGAGAAATGCGGATTTACCTATCTGGGGGACATTTTGTTTGAGACGCGCATCGGTACAGTAGAGCCCACAAAAGCATACATTCTATACAATCAAAAGAGGTAATATATGTTTGAACTTCTGAAAACCGAGGGGAAGGCCCGCCGGGGTGTGTTTACCTGCGCCCATGGCACGGTGCAGACTCCCGTGTTTATGAATGTTGGCACACAAGCTGCCATCAAGGGCGCTCTCAGTGCCGAAGACCTGAAAAATATCGGCTGCCAGGTGGAGCTGAGCAACACTTACCATTTGCATCTGCGGCCTACGGACAAGGTGGTTCGCCAGATGGGCGGCCTCCACAAGTTTATGACCTGGGATGGCCCAATTCTTACGGACTCCGGCGGATTCCAGGTGTTCAGCTTGGCTTCTTTGAGGAAAATCAAAGAAGAAGGCGTTACCTTCGCTTCCCATATTGATGGACATAAAATTTTCATGGGGCCGGAGGAGAGTATGCAGATTCAGTCCAACCTGGGCAGTGATATCTGCATGGCCTTTGACGAATGTATCGAAAATCCCGCTCCAAGGGATTACGTCCAGAAAAGCGTAGATAGAACCTATCGCTGGCTGGTGCGCTGCAAGGCGGAGAATGCCCGGCTGAACAGTCTGCCGGATACGGTGAATCCCCAACAGATGCTCTGGGGCATTAATCAGGGCGGCACATATCCGGATATCCGGATCGATCACATGAAGCGGATCGCGGATCTGGATTTGCCCGGCTATGCCATTGGCGGCCTGGCAGTGGGGGAGACTGCCGAGGAGATGTACGATATCATTGAGGCGGTGGAGCCGTATATGCCTGCGGATAAGACCCGCTATCTCATGGGTGTCGGAACGCCTACCAATATCATTGAGAGCGTTGCCCGGGGCGTGGATTTCTTTGACTGCGTGATGCCTGCCCGGAATGCCCGACATGCCCGACTCTTTACCTGGGATGGTGCCATCAATCTGAAGAATGCCAAGTATCAGCTGGACGATAGTCCCATTGACCTGAAATGCGACTGCCCGGTGTGCCGGAGATTCTCCCGCGCCTACATTCGGCACCTGTTTGTAGCGGATGAAATGCTGGCTATGCGACTTTCCGTCATGCATAACTTGTATTTCTACAATAAGCTGATGGAACGCATTCGGGATGCCCTGGATCGGGGAGAGTTTGCGCAATTCCGCAGGGAATACTCGGAAAAGCTGGCAAGAAGAATTTAGAAAATCTTAAATATTTCCGCCTGCTGGATGGGCGGAAATTGGTTGCAAAAGATTACAAAGAGTGATATAATCTCCCTATGCTTTTGAGTGCAGTCCGGTACTTCCCCTGACGGAAAAAGGGTGTACAGAAAAACAGTTTTGGGAGAATGGATTTATGGGCGTTTCTGGTTGCAAAGTGAATAGGATTCGCCTGTTGAGCCTGATTCTGGCGATTCTTCTAACGTTTTCTGCCTTCCCGGTGTTTGCTGCCGGAGAAGAAGCTGTGTGGGATGACCCTACAGAGGAGACTTCTGCCGATTGGCAGCCGGAGGAAACCCAGGGCGACGCAGCCCAATGGGAAGAAGCCACCGAAGAAACAGAGGATTGGTCTACAGAGTCCATTTCTGAGGAAGCTGGGCCGCTTGCCCGGTTTTTCCCGGACTATACCCTGGAGGATTATGCCGATGTGATGTATGCCTCCGGCACGATTTTGGATAACGGCTGCAGCGTTGTGTGTCTTGCCTCCCTGGCAACCTATATGACCGGGCACCAGTATTATCCCGATGAGCTTGCCCATTGGTTCGGCGGCTATGGTGATAACAACGTGGACCGTGTGCGCTACATTTCTCAGATGCTGGAGCTTCCCTACGTGGAGGCAAAGGACTATCGGGATGTAATCGATGGGCTGAACGAGGGGAAGGTTGTCATTCAGCTGGTGAACCAGAAGTCCCTGTTTACCAAGTCCCAGCATTTTATTATGATCAGGGGCTTTAAGGACAACGGTTTGCTGGATGTGTTTGACCCTTCTCAAAAGAACCGGGATAGCTGGTATTTAAACGAAAAGTTTGAAAACGGCTTTACCCAGGACGAAATCTGCTGGGGCTACGATGGCGCCTGGATTTATGATCCCGCTCAGATGCCGGAAAAGCCCTTCATTTATGAAGAGCCTGTGCGGCCCTATGTAGAGCCCAGATACCCGGATGTGCACCTAACGGATGCCGAAACCAAGCTTTTGGCGCGGCTTGTCTGGGTGGAGGCCAGAGGCGAAAGCCCCGAAGGCCAGCAGGCAATCGCAGAGGTTGTCCTTAACCGCTATGTTTCCGGGCGGTTTGGCGATAATATTTCCAATATGATCAATGACGAGAGTCAGTTTGTCCCGCGAAAGCTTTTAAAGTCTGCCAAGCCTGGTCAGGCGCAGTATGAGGCCATTGACCGCGCTTTGTATGGGCCTTATGTCCTGCCCATCAACGTTATGTTCTACGGACGGGTGCGGACAACCAAAAAGCTCTGGGGCAGCATTGGCGGACATCTGTTCTGCTTCCCCAATGACTACGAGGGCGACGACATTCTGAAAACATACCCGTAATTTCACCCCCACAGGCTGTGCAGCCTGTGGGGGAAGCTTTTTACGGGGAATGTAACGAAAATGTGAATTTTCTATCTGGAAAATGGGATTTGTTAGGGAGAATGCCCATATTCTTTTTGTTCGATTCATGATAAAATAGTCCCAGTGTCCAAACCTTGGATTGTGTGAAAACAGAATTCAGAAAAGAAGAAAGGTCGAAAAAAATGTTTGAAAAGATGTTCCATTTGTCTGAGAACAAGACAACCGTAAGAACCGAGCTGATTGCCGGCCTTACAACCTTCATGACCATGGCTTACATCATTGCGCTGAATCCCAATCTGCTCACCGGATTCGGTGCAGAGGGTCAGGAGCTGTGGAATGGCGTTTTCCTGGCTACCTGCATTGCTTCTGCCATTGGCATGTTTGCAATGGCCTTCCTGGCAAACAAACCCTTCGCACTGGCTCCCGGTATGGGCCTGAACAGCTTCTTTGCTGTGGTTGTGGGCAACATCGTTGCCATGACCGGAATGACCTACGTGGCTTCCTTCCAGGCTGCGCTGGTGATTATCCTCATTGAGGGCATTATCTTCCTGTTCCTGTCCGTGCTGAATGTCCGCGAGAAGATCGTGGATGCCATTCCTTTGGGCGTGCGTCTGGGCATTTCTCCCGCTATCGGCCTGATGCTGATGAATATCGGCCTGGGCTCCAACGTGGGCATCTATGCCGAGGGCAATGGGTTTACCACTCCCTTCTATGTGATGCGGGATTTCTTTGGCGCACTGACTCCTGGCGTGCTGCGCACCAATATGGGTGATGCAGGTTACATTACCATGATTTTGACCGTTGTAACCATGTTTGCAGGCCTGTTTGCCATTGTGGCAATGTCCAAGAAGAACGTCAAGGGTTCCGTACTGTACGGAATGCTGATTGCCTCTGTGATCTACTGGGTAGGGGAGGCAACCGTGCTGCACACCAATCCCTTTGCTTCTCTGAAAGAGGCGTCCTTTGTGCCTCCCTTTGCCGACATGGTAAGCACGACCCTGTTCCACTTTAATTTTGCAGGTTTCCTGCAGATTGGCTGGTTTACCGCCATTACCCTGGTTATCACCTTCTGCATCATAGATATGTTTGATACCATCGGAACTCTGGTTGGCACAGCCTCCCGGGCGGGCATGGTGGATGAAAACGGCAATATGCCCAACATGAAGGAAGCCCTGCTGTCCGATGCCATCGGCACGGTAGCCGGCGCTTGCACCGGTACATCTACCGTAACCACCTTTGTAGAGTCTGCTTCCGGCGTGGAGGCTGGCGGTCGCACCGGCCTGACGGCTCTGACCACCGGCGTCCTGTTCCTGGCTTGCATTTTCCTGGCGCCCGTTGCTGCCATCATCCCTGCTGCGGCAACTTCCTCTGCACTGATCTATGTTGGCGTTTTGATGCTCATGGGCCTGAAGAATGTGAACTTTGAAGATATGGATCAGATGGTTCCCGTAAGCCTGATGCTGATCGGTATGCCTATTTCCGGCTCCATCGGTCATGCCATTGGTATCGGTCTGATTTCCTATACCATCATCAAGGTGTTTGGCGGAAAGGCAAAGGAAGTTTCTGTGCTGACTTACGCCATCTCCGCACTGTTCCTGGTGAAATTCTTCCTGGCAGTATAATAAGAGTACTTTTTACGCCCCGGCCTGTTGGTCGGGGCTTTTTTGCGCAGGAAAGGTATGTACAAAACTTACAAAAATGATACGGTTTCTTCTACTATAATTCGTTACCGCATTAGCGCGCTAAAGTGTTGACGTGAAGGGAAAGGTGTGATACCATTAGTTCCATCAGGAGGGGCCCAAAAGGCCCGGCTCCAATCCTACGGAAAAGAGGACACGGTTATGAAAAAAGTATTGGCAGTTGTGATGGCAATGGTTCTGCTCCTTTTCTGCACGGCCTGCGGCAGCAAAAGCGGGAAGGATCGCTTGGCTCAGATTCAGGAGAAGGGATATTTGGAGCTGTGCACCGAGCCCTATTTCGCACCTATGGAGTTTATTGATCCCAGCAAGACAGGGGATGACCAGTATCAAGGCGTGGATATTGAGCTTGCAAAATATATCGCCGATAAGCTTGGCGTAGAATTGAAAATCACCGCACTGGACTTTACCGCCGTGCTTGCCGGTGTGACCGGCGGCAAGTACGACATGGCAATTTCCGCCATCGCCTATTCTCCCGCCCGGGCAGAGGCAATGCGCATGAGCGACGTTTACATGAATTCCGAAGATGACGGCTACGGATTCGTTGTTCGCACCGCTGATGTAGACAAATATACTGGCGTAGAATCCCTGAAGGACGCGGTTGTGGTTACCCAGAGCGGCTCCGTGCAGGAGGCCCTTTACAATCAGTATGTAAATGGTGCCTGCAAAGAATTTAAGCTCGTTTCCGGCATGACCGATGCCTATCTTGCCGTGGCAGAGGGAAAAGCGGATGTGTGCATTTGCAGCACCAGCTCCGCCGAGCTGTATGCACAGGCAAATGGCGGTCTGGCTGTTCCGGACTTCCGGTTTGAGGTTGACCCCAGCATGAACGGCACCTGCGTAGCGATGCCTATGGATGGAACGGAGAGCCTGGCAGAGGTTGTAAATCAGTGCATCGCCGAACTGAGCCAGCAGGGCCAGATTGACGCATGGAACGAAGAATATAAGGTTATGGCTGCAAGCCTGGGTATTGAATAAAGGAAATCAGACAAGCATTAGGAGTTGAGTCACCATGGATAAGATCATCAAGATATGGCTGAAATATTATCCCGTTTATCTGTCGGGCCTGTGGGGAACGCTGTGGATTTCGGCAGTGACGGTTCTGCTTGGCGCTTTGCTTGGCATGGTGGTTGCCCTGATGCGCATGAGTCGGCTTAAGGTACTAAAGTCGGTATTTGATTTCTGCGTGGAGATCCTGCGGGGCACTCCGATCCTGCTGCAGCTGTACTTCTTCTGGATTGCACTGCCGAAGATTGTGCCCTTTGAGCTTAGCGATACCCAGTGCATTGTTGCAGCCTTGGCGGTGAATGCTTCGGCATTTATTTCCGAGATTATCCGCGCCGGCATCGGCGCAGTGGACAAGGGGCAGTGGGAGGCGGCCCGAAGCATTGGCTTGTCGGAAACCCATGTAATGACCCGGGTGATCCTGCCCCAGGCAATTAAGAATATTCTGCCTGCCTTGTGCAACGAGTTTATTTCCACGGTAAAGGGGACATCACTTGCCTCCGTATTCTTTGTAGGAGAACTGATGACCAGCTATAAAACCGTGCAGAGCGCAACGTTTTTAGCACTGCAATCCCTGATTATTGCGGGTATTATCTATTTCGTTCTGAACTATGTTCTTTCCCGCCTCCTGCGGGTGATTGAAAGGAGGCTGACGGTCAGTGACTGAGCCGATTCTGCAAACGGTAAATCTGAAAAAGAACTTCGGGAAGCTGGAGGTTCTGAAGGGGATTTCCGTGGATATTCACAAAGGGGAAGTGGTTTCCATCATTGGCCCTTCCGGCGGCGGCAAATCTACCTTCCTCCGTTGTCTGAACCTGCTGGAAATCCCGGATGAGGGGAAAATTCTCTACAAGGGCCAGGATATTCAGGATAAGAAAATGAAGATTACCAAGTACCGCCAGGGCATTGGGATGGTGTTTCAGCACTTCAATGTGTTTCCCAATATGACGGTGCTGGAAAATGTAACGCTTGCCCCCACACTGGAAAAGAAGGTTCCTGTGGAGCAGGCCAAGGAAGAGGCGATGGCCCTTCTGACCCGGGTCGGATTGGCAGACAAAGCGGGGGAATACCCCCGAAAGCTATCCGGCGGACAGAAGCAAAGATTGGCAATCGTCCGAGCCCTGGCAATGAAGCCGGAAGTGATGCTTTTTGACGAGCCAACTTCTGCACTGGATCCCGAAATGGTAAAGGAAGTATTGAATGTTATTCGGGAGCTGACCCGCAGCGGAATGACCATCCTGATCGTCACCCACGAGATGGGGTTTGCGCGGGAGGTTTCCGACCGGGTACTGTTTATATGTGACGGCGTAATCAAGGAAGAGGGAACACCGGAGCAGATTTTTACCTGCCCCCATGAGCCCGAAACCATTAAATTCCTGAGTATGGTGCTGTAAAGGAGAGGGAAACATGATTCAGACGATTCAAAACCTGGTGTCAAGCAAAGCCGATACCGCCGTAGCCCTGGCAAAGGAAATCTGGGGCTATGCCGAGCTTTCCTATGAGGAGGTACGGTCTGCCAAAGCACTGATCGATGCGCTGAAAAAAGAAGGCTTTACCATTGAGGAGGGAATTGCCGGAATTCCTACGGCATTCACCGCCACCTATCGCTGCGGCTCTGGAAAGCCTGTAGTGGGATTTTTGGCAGAATACGATGCTCTGTCCGGCCTGAGCCAGAAGGCCGCCTGCCCGGTTCAGACGCCTGTACAGGAGGGCGGCTCTGGTCATGGCTGTGGGCACAATCTCCTGGGGGCGGGCGTCTACGCCGCTTCTGTGGCACTGAAGGACTATCTGGTGAAGGAAAAGCAGGATGGAACGGTGGTTTTCTTCGGCTGTCCTGCAGAAGAAGGGGCTGGCTCCAAGCAGTTCATTGCCCGGGCCGGATACTTTGACAATGTGGATTTCGCCTATACCTGGCATCCGGGCACGGTGAATGAGGTCGGCTCTAAGGGCGACGTGGCAATCATGGGTGCAAATTTCATCTTTGACGGTGTGGCTGCCCATGCCGGTGGAGCTCCCCATCTGGGCCGCAGTGCACTGGATGCCGTAGAGCTGATGAACGTCGGCTGCAACTACCTCCGGGAGCACATGATCGATGCCGCAAGAATTCACTACGCCTATTCCGACCCCGGCGGCACGGCTCCTAACGTGGTGCAGAGCCATGCCGTAATTAAGTATGAGGTTCGCGCACCCAAGGTCAGTCAGGTTCAGGAGCTCTTTACCCGGGTGGTGGATGTGGCAAAGGGTGCTGCACTGATGACGGGCACAAAAATGCAGTATGAAATTACCATGGCATTCTCTGACTATGTGCCGAACCGCACGCTGGGCCAACTGGTAGATCAGTGTATGCAGGAACTGGGGGCACCGGATTGGACGGATGCTGACTATGAAATGGCGTCTGCTTTCCTGCGGACGTATCCCAGAACGACCATGGTTGCCATCCGGGAGAATCTGGGCGAATTCTTTGAGCCGGAAGAATTGGATGCTGCCCTGGCAAAGCCTCTGGATCGGGTGATCCACCCCTTTAACCCCAAGGAGACGGGCTACAATTCCGGCTCTACCGATGTGGGAGATGTGGGGTATGCTACACCCACCGTCTCGTTCAATGTTGCCACTGCCTGCCTGGGGAACGTGGGTCACTCCTGGCAGAATACCGCCTTTGCCTGCTCAGACATCGGCATGAAAGGTATGCTCCGGGCAGCGGAAATTCTGACCCTGGCAGCCGTAAAAACCATGGAGCAGCCGGAACTTATTGCAAAGGCCAGAGAGGAACTCAAGCAGAAGAACGGCGGCAAGTATCTTTGCCCGCTGCCGGACTATGTAACCCCGCCCATTGGCCGCTACTAAATAAAATGAGAGCTGCAGAATTCCGCTATGGGTTCTGCAGCTCTTTTTTTATTCGATAATCCGGGCATTTCCCAACTGACAGTGAACAAGACCGTTTTCCGTATAGGTTCCGAAAGTACCGGCAACGGTTATTTCCGTTCCACGTTCCGGATAAGGCCCGCCGGAGCTTAGTTCAAATTCCAACCCCTGCATGTAAATTTCGTCCCCCTCCTGCATAATACAGGAGTAAACGGTTTTGCTCTGGGCGGTGGGGGAGCCGTCGCTATACAGGTAGCCTATGCCCAGGGTTCCATGCAGGATGACGGTTCTACCAAGATATACATCAGGGTTATTTTGCAGTTCAAATACAATCAGGAAGGCCTGTGTGGCATCGTAAGCTCTTAAATCCAGGTCTCCGGTCTCCGGGACGGTAAAAGAAGGACTCTCGACTGGCGTTGACTCCGAGACGCTGGGTATTTGTACCTCTGGATGCTGTGTGGAAGCACAGCCCAAAAGCAGCAGGGCAAGGAAAAGGGGTAACACTCGTTTCATGCAGGAATCCTTTCTGATCTTTGCTTTATTTTACCGGGCAATTATACATGAAAAGGGTGGATAAGTCAACAAAGACGCAGATTCTTCACAAAATAGTTACGAAAAAGCTGCTAAAAACGTTGTGGTAAACGAATTTAGCAGCTTATCTTTTTTTACAGCTCGCAGTTGCCTACGGTGCGGGGGAAGGGAATGGCATCCCGAATGTTGCCAATACCGGTCAGATACATGACGCAGCGTTCAAAGCCCAGGCCGAAACCGGCATGACGGGCAGAGCCATATTTCCGCAGATCCATGTAGAAGCCATAGTCCTCTTCCCGCATACCCAGCTCTTCAATGCGGGCTTTCAGAATATCATAGTTGTCTTCACGCTGGCTGCCGCCGATGATTTCGCCGATGCCGGGAACCAGGCAGTCCATTGCGGCAACGGTCTTTCCGTCGGGGTTGAGCTTCATATAGAAGGCCTTGATTTCCTTGGGGTAATCGGTGACAAAGACAGGACGCTGGAAAATCTTTTCCGTGAGGAAGCGCTCGTGCTCCGTCTGCAGATCGCTGCCCCAGTGGACGGGATATTCAAACTCGGCATTGTGCTCTTCCAGAATCTTTACGGCATCCGTATAGGTGATGTGACCAAAGTCGGAGTTCAGGACATGGTTCAGACGATCCAGAAGGCCCTTATCCACGAAGGTATTGAAGAAGTTCATTTCCTCGGGAGCGTGCTCCAGAACATAGGAGATGATGTATTTGATCATATCCTCAGCCAAATGCATATCGTCTTCCAGGTCTGCAAAGGCGATTTCCGGCTCAATCATCCAGAACTCGGCAGCGTGCCGGGTGGTGTTGGAGTTTTCGGCACGGAAGGTGGGGCCAAAGGTATAGATGTTGCGGAAGGCCATGGCAAAGGTTTCACCGTTGAGCTGACCGGAAACGGTCAGATTGGTGGGCTTGCCGAAAAAGTCCTTGCTGTAATCCACCTTGCCGTCCTCGGTTTTGGGGACGTTGTTGAGATCCAGGGTCGTAACCTGGAACATTTCTCCGGCACCTTCACAGTCAGAGCCGGTAATCAGGGGTGTATGGACATACACAAAATCCCGCTCCTGGAAGAACTGGTGGATGGCATAGGCTGCCAGGCTGCGCACGCGGAATACGGCCTGGAACATATTGGTGCGGGGACGCAGATGGGGCATCGTGCGCAAATACTCTACGGTGTGGCGCTTCTTTTGCATGGGGTAGTCGCTGGCAGAGGGGCCCTCTACGGTTACTTCGGTGGCCTGAATTTCAAAGGGCTGCTTGGCATCGGGAGTCAGCAGAACCTCGCCCTTAATAATCAGGGCTGCGCCAACGTTAACCTTGGAAATCTCCTGGAAGTTTGTCATGGTGTCATGGTAGACCACCTGCACAGGAGTAAAATAAGTGCCGTCATTCACGACGATAAAGCCAAACTGCTTGCTGGCGCGGACAGAACGAACCCAGCCGCCGATGGTGACTTCCTTGCCGGAATAGGCCTCCATGTTTTTGAACAGTTCTCTAACGGAAATCAGATCCATTGGAAATACCTTCTCTCTTGCAAATATAGCTAAGTATACGCCAAATCAGCGAATTTTACAAGAGGGAAAGATCATTTTTATCAATTTATTCCAAAAAAGCGGAGAAAAAACCGGAGCCCGTTGGAATGCGGACTCCGGTAAAAGCTTATTTACTGCCAGCTACGCTCTTGCGAACCAAGGCTCTGTGTAGCCTGGCCTCTGCCAGACGCAGGTCAGTATCGGTGGAGCTGCTGTTATGGAGAACTTCTTCAGCCCGATGCAGGGAGGCTTCCGCCCGGTCTACATCGATTTTCTCCGCCCACTCAAAGGTAGTGGGAACCAGGGTAACAGCGCCGTCCACTACGCTGAGCATACCGCCGATACAGGCGGCCTCCCGACGCTTGCCATTGGCAATCACAGTGGCCTTTCCCATACCAAGGGAGGTAACATAGTTAATATGCCGGGCCATAATTGCCAAGTCGCCTGTGGAGGAACGAACAATCAACCGTTCTGCTTCGCCATCGAAAATCAGGCCGTCAGGGGTGACGATTTTCAGAGGAAAGCTGCTCATGCCTTCTCACCGCCCTGGTACTTTTCCACGACCTCGTCGATGGAACCGGCGAACAGGAAATAGGACTCGGGAATATCGTCATGCTTGCCTTCGATGATCTCCTTGAAGGAACGGATGGTTTCCTTCAGAGGCACATACTTGCCCTTGTAGCCGGTAAACTGCTCGGCGACGTGGAAGGGCTGAGACAGGAACCGCTGCACTTTCCGGGCACGGTTGACAGTCAGTTTATCCTCGTCACTCAGCTCGTCCATACCCATAATGGCGATGATATCCTGGAGCTCTTTATAGCGCTGCAGGATGCTCTGGACGGCACGGGCAGTTTCGTAATGCTCCTTACCCACGATCTCCGGGGACAGAATCCGGGAGGTGGAGTCCAGGGGATCCACTGCGGGATAAATGCCCAGGCTGGCGATACCACGATCCAGAACCGTAGTAGCATCCAGGTGTGCAAAGGTGGTGGCAGGGGCGGGGTCGGTCAGGTCATCGGCAGGCACATAAACAGCCTGAACGGAGGTAATGGAGCCATCCTTCGTGGAGGTAATACGCTCCTGAAGAGCGCCCATTTCCGTTGCCAGAGTGGGCTGGTAACCAACGGCGGAGGGCATACGGCCCAGCAGTGCGGAAACCTCAGAACCGGCCTGGGTGAAACGGAAGATGTTATCGATGAACAGCAGCACGTCCTGATGCTTGACATCACGGAAGTATTCTGCCATAGTCAGGCCGGACAGGCCCACACGCATACGGGCTCCGGGGGGTTCGTTCATCTGACCGAAGACCATGGCGGTCTTGTTGATAACACCGGACTCGGTCATTTCGTTGTAAAGGTCGTTGCCCTCACGGGTACGCTCACCAACGCCGGTGAAGACGGAATAGCCATTGTGGGCAGTGGCGATGTTGTAAATCAGTTCCTGAATCAGAACGGTTTTGCCAACACCGGCGCCGCCAAACAGACCGATTTTACCACCCTTTGCGTATGGGCAGATTAAATCGATAACCTTAATACCGGTTTCCAGAATCTCGGTAGCGGGCTGCTGCTCCTCGTAGGAGGGGGCAGGGCGGTGGATGGGCCAGCGCTCCTGGGTT
>CAKTNN010000032.1 GCA_934589065.1 uncultured Oscillospiraceae bacterium
TCGCGCGCTTTTTAGACGCCTACTCCCTTAGCAGGGGAGCCCCTTCGGCCTCTTGGGTATCACTCCGAATAAAAAGCTATGAAGTTGACTGCCCGGATATATTAGCATATCCGGTAAGAATTGTCAAGCAGATTTTCTTCCTGGGGCGGGAAGAAGTGGAAATACATCGAAAAAAGCCCCGGCAAGCACCCTTGCAGCACGTTTCTGTCTTCTGCGTTACAGGAGTCAGGCGCGCAGGGGTGCTATGCCAGACACGGCAGAAGGCGTCCCCTTATTTTTTCCGAAACACCAAAAGCTTACTGCCTACATAATTGATGATAATCACCAGTACCTGTGTAATCAGCTTCCAGATATTGCCGTTTCCACCAAGCAGATCCACCGCAACCAGAAGGATTCCGGTTTCCAGCACGCCGGAGGAAATTCGGGTGGCAATAAACTTAATAAATTCCGGCACAACCGTTTTCCGTGACCAGTCGTGGCTTCCAAACACAAAGGGCTTGTTGGTCAGGAACGCAAAGATCACAGAGCCAATCCAGGAAATGCAATTGCTGACCGCTGCACCCAGGCCAAAAATATTCAGACAAGGAAGATAGATTGCATAGTTCACTACCGTTGTCAGGACGCCAAAGAAGACGTAAGGAACCACATCCCAGTACTTCTTTATCAGTTTTTTTATAAAGTCCAGCATACTTCTCTCCTGTTTTCTTTTGAAATTCCGGGCCATTATACCACTATTTTTCTCATTTCGCAACTGTCTTTTCCATTTAACAAAAGCTTTACGAAAATAATTGTATACTTTTTCCCGGAACTGTGCTATAATACCTTTGACTTGTGCGGGTAGGCAGACCCGGCAGATGTTCAGATACAGCACATGGATTTCATGTGAGATAAGGAGTTATCCCCTCTCTCCCCTATTTTTGACGCGCAGCTTTTCGGCGCACAGGCGACAAAAACGCGAGGCAGGGCTCTCTCCATAGATTATGCAGGCGTTAACTGAGAGAAACGGCGATTCAGGGCCCAATTTCTCAAGGCGGCTGCCTGCTTGCTGTGTACTTTTTATTTTCTAAAACGAAAGGAGCTAATACATTGGCTGAAAAACTGAAAATTATTTCCCTGGGCGGACTGGACGAAATTGGTAAGAATATTACCGTACTGGAGTACGGAAAGGATATGATCGTCGTTGACTGCGGCGTAGGCTTCCCCGAAGAGGATATGTACGGCGTTGATCTGGTGATTCCCGACTTTTCCTATCTGGTTGCCAACCAGAAAAAACTGCGGGGTATGTTCATTACCCACGGTCACGAAGACCACATCGGTTCCATTCCCTACTGTATGAAGCAGGTCAACTGCCCCATTCACGGCACTGCCATGACCAACGGTCTTATCAAACTGAAACTGGAGGAGCACCGTCTGGCAGACAGCGTAAAGCTCATCACCCACAAGCCCGGAGATGTTGTCAAGGCCGGCTGCTTTAGCGTGGAATTCATCCATGTAAACCATTCCATTGCGGATGCCGTGGCCTTTGCCATCAAAACTCCTGTTGGCACCGTAATTATGACCGGTGACTTTAAGATTGATCCCACTTCTGCCGATGGGATGATGGATCTTGCCCGGCTGGGCGAACTGGGCAACCAGGGCGTTCTGGCTCTGCTTGCCGACTCTACCAATGTAGAGCGCGCCGGTTATACCCCCAGCGAAAACGTTGTCGCCGAAAGTCTGGACCGTCAGTTTAAAAACTGTGACCAGCGCATCATTATTACCACCTTCGCCTCCAATATGCACCGGATTCAGAGCGTGATCTCCACCGCCCAGCGCTACGGTCGGAAGGTCGCCGTTACCGGACGCAGCATGGAAAATATGCTGAAGGTTGCTCAGGAACTTGGCTATCTGAAGGTCAAGCCCGGTACGATTGTGGATCTGTGCTCCATTAAGAGCATTCCCAAAAACAAACTGGTGATTGTTTCCACCGGTTCTCAGGGTGAAAATATGTCCGCTCTGTACCGGATGGCTTTCTCCACTCATAAGCAGGTGGATATCACCTCCGGTGACCGGATCATTATTTCCGCCTCTGCCATCCCCGGCAACGAAAAGGCAATTTCCCGGATTATCAACGAACTCTACCGCAAGGGCGCAGACGTAGTCTACGAAAAGAGCGAAGGACTGCATGTTTCCGGTCACGCCTGCCAGGAAGAGCTGAAAATTGTTCACGCCCTGGTAAAGCCCCGGTTTTTCCTGCCCCTCCATGGTGAGCAGCGCCACCTGCAAATCCACAGCAAGCTGGCCCAGTCCATGGGGATGAATCCCCGGAATATTCACATTGGGGAAATCGGAACCGTGTTTGAATTCACCGGAAAATCCTGCAAGGAGAACGGAACCGTTCCCGCCGGAAAGGTGTTTGTGGACGGAACCGGCGTCGGCGACGTGGGCAGTGTGGTTCTCCGTGACCGTAAGCACCTGGCACAGGATGGCATGATTGTTGTTTGTGTGAACCTCTCCAGCCAGGACGGCAGCGTGGTTACCGGCCCGGATATCATCACCCGTGGATTCATCTACGTAAAGGAATCCGAAGAGCTGATGGATGAGCTGCGGGAAGTGGCTCTGGAGGCCATCGACCGCTGCCAGCGCAAGCGCGTTCGCGACTGGTCTGCAATCAAGTCCGCCATTAAAAATGACATTAGCGGCTACCTCTTTAAGACCACCAAGCGAAATCCCATGATCCTGCCTGTAATTATGGAGATTTAAGGAAAAACATTGGACTGTTAAAAAGCGTGTAAATGCAATCCGTTTTTTAACAGTCCTCTTTTTTGAGGATTTTTATGGAATACTACTTTGCCCCTATGGAGGGGCTTACCGACAGTGTCTACCGGCACCTGCATCATGCATTTTTCCCCGGGGTGGACAAATACTATATGCCCTTCTTCTCCCCCACCGTTCATCGCAGGCTGACCGCCAGAGAGGCCCGTGAGCTTCCTCTGGCGGATACGGAACCCTTTGCCGCGGTTCCTCAGCTGCTAACCAAGAACGCCGAGGATTTTCTGTGGGCTGCCGGGCAGTGCCTTGACCGGGGCTATTCGGAGGTAAACCTGAACCTCGGCTGTCCCTCCGGCACGGTTTTTTCCAAAGGAAAGGGCTCCGGAATGCTCCAGGATCCCGACCAGCTGAACCGGTTTCTGGATGCCGTATTTGCCCAGAGTCCCCTTCCCATTTCCCTGAAAACCCGGCTGGCAGTGGAAAAGCCTGAAGAATTTTGCCGTCTGCTGGATATCTTTAATCAGTACCCCGTAAAGATGCTGATAATCCACCCCAGGGTGCGGAAGGACTTTTACACCGGCCCTGTCCGGGAGGAACAATTCCGCTATGCAGTGGAAAACAGCAAAATAAGCCTGTGCTTTAACGGAAATCTCTGCACCCAGGCTCAGATAGATACTTTTTCCAAGGAATATCCCGGCGTGAATACCGTAATGATCGGCAGAGGGCTCATCGGAAATCCCGCACTCCTTTGCCCCCAAAACGCCAACGCTGCCACTATAGAGGCTTTTTTGGATGCTCTATTGGAGCAATACATTGTCCTTTTTGGCGGCTCCCGGAATGCCATGTTCCGGCTAAAGGAAAACTGGAGATACCTGCTGTGCCTGTTTGACGGCGCAGAAAAGCTGGAAAAACAGCTTCGGAAAACCACTGATATTGCAAATTACCGCGCTATTACCCACGAAATATTCCAGTCCTGCCCAATGAAAGCGCAGCTTTCCCCGGATTGGTAAGGAAATTCCCCTCCAGCCGTAACGCCGGAGGGGAATTCTTTTATTCCTCGTGGTTGTGCAGCAGCTCGTGGGCTTTTCCCTTGAAATATCCGTTATAGAACACATCCATCAGCGGATTTTCGTCAGACTTCCGGATGATGCGGTCTCTGTCTGCCTTATAAAGCCCCGCCGCACGTGCGGCCTTATGTCTGGGACCGGCGGGAATCGGCTGGCCTCCGCCCATGATGCAGCCCCGACGACAGGCCATAACCTCAATCAGATGATACTGCTTCTCTCCGGATTTCACCTGCTCCATCACTTTGCGGGCATTGGCAAGGCCGGATACCACGCAGATTTTCAAATCCGTGCCATTAAAGGGAACGGTGACCTCCTTAATTCCCTCTTCACCCCGGATGCCGCAATCCGCAATCGCCGCCATAGTGGCAGGATCGTGACCGTCAGAAAGTCTGCGCAGAACGGCCTCCGTCACGCCGCCGGTAACACCGAAAATCACACCGCCGCCGGAGGATAGACCAAAGGGCATATCACAGGCTTCGGGCTCGATCTTATCAAAGGCGATGCCGAAATTCTTGATCATCCGGGTCAATTCGGTGGTTGTAAGCACCACGTCGGTATCCTGTTCTCCCTTGGTAAAGGAATTGGGGCGCTTTGCCTCCATCTTCTTTGCCGTACAGGGCATAATGGAAACCACAAAGGTCTTCTTGCCCTTGGCATTGGCAGGATCCCGGTAGTATTCCTTAATAACCGCAGAGAACATTCCCTGAGGAGAACGGCAGGTAGAAACGTTTTCCCGCATATCCGGGAATTCATTGTCTACGAATTTCACCCAGGCCGGGCAGCAAGAGGTCAGAAGCGGGAGCTTTCCACCGTTTTGCAGCCGTTCCAGGAATTCAGCGGACTCCTCCATAACCGTCAGATCTGCAGTGTAGCTGGTATCAAATACCTCGTCAAAGCCCATGCTGTGCAGCGCCGCAACCACCTTTCCCATGGCATTGGCACCGTTTTCCATGCCGAAAGCGTCTCCTACTGCCACTCGGACAGCGGGAGCAATCTGGGCAACAACCCGTACATTCGGGTCGCCCAGAGCTTCATACACCTCGTCCAGATGGGTGCGGATGGTCAACGCACCGGTGGGACAGTATATCCGGCACTGACCGCAGCTGACACAGTTTGTCTGGCTCAGTTTCTTCTTAAATGCCGGGGTGACCTCGGCGTCCGTGCCACGGTGGGCAAAACCCAAAACGCCAACACTCTGAATTTCATTGCACACCCGAACGCAGTTGCCGCAAAGGATGCACTTGTTGGGATCCCGGACAATAGAAGGAGAACTGTAGTCCACAGGCTTGCGCTCCTTATAGTCCTGGAAGCGAACCTCCCGCACCCCCATTTTATGGGCCAGATCCTGCAATACGCATTCGCCGGACTTCATGCAGGTGGTGCAGTCCCGGCAGTGGGCCGCCAGCAATAGCTCCACAATCAGCTTGCGGTGACGGCGCAGCCGCTCCGTGTGGGTATAAATGACCATACCGTCTCTGGGCTCTTCGGAGCAGGAGGCGAAGCACTGCCCACGGTCATTCTCCACCGTGCACAGCCGGCAAGCGCCAAAGGTACTCAGCTCGGAGTGGTAGCACAGTGTGGGCAAATCAATGCCAGCCTTGCGGATAATGGTCAGCACATTTTTCTCATCGGTGAAGGTATACTTCTTTCCGTTAATTGTAATCGTTCCCATAGTGCCCCCTCCTTACGCTTCTACATAAATGGCATCAAAGGCACAGTTCTCCCTACAGGAGCCGCACTTGATGCAAACGGTGGGATCGATGTGGTAGGGATTCTTCACCTTGCCGGAGATGGCATTTACAGGACAGTTGCGGGCGCACTTGCCGCAGCCCTTACAGAAGTCTGGGTTGATCACAAACTTTCTCAACGCGGTGCAGACCTTGGCCCGGCACTTCTTATCCACGATATGTTCTACGTACTCATCCCGGAAGGTACTGAGGGTGGAAATAACCGGCAGCGGGGCAGATTTGCCCAGGCCACACAGTGCCATGGTGCGAACCATGGTCGCCAGCTCTTCCAGCCGATCCAGATCCTCCAGTTCTCCCTGACCGGCAACGATCTTTTCCAGAATCTCCAGCATCCGCTTGGTGCCTTCCCGGCAGGGCACACACTTGCCGCAGCTTTCCCGCTGGGTAAAGGACATGAAGAACCGGGCAACCTCCACCATGCAGGTGTGCTCGTCCATGACCACCATGCCGCCAGAGCCCACAATGGCATTGAACTTTTTGACGGAGTCAAAATCCAGAGGCTCATCCAAATGCTTTTCTGTCAGGCAGCCGCCGGAGGGACCGCCGATCTGAACCGCCTTAAAGGTAGAGCCGTTTTTCAGTCCGCCGCCGATATCAAAGATAATTTCCCGAAGGGTAGAGCCCATGGGCACTTCAATCAGGCCGGTATTCTCGATTGCTCCGGTTAAGGAGAAGGTCTTCGTTCCGGGGCTTCCCGCTGTACCAATGGAGCGATACCAGTCTGCGCCTTCCAAAATAATTTTAGGCACATTGGCGTAGGTTTCCACGTTGTTCAGTACCGTAGGACGCTCCCACAGACCTTTTTCCACCGTGCGGGGCGGCTTCACTCTGGGCATACCGCGGTTGCCCTCGATAGAGGCCGTCAACGCAGAGCCTTCCCCGCAGACGAAAGCGCCTGCGCCGCGATTGATGTGCAGGTGGAAGCTAAAATCGCTGCCAAGGATGTGTTCGCCCAGCAGTCCCCGCTCTTCCAGCAAAGCAATGGCGTGCTTTAACCGGGCAACGGACATGGGATACTCTGCCCGCACATAGATATAGCCGTCCGAAGAGCGCACTGCGTAGCCTGCAATCATCATGCCCTCAATCAGCTTGAAGGGGTCGCCCTCCATAACGGAGCCATCCATAAATGCGCCGGGATCACCCTCGTCGCCGTTGCACACCACGTAACGGATGGGGTCTTTCTGGCGGGCCACCTGCTTCCACTTTTTGCCTGCAGGGAATCCGCCGCCGCCTCGACCGCGAAGGCCGGACTTGTCGATTTCTTCAATTACCTGATCCCGATCCATCTGGAACATTGCCTTTTCCAGTGCCCGGAAACCACCGGCAGCCAAGTATTCATCCAGGGATTCCGCATCCAGCTTGCCGCAGTTTTCCAGTACGATGCGGGTCTGCTTGGCAATAAAGGGAATCTCGGAGGGCTGAACATACTTCTTCTCGCCCTTGTGGTATAGCAGTCGCTCAATAACATCGTTTCCAAGAATGGTCTGATGATAGATTTCTTTGACGTCGTCAGGCTGAACCTTGACGTACTGGACGACCCTGTCCCCCTTCTGAATCCGAACCAGAGGGCCCAGCTCACAGAAGCCCTGGCAGCCCGTTTTCTTGACGCCCACATTGGGCCCGGTGTGCTCCTGCGCATCATGGGGAGCAAACTGCAGATCGATTGCAGGATCGTCCGCAATTAATTCCTGAAACAACCGGTGAATCTTATTGGAGCCGGTGGCAATACAGCCGGTACCGGAGCAAACCAATACCCGACAGTCATAGCCGTTCATTTCAGCAACGGCCTTTTCCCGTTCCCGGGACAGATCTTCAATGTTCTGGATCATCAGCCTTTACCTCTCAATTCTGCAATCAGCGCCAAGGCCTTTTCCGGTGTCATTGCCGGATGAACCTGCTCGTTTACCATCATCGTCGGTGCCAGACCGCAGGCACCCAGACAGGATACGGTTTCCACCGTAAACATCATATCGTCTGTCGTATGCTTTTTCTTGCTCAGCCCCAGCTCCTTCCAGAGCGCTTCCAGCACAGGGGTGGAGTGGCGGACATGGCAGGCAGTACCATCACATACCTTAATGACATATTTTCCTTTTGCCTCAAAGGAAAAATTCTCATAGAAGGTTGCAACGCTGTAGGCCTTGGTTTCCGTAATGCCGATTTGTTTTGCGATGTAAGAGAGCAACTCACCGGGCAGGTAGCGGTATTCCGCCTGAACATCCTGCATGACAGGAATCAAAACCTTTGGGTCTTTTCCGTAGCGGGCAATGATCTCATCTGTCTTCCGGTAGTAGGATTCATCCAGCATATCATATTCCTCCTTTTATGTAGGCGAGTTGATTATAGCAAATTAACCATCTGCGTGCAATACTGGCACTTGCATTTTGTTGAATATTCACATTTCCTATTCTTGTATATTGTGACATTCTACTCACAAATCCAACAATAATTAGCACAAGCTAACTCCTTTATCCGGGTTTTGGCTTCACTTTCCCCCATAATTCGCATTTTTTCAAGAAATTATGTTACCAAGTGAAAAAAGCCTTGCATACATCTTCCAGTTATGGTAAACTTAGAGTAACATAATTCCGGAAGGATGATATTCCTTGAAAAAGATACTGTGCCTGTTCTTCAGCCTAGTGATGCTCCTGTCCATATTCGCCGGGTGTGGAAAAGAAAATCCCACCCCCCAGACAGGTGAGGCTACAGCCTCCACAGAGGCCGTATACACCGCCCCCGATGGAAATCCCGGGGATGTTACCTGCAAGGGCTCCTACCTTGGCACTCCGGAGGGCAGCCGCGTTTTGGCTTCCTGTGGCTCTTCCAAGCTGACCCAGGACATTTTGCAAGTATTCTATGATCTGGAAATTGCGCAATTCCGGGCTTCCAACCCGGATTCCGAGCCTGATTTCGATCTTCCCCTCTCCCAACAGCCCTGCACTTTGGATAGCAGCGTCAATACCTGGCAGCAGTATTTTCTGCGCCGTGCTCTTCTGAACTGGCACACCGCTCAGGCTCTGGCATCGGCTGCGCAGGAGCAGGGCGTTCCGGCGGAGGCTGCATTTAATCCGGATCCTAAAAAATATGACGATTGCCTGGTTGACATTCCCGCAACCAAATACCTCTACCGCTACGAAAAGTCCTACACCCCAAATTCCATGCACCAGGCATACCTGGATAGCCTGGAAACCGTTCTAAGCGGCTTAGCATCCAAGTATGGCTATGCATCTCTGGATGCTATGGCTGCAAATGGTCTGCATACAAATACGGCTGCACTGCTGGATGCCGCCCGGCTCTACAATACCGGCTATATGTATCTGACCACCATGGAAGATTCCCTTGCCCCCACCGAGGAGGAGCTGGAAGCCTATTGCGAGCAGAACCAGAGTAAATATTCCGGTGCTTCCACAAAATATGCGGATATCCATCAGATTCTTCTGTCCTCCGGTACTTCCGAAGAAAAAGCAAAGGCAATGCTCAGCAGCTGGGCCGGGAAGTACCGTTCCGGTGAAGGCAGCTTTGCTCAGCTGGCCTACGAGAATTCTACTGACAGTGCCTCCTCCCTTCTGGGCGGTCTTTACTGGCACGTCACCCAAGGGCAGCTGATTCCGGAGCTTGACCAGTGGGTCTTCTCTCCGGAACGGAAGGAAGGAGACACAGGCGTCATTCGCACGGATTTGGGTGTACATATTCTTTACTACGCAGGAGGCAGCACCCTGGGCGATCAGCAGGCCAAGGATGCCCTTCTGACTGAAAAGTTGACGGAGTTTATGAACCAATGCCGGGAGAATTATCCCATCACCGTTCAGTATTCCGACATCGTGCTATCGGAGGATCCGACCCAGCAGGAAGCCTTGTCCTACAGCGATATTCTCTATCCCGACATCGCCCACGAGCGTTTCCCGGAGGTGCCCCTGTATTTGCAGCAGGATTACGGAGAATACCGATACGGAAATTACCCGCTGCGTACCTACGGCTGCGGCATTACTTCCCTGTCCATGCTCTCCAGCTACATGACGGACACGGAACTGACCCCGCCAATCATGTGTGACCGCTATGGCAGCTATTGCAGCAACTGGGGAACGGACTACATGATTTTCCGCTACGAGCCTCCCACAATGGGCTATTTCCTCCGGGAGCAGGTTTTTGACCCGGATTTGGCATACCAGGCACTGGAGGATGGCTACATTGTCATTTCCTGCCAGCAAAAAGGCTACTGGACAAAGACCGGTCACTATATCGTCATTGAAAAAATGGATGAGGACGGGGTGCAGGTTCGTGATTCCAACATCTACAACTACAAGCGCATTCCTGCCCATAAAAAGGATCGCCATACCTGGCATTCCATCACGCAAGCCAGCGTATCCTACTGGATTTTTGAAAAGAAGCAGGTGCGCTCCCCCCTGTGCGCTCGCTGCGGAAATCCCGAAGACTACGGAAGCACTATTTTGAAATCCGACTATCTCTGCAAGCGCTGTGCCGATGCCCTTGTGCGCCGCAATTGTTACCTGAATACATAACAAACGTCCCCCAGATTTTTCCTTACGAAAACCTGGGGGACTGCTTTTTATTCACTTTTTATTTCTGCTGTTTCATACAGGAATGTTACGCTTCCGGTTTCCCCCTCCGGCAGACCGGAGAAATTTGTATATTCCTTTCCGGCAGCACGCAGAGCCTTGACGGTATCCAGAATATCCTGCATTTTGTCTGCATCCCTGGATAGTTTTTTCAGTTCTCCGGAACCGTTACTCTGGAATTGGGTGATCCCGTCCCGGAATTTATTAACCGCCTCGCCCATCTGGCCTACGGCCTCTTTTAGCTTGCTGCTGCCATCCGCCGCACCGCCAACGTAAGCGGCTGCCACCATGTTCTCCTCCTGAATTTTCGGAAGAAGCTTGGTTTTCAGCTCCTCTATCATCTTTTGGGCATCCTCTAAACGGGCCAGCGCCTCTTCATCCCCTGCCGCTTCGGCAGCTTTCCGAGCCGCCTCAATCTGACCGGCAACGGTTGTCAGGGATTCGTCTATCTCCGGGGTTTTTTCATCGTCCTCCGGAACCATGAATTCAGCGAATAGGCGCCCAAGATTTTTGTTCTGAGCGGAAAGATTCTCTTTTCCCGTATCCAGAGCCGCAATAATGCCATCCATCCCGGCCCCAATCTGATCTACCGCATTTTTCAGCTTATCCACGGCTTCAAACATGGTGTCCACCGCACTGTCAATATCTCCGGCGGTTCCGTCCAGATTTTCATCCAGTTCCAAATCCTCTTCTTTCAGGTCATCCATTAGACCTGTAGAAACCATGGTTGCCGTAAAATCCAGGGAAAAGTCTGTAACATCCGCAGAAATTTCAAAGTATTCCGGGATTTCAATATCCTCCGTATAGCTTACTGAGTCCAGATTGAGTACCTGTCCCACGCCGGGCAGCGTGACGCCGATTGCCATACCGCTGTCACCCAGACGCATTAGTTCTCCATTTGTTACCGATACGTTGGAAAAGACCTCCTCATCCAGAGGAACCAGGGTAATCACCGTCAGCGGGACAGGCACGGTTTTGGTTTTTCCGTTGCTTTCCACCGTCCGTTCCAGTTTGTTCTTATAGTCAAACCGCATGACAAGATGACCGGATTTTCCTGCCAGTCCCTGGGGGCTGCAAATCATGCCATCCAGAGTATAGCGAATATCCATGTCAATTGGAAGCTCTTCGCTACTCCCGTATCCCTTGTAATGAATATCTTCGCCCTTGTTTTCCCACTGAATGTTTCCGTCACTTCCGGAAGTGTAGGTCTCCTCCCCCTGGGTGTTGCGGATATCCGTAAGAGTTGTCCGATCCGGCAGTGTGCTGCCAGTCCCACTGAGCAGGGTAACCTCAACTTCTACTTCCTCCGGTTTTCCCCCGGCATTTGCAGTCACGTGAACGGACTCCTGCTTGTACGCCTCCTCCTCAAAGAACGGTTCTTTCTCTGCCGATACGCTCAAAATCATAGAAAGGAGCAGCGCCCCAGCCGACACAGCAGCAACGCATTTTTGTTTTACTCCACGCATTTCAATGCCTCCGATTCCGGTATTTTTCCAATTCGCCGAAGTTCCATCAGCGCCACAATCCAGTAAGCAGCAAATCCATAGGAAGCCATTTTCCCATACAGCCCGGGCTCAATATACATAGGGATCCACCCGCTCATTGCAGAGAGCATAACCTCCCGGAACAGAATGTCCATAACCTTCCCTTCAATCGGCAGGCTCAAAAGGATCATTCCCATAGTCACAAGAGAGGTTGGCAGCACATACAGGCGGAATATTTCCCCGGGATTATATCCCAGGACCTTTGCCATGGATATAGATATTGCGTTCTTTTCGATGATCATTTTGCTCAGCAGATACACGATCACCGCAAACAATCCCACCGCAAACAGATTCACCAGATCCATCATGTCCCCCATGGAACGCATCAGCTGTCGGCTGATTTTGGTCATAGCGGTCAGGTCCAGCACTGTGCCAATGTATCGGGAATCAATATCCGTAATGGGTTCATCGGAAAAATAACCGCAATAATAGCTTTTTCCCAAATCAAAGGTCTGGTTCAGGGTCTGGCGGGACAGAAACAGGGCAAGGCTGCCCATATAGTCATAAGTACCCGTAACGGTAAAGGAGTAGGTTTTTTCCCCATATTCCTCCTTTAATTCCAGGGTATCTCCCGGCTGAATGCCATATTTTTCCTGATATGCTGTAGAAATCAGCACGGTATCCTTCCCAAACGTTCCGTGTATATACTTACTATCCGGCTCTACACCGTATAGGCTTACCGCTTCACTTTTGTATTTTCCCGGCAGTGTCACCAGACTGTAAGCGCTGAATTTTTCCGCCCCCGGCACTTCTGTCTCCACCTCACTCATGAACCGAAGCATCTGAAACAGGCTCTCCAGCTTACGGCTATCATTGGTTGCATCCGCCGGAACGGACAGCATTGTGGTGTACTTAGACAGCATATTATCCAGCATAACATCCTGATAGTGCCGCATGGCACTGGGAAACAGGAGCCCAAACATCAGCAGCAGATTTGCAAACAGGATTCCAGCAAACAGGATCAGGTAGCTTCCCATATTCTGAAATATGACCCGAAGCCGGAAACGCAGCATAAAGGGCAGGCCCTTTGGCAGCGGAATCACCCGTCCCGTCCGATTCTTCCGCAGATCTCTGCGAAGAAATTTCAGCGGAGACAGGTTCAGCTTTTTTCGGAGCGTAAACCAGGTAATCACCGTCATCATAGCCACCGGAACAAGGGTTGTCAGGGCAAAAGCTTCCCCGTTCCACAGCGTTTCGTAGGTGGTCAGGCTATAGCTTCCATAGTACATCCCCGCACAGACGTTCTTGAGCACCGTATAGCCAAGAATATTGCCGAGAATGGCGCTGATGATGCACACCAGTACCGGGCAAGCCATGTAGTGGGCAATAAGTTCATTTTTTGTGTAGCCGCTTGCCAGAAGCGTACCGATCACATTGGCCTCTTTGCTGATGGTGTTGCCGATGGTAACGGTAAATACAAACGCCATGATTCCAATGACAATGTACAATAGCATCAGCATCATCGCCCGGTCGCCGCCCATATCGTCTCCGGTAAAATTGATTGCCTGATTGAGATATCTGGGAACAAAGCTCTCCAAAGACGCCTCCTGATTCACGGCATCCATTACCTGCTGTGCCATGTCCTTTTCTTCCGATTCTCCTTTAGGAGGCGTATCATACAGCCAGCTGTAGCAGTAATTTCGTTCTTCCTCGGGAAAATCCGCAAAGCTTTCCTGAGGAACGATGGCTACGCCAAACTGGATGGAGTCAAACATAGCATCGTTGTTATCCTGAAACAGGCAGCTATAGTCCGGGAGGGCAATCAGCCCCGTAATTTTCCAAACACGTTCCCCGGAAGAGATGCTATCCCCCACCGACAGGCTATTGTTGTCTGCATACATTCGGTCAATGGCAATTTCATCCCTCTGGGCAGGAAGCTCACCGGACATCAGGCAGGGCTTATTCACCTGCTGCCGGATTTCAAAAATACGGAGGGTAGAGTCATTGTCCATAGGCTCTTCCACATAAAAATTGTCATATAATTGGATTCCCGATTTACAGATGTAAGATATCTGCGCCGGATTCAATTTCTTTTTTACACGGAAATTGCCATATTCTATGTTATATTTCTCAAAGCTTCCATTGTATGCCGCAATCATACTCCCATCCGCTACCAAAAAGCCGGAAACAAATGCAATGGTCAGGCTTAACAGAAGAAAAATAACCAGATATTTTCCGAATTCTTCCCGTAATTCCCGCAATATCCGTTTTCTGAGTGGATTGCTTACCATTCCAGTGCCTCCGCTCCAACCGGGTGCTCATTGCGGTATGCCTTCCGCACAGTGCCATCCCGCAGCTTTACAACCATGGTTGCCATCAGGCGAATGGCATCGTTATGCGTCACCATAATGACCGTATTGCCATACTTTTGATTCACGGTTTCTATGAGCTTCAGAATTTCCTTGCTGGTTCCGTAGTCCAGCGCTCCGGTGGGCTCATCGCACAATAGAATATCCGGATTTTTTACAATGGCTCTGCCGATGGCGGTTCTCTGCTGCTGACCGCCGGACAACTGATTAGGGAGTTTTCTCCGGTGTTCCCACAGCCCAAGGGTGTGCAGCAGTTCATCTACATCCAGCGGCTTTTTGCTGAGATAAGCTCCGACCTCGATATTCTCCCGCACCGTCAGGTTGGGAATCAGGTTATACATCTGGAAAATATACCCCAGGTGATTTCTCCGATAGGCGGTCAGCTTTTTTGCATTCATGCACCCAAGGCTGGTGCCATTTATGCAAATCTGTCCGGAGTCCGCCGTGTCGATGCCCCCAATAATATTCAGCAGCGTACTTTTCCCGCTGCCGCTCGGGCCAAGAAGCACGCAAAAGTCCCCCCGCTCCACAGAGATGTTTACGCCTTTCAGCACCTGAACGCGGCTGTCATTACGTCCGAAGCTTTTTTGAATATCCTGTATTTCCAGAAACATAGGCCATAGAGTCCTCCTTTCATTCCATGGCCTCAGTATACACCCTCCATTAGTTAGCGTCAACTAACTTTTACGAAAATTTGAATTTTTAGATATATTTGGCACTTGGACTCTATCATATATCCATGGATTTGTGAAAAAATGCGGTTTTCTCTCTATTGTATAGGCAAAAGCAATACCGGCTCACAAGCAAAACGCTCATGAGCCGGTATTGTAGGAGCACTTCCCCTGCTATCAAAGTCCGCTCTTCATTGCCCGTTTTCTGGCAATGTTAATGGGGCCTTCATTCATGTGGTTGATCCAGGCAAGGCTCTTGCCGCAGCCGTAGGCCGTACAGGAATCCGGATCGTCCGCCACAATGCAGGCAATGCCGGTTCGCTCCATCAGCAGTTCAGCAAAACCCCACAGCTGGCTGCACCCGCCGGTAAGCGTGATGCCGTTCTCTGCCACATCGCTGACAAGCTCCGGGCTGGTCTGCTCCAGCACCTCCATCACTTCGTCCGCAATCATTCTGGCAGGGCGGCGCAGAACCTCGTAAATCTCCTTAGAGCTCAGGGTAACCATCTTCGGCATACCGGTTTTGGCATCTCTGCCCTTAATATTCATGGTCAGTTCTTCACTCCGGGGATAAACCTCGCCAATCTGGATTTTCACTTCCTCAGCGGTAACCTTACCGATCACCATCTGATGCTGCCGGCGCACATAGCGGATAATGGCATCGTCAAAGGCATCTCCTGCCACCTTCAGCGAGGAGGACATTGCCACGCCATTCATACTCAATACTGCAATATCCGTCGTACCGCCGCCGATATCCACCACCATGTGACCATTGGGATCCTTGATATTAAGGCCTGCACCCAAGGCTGCCGCCAAGGGCTCTTCGATCAGGAACACACGGCGGGCGCCGGCTTCGATTGCCGCATTGATTACACTGCGCTCCTCAACCTCCGTAACGCCGCTGGGCACACTGATGACCACACGGGGCTTTGGCGTGAACACAGAGGCCTTGGTGGCGGTCTTAAACATTTCGCTCAGCATTTTTACCGTCATCTCATGATCGGAAATAATGCCGTCCTTTAGTGGACGCATTGCCACAACGTTACCGGGGGTACGGTTCAGCATATTCCGTGCAGCAGAACCGACCTGGAGAATTTTGCCCGTATTCCGGTCTACTGCCACAACAGAGGGCTCCCGGACAACCAGGCCCTTGCCATCGGCATAAATAAGAACATTGGATGTGCCCAGGTCTACCCCCAGGTCATTAGAAAACATCTGCATAGTTTACCTCCATGGAAACATCTGCCGGATTTGCACCCATCGGCACAAAAGCAGCTTCTTTGTTCAGATTTCTTTTTGTGCGGCAGCCACCGTTGCACAGTGCACCTCGGATGCGTCAGCGGATTTTAATACCCGCGCACATTCCTCCGCAGTTGAGCCGGTGGTAAAAACATCGTCAATCAATAAAATCCGCTTTCCCCGTAAATCCGTTTCTCCGGTAAAAGCATATACGCCCAAAACATTAGCCCTGCGCTGCTCACTCTGGAGCCCGGACTGGGCCGGATTATCCCTCAGCTTTTTCAAAAGCCTCGTGGGTTTTATTCCAAGCTCCCGGCCCACAGACTGCGCCACAATCTCTGCCTGATCATAGCCCCGCTTCCGCTTTCGTTTGGCACTTACAGGAACCCAGGTTATAAAATCAAATCCCTCCGGGTGGCATTCGTAGAGCTTCATCGCCAGCATTCTTCCGTATGGCGCTGCCAGAGTGGTGGCACCATGGAACTTTAGCCGCAGGATTCCGGTTCTGACGTTCTCCTTATAGTACCAGACAGCGGTGAAACTGTCAAGAAATTGCAGCTTTCTTTTTCCGGAAGGATGCATTTTGGCCGGTATTACCGGGAAATACGGTGCGTCTTTTCGGCAATCCGTGCAAAAGTCCGTTTCGTCCCCGGTCAGGATTTTGCGGCAAAGGGCGCATTTACGGGGAAACAAAAGATCCAATAGCCCATATAACAGTCTCATTCCGCTCTCCCCTGAAGACGCAGCTTCAGTCCTGTGTAGCGCTTGTTCTTCTGGGCATTGGCAGTCATGGCAAGCACCGTCTCTTCCCTGCCCACAATAATCAGCAGTTCCTTTGCTCTTGTGATTGCGGTGTAGAGAACGCTTCTTGTAAGCAAATAAGGAGAGCCGCCCCAGGCTGTCAGAATCACCGCCCGATACTCGCTGCCCTGGCTTTTATGTACGGTAATGGCAAAGGCCGGTTCCAGTTCTCCCAGCTGGTTAAAGTCATACTCCGCTGTTTTATCGTCATACAGCACTGTTACCGTTTCCTTGTTCAGATCAATTTCCTGAATAATCCCCACATCTCCATTAAAGATACCGGCGCCCACGGCGGAGCCATCCGTTTTCTTCCATAGAATATCGTAATTATTCCGAACCTGCATCACCCGGTCGCCTTCCCGGAAGCAAACGTCCCCATAGCTGTGCTCCCGCTTCTCCTGGGAAGGCGGATTCAGCGCGCCTTGCAGCATTTTGTTCAGTGCCGCCGTCCCCACATTTCCCTTTCTGGTGGGGCATAGCACCTGAATATCCATAGGGTCAATACCCATATTCTTTGGAAGCCTCGTGGTGCACAGATCCCGAATAAGCGAGGTTACCTCCGCCTCCGATTTGCGGCGCATAAAGAAGAAGTCACTCTTTACGTTCCGCAGTTCCGGCGCTTCCCCACGGTTGATCCTGTGGGCGTTCATAACAATCAGGCTCTGCTGGGCCTGGCGGAAAATCTCCGTTAAATGCGCCGTTGGCAGGCAGCCGCTGCGCAGCATATCGCTGAATGGAAAGCCCGGCCCCACCGGTGGCAGCTGATCCGGGTCTCCTACCAGAATCAGACGTTTTCCCCTGGGAATGGCCTTTAACAGGCTGTGCAGCAGTCGGATATCCACCATGGACATCTCGTCTACTATCACCGCGTCTGCCTTTAGTGGGTTTTCCTCATCCTTGGCAAAATACATTTTCCCGGTGTTTTTGTCTACGCCTGCCTCCAAAAGCCGGTGAATGGTGGAGGCCTCCTCGCCGGTAACCTCGCTCATCCGCTTGGCTGCCCGTCCTGTGGGAGCAGCAACCAGACATTTCAGCTGCATATTTCCCAAAAGGTTCAATATGCCATTGAGCAGGGTGGTTTTACCGGTGCCCGGGCCGCCGGTAATCAGCAGCAGCCCGGAGGTTGCCGCATCCCGAATCGCCTGGAGCTGCTCCTGGGAATAGGCAATGCCGCTTTCCCGGGACACCTGGTCAATCAGGCCATCCAGATTATCCGGCTCCGGGAACGCTTTCTTTGCCAGCTCCTTCAGCCGCTGGGTGCAGTAGATTTCCGCTTCATAGAGGGACGGAAGGTAATCCACCGTAATATCCGCCAGAGTAGAGCGTACCAGCCGTCCGGCTTCCAGCAGCCGGGCAATTCCCTGGGCCACGGTATCCGGCTCCAGGGACAATAGCTGGCAGGTAGATGCCAGAAGCTTGCTCTCCGGCAGAAAGCTGTGCCCTACCGTTAGGTTGTACTCCAGCTGGAACTGGATTCCGGCCTCTACCCGCCTGGGGTCATCCCCGGCAACCCCAAGCTCAATTGCAAACCGGTCAACTGCGCCGAAGGGAGCCTCCAGCCCCTCCTCCATAAGCAGATAAGGATCGTCATACAAAAGTTCCACCGTGCTGTCGCCAAATATTTTGTAGGCCCGCAGCGCCAGCTCCGCCGGCAGCTGATGCATGGTAAAAAACTCCATAAGCTGCCGCATTCCCACCTGAACCCGGAACTCTTCTCCGATCTGCTGGGCACGGCTGGGAGAAATGCCGCTGATTTCTGCCAGACGCTGGGGCTCCCGCTCCATGATTTCCAGGGTTTGTTCTCCAAAATGCGCCACAATCCGGGCCGCCATCACCGGGCCAATGCCTTTGATAATCCGTCCGGAGAGATAGGTCTGGATCTGAGAAACCGTCTGGGGCATCAGTCGTTCCAAAAACTCTGCCTCAAACTGTTTTCCGTAGCTGGAGTGAGTGCTCCATTTTCCCGTGACCATCAGCCTTTCCCCCAGCACCGGCAGCGGAATGGTTCCCACAACCGTAACCGCCTGAGGCTCCCCCGTATTCAGCCGGAGCACACTGTAGCCATTATCATAATTCTGGTATACCACTGCCTGGATGGTTCCCTGCAAAATTTCCAATTCCTGTGCCAATCCCGTTTCCTCTTTTCTGCGCCTCCCAATAAGGAAGCGCATAATTCTCTGTGTCCATGTCTAAAATGCAGATAAAGTATTTCTATATTCTTTCTTTTCAGTTTACTATATTTTATTAGAATTGAAAAGTACTTTCAAGATTTTTTTACATTTGGCGAAATATGATGCATAAGAAAGCCCAAAGGCTTTTGACAGATTTTGCATTTTGATCAATTATTTTACTTGAAAGTGGACGGGCAATGCGGTACAATAAAGTGCATAAGGAGTGAATGCCGTGAAGGAATGGAGTTTACTGATTTGGATTCCCCAGTTTGGCATCAGTGTGGTTTTTCCGCTGATCGGTTTTCTTATGCTCGCCGTATGGCTTCACGATAGCTGCGGCTGGGGCGGCTGGGTGATTGTCGCCGGTATTGTCTGCGGCCTCATTACCGCTGCCATTGGGTTTCGGGATACGGCAAGGGCCATGCTGGAAACCTCCGGTCACAAGAAAAAGTCTCGGGATCCCGGTGTCAGCTTCAACAGTCATGAGTAATTCCACAGCGCAAAGGAGATCTGATACATGATTTTGCAACCCGCATCCCGCAAGGAATTAAAGCGAATTGCCATCGGCAGCAGCGTATGTGCCATATTGGAAATCGCGGTTTTCTGGCTGCTCAGCCTATTGGGAATCGGCACATTCAGCTATAGAATTATTACGGGCACCGTTGGCGGTACTCTGATGGGCATTCTCAATTTTGCACTGATGTGCCTTATGATTCAGAATGCCACCGGGATGACCGACGAAAAGCTGATGAAGGCCAAGGTGCGCAGCAGCTACAACCTGCGCAAAATCATTCAGATTCTATGGGTCGTCGTTGCCTTTCTGATTCCCGGCATCCATGTTTTGGCTGCTGCCATTCCCCTGTTCTTCCCAAACGTCATTATTTATTACCTGCAATTCAAAGGAAAGCTTTTCCCCCAGCAAGAAACCTCCCCCAAGGTTACGCCGGTTTCCCAGGAGCCCGAAGAGGACACCGAGGACAATGCCGGGCCCTTTGAAGTATAAAGAAATTCCAAATGAGGTGATTGTCCTATGGAAATGTCAATCAACGGCGCAAAGATTCTCGCCACCTTTGAAAACGTGCCCGTTTTGGGGACGGTTCACATTACCCAGACCCTGGTTGTAGGCTGGCTGGTGATGCTCATCATCTCCGTGCTGTGTATTTGGCTGGGCTCCGGACTTAAGGTGACCAACATCTCCCGGAAGCAGGCTGTGGCGGAAATGATCGTAACGTCTCTTGTGGACTTTGTTCATGACAAGATGGGTACGGATTTTGACCGCTACATTCCCCTGGTAGGTACGATTTTCATTACAAGTATTGTTTCCAATCTCATTAGCCTTGTAGGTGTATGGAGTCCTACGGCTGACCTGATGACGGAGCTTGCCTGGGCACTGGTGGTTTTCGTTCTGATTACCTACCATAAAATCAAGGCGTCCGGCATTGGCGGATACCTGAAAGGCTTTTTGGATCCTATTTTCCTGATGGCTCCCATCAATGTTATGAGTGAGCTCTTCACCCCCATCAGTATGGCCTGCCGTCACTTTGGTAATATTTTGTCCGGTACCGTTATCAGTGCTCTGATTTATGGCTCCCTGACAGCTGCAAGCTATGCGCTCTTTGGTGCGCTGGGCTCTTCCAGAGTGATTGCCATCACCGTTGCGGTAGTTGGTGTGCTGCTGTTTTTCTTTGCCCGGAAAAAAGGCAAGAAAGCCCTCAAGTTCATTGGCACTGTCGTGGCGGTGCTGGGCGTGCTGGGACTGCTCAGCAGCTTTGGCGGTGTGTTTACCAGCTTCCCCTGGCTGACCATTGGTCTTCCCGCCATTACCAGCTTCTACTTCGATTGGTTCAGCGGCTGCATCCAGGCATTTATCTTCTGCACCCTGACCACCATTTTCATCAAACAAGCCGCAGGCTGATACAAAGCGGCTTTTTGAATACAAGCAAAAAATATAGGAGGCTTATTCTATGAACGATTACACTGTTTTGGCAAAAGGTATCGCACTGGCTGGCTGTGCCATCGGCTCCGGTCTGGCTCTGATTGCCGGTGTTGGCCCTGGTATCGGCGAAGGCAACGCTGTTGCCCGTGCCTGTGAGGCCATCGGTCGTCAGCCTGAGTGCAAGGGCGACGTCACCAGCACCCTGATCCTTGGTGTTGCTCTTTCCGAGACCACCGGTATTTACGGCTTCGTTACCGGCCTGCTGCTGATTTTCTTCGCTCCCGGTCAGTTCATGAAGTTCCTGGGCTGATCTTCCGGAATCGTATTCCCATCATCATACACCGGAAGGAGGCAAATCAATGGAGGCACTTTATCAGTCCCTTGTGGCTGTGGAACCCGTCACCCTGATTGCCAACATTTGCAATCTGTTTATTCAGATGCTCATTATCAAAAAGTTCTTCCTGAACAAGATCCTGGCAGTTCTTGATCAGCGGCGCAGTGCCGCCGACAAAGAGATTTCCGACGCCAAACAGGCTAAGGATGAGGCTCTGAACATCAAGAAAACCTACGAAGATAATATGCTTCAGGCCAACGCCAAGGCAAACGAAATTCTGGTTTCCGCTCAAAAGGCCGCTGCCGAGCGCAGCGAAAAGATCATCGGTGAAGCCCAGCAGGCAGCCGCCCAGATCAAGAGCAAGGCCAGCCTGGACATTGCTCAGGAAAAGAAAAAGGCAATCAACGATGCCAAAAACGAAATTTCCGGCCTGGCTCTGGCTATTGCCGGAAAGGTTGTAGAGCGTGAGCTGGCAGAATCTGACCAGCAGAACCTCATCGACCACTTTATTGACGAATTGGGTGACCAGGCATGACCCAGGTTGGAAGCGTTTATGGAGAAGCTCTCTATGAGCTGGCTTGCAGCGAAGGTCTGGAAAAGACCATTCTGGATGAATTGAAGGCTCTGGATGAAAGCTTTCGTCAGGAGCCGGGCTTTGTCAAGCTCCTCAGCAGCCACAGCATTTCCAAGCAGGAGCGCTGCCAGGTTCTGGATGACAGCTTCCGCGGAAAAATCAACCAATATCTGCTGAATTTCCTGAAAATTCTGACAGAAAAGGGTTATATGCACCACTTTACCCACTGCTGTGAGGCTTATACCCGGCACTACAATGAATCCCACAATATTCTAAGTGTTCGCGCCGTAACCGCCGTTCCCTTGACGGCTGCGCAGACGGATGCCCTCACTCAGAAACTGACCCGCATGACCGGCAAAACGATTTTGCTGGAAAACCGGGTCGATGCCACCTGTCTGGGCGGTGTACGCCTGGATTATGATGGTCAGCGTCTGGACGATACCATCTCCCACAGAATGGAATCGATCCGGGAACTGCTGAAAAACACCGTACTCTGACGAGAAAGCAGGGACTGTATGGAACTAAGACCCGAAGAAATAACCAAAATCATTCGTAGTCAGATCAAGAACTACGAAAACAAAATTGAAGTCAGCGAAACCGGTGTCGTCATTCTGGTCGGCGACGGAATCGCAAAGGCTTCCGGTCTGGACAAATGCATGGCAGGCGAGTTGCTGGAATTCCCCGATGGCTCCTACGGCATGGCCCAGAACCTGGAAGAAGAAACCGTATCTATCGTTATCCTTGGCTCCGATCAGGGCATTAAGGAGGGCGATATTGTCAAGCGCACCGGAAAGGTAGTTTCCGTCCCCGTTGGCAAGAACCTGATTGGTCGTGTCGTCAACGCTTTGGGCGAGCCCATCGACGGAAAGGGTGCCATTGAAGCCGAGGCATTTAAGGCAATCGAGTCCCCTGCCCCCGGCATCATCGAGCGTAAGCACGTTTCCGTGCCTCTGCAGACCGGTATTAAGGCCATCGACTCCATGATCCCCATCGGTCGTGGTCAGCGTGAGCTGATCATCGGTGACCGCCAGACCGGCAAAACCACCATCGCCACCGATACCATTCTGAACCAGAAAGGCAAAGATGTTATCTGCATCTATGTTGCCATCGGTCAGAAACGTTCTACCGTGGCCCAGGTGGTGGAAAACCTGACTTTGGGCGGTGCCATGGATTATACCATCGTGGTATCCGCTACCGCCTCCGAGCTGGCGCCTATGCAGTACATTGCCCCCTACTCCGGCTGTACCATGGGCGAATACTTCATGCATCAGGGCAAGGATGTGCTGGTGATCTACGACGATCTATCCAAGCACGCCGTGGCATACCGTGCAATTTCCTTGCTGATTCGCCGTCCCCCCGGACGTGAAGCCTACCCCGGCGATGTGTTCTACCTCCACTCCCGTCTTCTGGAGCGCGCTGCACAGCTGTCCCCGGAGCTTGGCGGCGGCAGCCTGACTGCCCTGCCCATTATCGAGACCCAGGCCGGTGACGTTTCCGCCTATATCCCCACCAACGTCATCTCCATCACCGATGGTCAGATCTTCCTGGAAACCGAGCTGTTTAACTCCGGCATTATGCCCGCTGTCAACCCCGGTATCTCCGTATCCCGTGTTGGCGGCGATGCCCAGATCAAGGCCATGAAGAAGGTTGCCGGCTCTTTGAAGCTGCTGTACTCCCAGTACCGCGAGCTGCAAAGCTTTGCTCAGTTTGGCTCCGACCTGGATGCCGATACCAAGGAGCGTCTTGCTTTGGGCGAGCGTATCGTTGCCGTTCTGAAGCAGAAGAACAACTCCCCCAAGGAGGTTGCTCAACAGGTATGCATCATCTATGCCGTCACCCGTGGGTATTTGACCGGCATTGCCCTGGACCAGGTTCCCGAATTTGAGAAGCGCCTGGAAGAGCACATGGATAACCGCTATCCCCAGGTTCTGGAAGCCATCCGCTCCACCGGTAAGCTGGAGTCCGACACCGAGGAGACTCTGAAAAAGGCGTTGGACGAGCTGGTAGCACAGTTCACGAACGCTTAAAGGAGGGAAACAGCATGGCTGGCGTTTCCACTAAGGAGATCAAAAACCGCATCCGCAGCATGGAGAGCACCAAGCAGATCACCAAAGCCATGGAAATGGTTGCCGCCTCCAAGCTACGCCGTGCGCAGGCCCAGGTACAGAATTCCCGGCCCTATTTTGAAATCCTTCACTCCACCATTGAAGATATTATCCACACCAACCGCGATTTTTCCTCCCCCTTCTTTGCGCAGCGGGAGAATGGCAAGCTTGTTTTCATCGTCATTGCCGGTGACCGCGGGCTTGCCGGAGGCTACAACAGCAATATCCTGAAAATGGTACAATCCAAGCTTTTCCAGTATCCCGATGCCGTGGTGCTGCCCATTGGCAAACGGGCTCTGGACTATTTTGTGAGCCATAAAATCCCCGTTCTCACCGAGACCTATGCCGAAGCTGCCGGCGTGTCAATCGGAGATTGCTTCTCCATTGCCAAGCAGCTAAGCAAGGGCTTTCTGTCCGGCGAATACTCCGGGATTCAGATTGCTTACACCAATTTTGTATCTATGCTTTCCCAGACTCCTGCAACCATGCAGCTGCTGCCCCTGAACTGCAGTGAAGAGCTGCGCCGCATGGGCCAGGCAAGCGGCATCAAGTACGAGCCCTCCAGCGAAGAGGTTTTTGCCTCCATCGTTCCGGAGTATCTGGGCGGCATTCTTTATGGTACCCTTTGCGAAAGCCGTGCCTCCGAGCAGGCTGCCCGACGTTCCGCAATGGACTCTGCAACGCAGAACGCCGAGGATATGATTGCGGATCTGAGCCTCAAGTTCAACCGGGCCCGCCAGGCATCCATTACCCAGGAGATCACGGAAATCGTTGCCGGTTCCTGATCCCCGCCTAAACTTTCCACACAAGGAGTTGAAATCCATGGCAAAAAACAAAGGAACTGTGGTCCAGGTTATGGGCCCTGTTCTGGATATTCGCTTCGAGGAAGATCAGCTGCCCAGTCTGCTGAACGCCATCGAAGTACCCAATGGAGACAAGACCATTATTGCGGAGGTTGCCCAGCATATTGGAGACAACGTTGTCCGCTGTATCGCCATGTCCTCCACGGACGGTCTGCAGCGCGGCACAGAAGTAACCGATACCGGCGCTCCCATCTCCGTCCCCGTGGGTGATGAATGCCTGGGCCGTGTATTTAACCTTTTGGGTCAGCCCATCGACAATAAGCCCGATGTAGCAACCCAGGAGCGCTGGCCCATCCACCGCCCTGCCCCCTCCTACGAGGAGCAGCAGCCCGCTACCGAGATTCTGGAAA
>CAKTNN010000033.1 GCA_934589065.1 uncultured Oscillospiraceae bacterium
GGCCCGTTGGTCAAGTGGTTAAGACAGAGGCCTCTCACGCCTTTAACATCGGTTCGAATCCGGTACGGGTCACCACATGAAAAGAGAGAAAAAGTCTCTTGACAATAGATAGCCAGGGTGTTATAATTCTGGAGTCATAGGTGCGAGAACCTTTGACATAAAGTGGCTGAAGAGGCCACGACAAGAGTTGGTATTGATTGCGACGAGGGTCCACCTGTTCCCATCCCGAACACAGAAGTTAAGCTCGTTTGCGCCGACAATACTTGCAGGGTGACTTGCCGGGAAGATAGGTAATGCCAACACAAATAGAAACCGCTTCGCTTATGCGAGGCGGTTTTCTTTCTTTATTAACCAAAGATTTTCAACAATAATATTTCGGTAAACACTGTTTGCCTCATCTATGCTATAATCAAGAAAAAGCTACCGGGAGGTGCACAAGTTGGGAAACCGAATTTTGCTGATTGAGGACGATGCACCCATTGCGCAAACGCTAAAGCTGAATCTGGAATGCGCGGATTATGACGTGACAGTTTTTGACAACGGCCTTGCGGCCTGCAATGCGCTGCGGGCAAATCACGATTATGATCTGGCGTTGCTGGATATGATGCTCCCCGGCATGGATGGCTTTGCATTGCTGCCCAAGCTGCGGGAGTGGGGCATTCCAGTGATCTGCCTGACGGCTATGGCAGATGCACAGCACGAAGTTCAGGGCCTTCGGGGCGGTGCAGATGATTATATTGCCAAGCCTTTTGATATGCTGGCCCTGATGGTGCGGATGGAGAAGGTGCTAAAGCGCAGCGGAAAGCTGAACGAGGTCTACCACTTCCGGGACCTGACCCTGGACAGGGCCAACCGCCGCCTGACCAGGGCAGGGGAAGAAATCTACCTGCCGCCCCTGGAGTTCGATGTGCTGGCGGTGCTCATGAAGAACAAGAACCGCACCGTATCCCGGGACCGGATCTTGAATGAGATCTGGGGAGAGGAGTATTTTGGGGATATCCGCACGGTGGATGTTCGCATTGCGAATCTGCGGAAAAAGCTGGGGCTGTCCGAGGAAATACGAACCATTTCCAAGGCGGGCTACCGCTTGGAGGAACGCTGATGCTGAAAACAAAGTTGACGGCCCTCTGCGCGGCCCTCCTGCTGGGGGTTGCGGTCTGCCTGTCGGCGGCTATGCTCTGGCAGGTGCGGGAGCAGGCCTATGGCAGCCTCCTGCAAAATTCGGAAGAAACTCTGGAAGATCTGCTTTCCAATTTTGATGCACCGGCTTTTCGGGCCCTTTCCGGGGAGTCAACAGCGGCAGCTCAGCGGACGCAGCTGATCTATGCCTTCCGCAGCTGCGGCGTTCCCGGCAGCGCCCTGCTGGTGGGGGAGGAGTGCCTGTATGCTGCCACGCCCATCCATCCGGAAAGCTATCTGGATCTGTCCGGCACAGGGGTGCAGTCCGTCCGGGCCCAGGTGCAGGGAAGACATTTTCTGATCCTGGGAAAGACCGTGGATATTCAGCAGACCCGGTGCGGCATTTACCTCGTCCGGGATGCAGACGACATCTATGCCCGGCTCTGGCAGCTGGGCGGGCGGTTTGCCCTGCTGGCGGCGGGCATTGGCCTGGTGGGCCTGGGGGCCGTTCGCCTGGTCATCTCCCGGGCGCTGGGGCCCCTGTCGGAATTGACCCGAGCCACGGAATGCATTGCAGGGGGCAGCTACAGCCAGCGGATTCCTGTTCGCGCACGGGATGAGCTGGGGCTTCTGGCGGAGAACTTCAACCGCATGGCCGGGGCGGTGGAAAACCATGTGGCTGCCTTGCAGGAGCAGAACGCCCGGCAGAAGCTGTTCATCGGGGCCGTGAGCCATGAGTTGAAAACGCCCCTGACCTCCCTGCTGCTGAACGTAAACACCCTGCAAACCGTCTACCTCCCGGAAGAAAAGCAGGCGGCCCTGCTGAACAGCATGGATTCTCAGCTCCACTGGCTGGAAACCATGGTGAAGAAGCTGCTGACGCTGCTGTCCCTGCAAAAAAACGCAAAATTGGCGGAAGTCTCCGTGCCCGCCCTTTTGAAGCAGGTGCGCCTGCTCACCGGGGAGGTCTGCGCAAAATACGGGGTAGCCCTGAAAATCCAGTATCGGGTAGAAACCCTTTTCCTGGACAAAGATCTGCTTTGCAGCGCTCTGGTGAACCTGGTGGAGAACAGCGCCAAGGCCTCCAAGCCCGGGGACAGCATCGAAGTTCTGGCGGACAGCACCGGTTTCACGGTGACGGACCATGGACGGGGAATTCCGGAAAAGGACCTGGCCCGGGTCACGGACCCCTTTTACATGGGAGACCCCTCCCGCAGCAAGCAGTCCGGAGGCTTCGGCCTGGGACTGGCCCTGGTGAAGGAGATCGCCGCCGCCCACGGCGGCACCCTGGAGCTGACCAGCAGACCGGGGCAGGGGACGGCGGCAAAAATCCGGCTGCTGAAGCCGTAATCAAACGGTAATGTGCCGGTAACCTCTTTTCCCGGGAGCTATGGTATGCTGGGACCATCCCAAGAACAAGAAAGGATGTGCCTTTATGAAAAAGAAAACCATGCGCATGTTGTCCGCCGCCTTGGCGGTGACCCTGCTGTCCGGCTGCGGTGCGGCCCAGACAAGCACCCCGGCGGAGACCAGCGTCAACCAGGCCATGCTCCTGGAGAAGAGCGCCCAGCCCCAGGAAAGCGCCTACACCTTCCCCGAAAAATTCACCGGGGACTGGACAGGCCAGGAGGGCAAGCTGACCATCCACGCGGATGCCCAGGTGGTGGCAGAGCTGGGAACGGCGTTGCCCACGGCCACGGTGGAGCCCCGGGAGTTCACTCAGGAGGATGTGGATAACCTGCTGAAGGTCTTCCTCAAGGGGGAGCCGCTGTATTCCCACGTTCAAACCAAACAGGAGCTGCAAGGGCACCTGGACTACATCAATTCTCCGGATTGGACATCGGACCCCGGAAAGCCCAGTGACCCGGCGTCCCTGGAAGCACGGAGAAAAGAGCTGAATGCGTGGTACACCGCGGAAATTGCGAAAGCCCCGGAGGAGAAGCCTGTTATCCATGGATTCTATGATTCCGACGAACCCAATGAGGTCAGTGGAACCGCAACAGTGGACGGAATAAAATGGTGTGTAAGTATATGGAATAATCTAGGTGATTTCTTTACGAATGCATCCATCATCCGGGAAGACTACAAGTATCGGGATTATGACATCCCACTTCCAGAGGCATCGAAGGAAGAGGCGGTTGCACAGGGAAATGCCTTGATGCAGGAGCTTGGCTTTGACAATTTTGCATTGGTTGATGCGCAGCAATGGTCTCCACAGCTGCCGAGAGACAATGGCATCTGGCGGCTCTATTACGCGCCTACCGTAAATGGCTTCCCTATAGCCGGTGCTCGGCAGGATATAACCCAAACCCACGATGGGACGGTATACCAGGATTGCCAGTATTGGTATTACGCTGCCAGCGAGGAGACCAATCCGGATACCGTCGCCTGGCAACTGGAAAACATTTATCTGGACGTGGGCAAGGACGGGATTCTGTCTTTCGACTGGACGGCTCCCAGCTCCCAGCCGGTGGTGCAGCAGGCGCAAAGCACATTGCTTCCCTTTGAAGAGATTGCCGCCATTGCCGACACCATGCTGCCGGAGGTGATCGTCGGCCCGAAGGAAACGCCGCTTACCCAACTGGATCAATACAACGGCTTTGATACCCGGATGGATGTGGACATCACAAAGGTCTCCCTGTCGCTCATGCGCATCCGGGACAAGGGCTCCTTGCAGGGAACAATTGTCCCTGTGTGGGATTTCTGGGGCACTTCGGACTGGTATGATGCCGAACCCAATGCCTACGGCTATCAGGAAAAAGGCATGAACTATGAGTTCCAGCCCATGCTGACCCTGAACGCCGTGGACGGAACTGTAGTAAACCGGCAGCTGGGGTATTGAGCAGCGCTTGCAAAATGAAACGTTTCTTTCGCAGTGGGAATTGGCTCACAACGAAAGAAAGGATAAACTTTTCAAATAATAAACGAAAAGTGCAACCCTTTATTAATCAAGGCGGTGCGATTTGGAATATCGCACCGCCTTGATTTACTGTATTTCATGCATTTTTAAGAAAAATGCTCCCAAAACTCTTCAAATTCCGGCTCCGTAACATCTGCGCCGTAGACATAGATTACATAGTCCTCATCCTGCCAGCGGTAGGCAATGTCACTTTTGTGGAATCCGGCGGTGGTGTAGTAGTGCACCCGTGCCTTTCTCTGCTCCAGATTTGGGGCACCCGGCTCAACCGTTTCCAGGTCTGCTAAAATCCGCTGACCGGGGTACTGGGAATAGATAATCTCCATGGCCTCGGAACCGTAGTGGTGATCCCGAAACTGATCGCAGATTGCAATGTAGAGAATGTGGGTGATGGTCTTGTAGGTCAAAAGACTTGCAAAGCCGCAAAAGACATCATTGTGGTAGAAGGCAAGCAAATCGTGCCCGTCATAATGGGCAGGGAGAAGCTCGGTCAGCGGATCCCGCTCCTTTGCCGGGAATGCACTGATGTAGAGCTTGCGGAGGGCCGACATATCCGGAAAACTTTCGTTGATTCTTTTTACTTGCAGCATAGGAATCCTTTCGTATATCTTGTGTTGAACTGAGGTCATTGTACGACAGGATTCTCGCTCCGTCAAGATGTCAAAACGGATTGTTTTATTCCTGGCGGAGGTTTTCCATTACATATTGGCTGGTTATTTTTCCAACTTCCCCTGCAATGATTCGATCCCCAATCAGCAAAAGCGCTGCACTGCAAGCCAGACAGCAGAGAAAACCTGTGATATGACTGCCTCCATACAGAATTTCTTGCAGACGATCCCAGATATTGGACACCAGCCGCCAGCTGTAGAATAGCCACGCAAGAATCCCTGCTGTTACGATTGTAAATCCAATTTCTTTCCGGAGCTGCTGATGCAGTGCTTTTCTATCGCACCCGACAGCCCGAAGGACGCCAATACTCCGGGCTCTGGCGCGGATTTGACTGCGAATGATTTCCTGCATCAGAAGCAGCGTCAGCATCAGAAGTATCAGCACCACGCCGCATTGAAAGAGACTGTGCCGAAGCCTGCTGGCATTGAAGCTTTTCATGGTTATGGGTGAAAAGTCGATGACTTCTACGTCGTCTTCTCGGAGAGAAATCTGATCCAATTTGCTGCGGAGCTGATCCTTTTCTTCCTGGGTAATGGTATCATCCAGCGTTATTTTAATTGTTTTAAGCGCATTACACAGGAACCCCAGATTTTTTGCTCCTTGAATGCTGGTAACAATACAGGGCTTCATGAAGGACAAATCACCCTTATTTAGAATCCCGCATACGATTGGGTGTGCTTGCCGAAATTGGACCTGCTCCCAGTTTTTTGGGCTGTTAGGGGTGCAATCTTCCTGGGTAGTCAAACAGAGTTCTACAACATTTAGAGTCTCTCCCAGGGAGAATTGGTCATTTTGAACCGTTTCTACATCGGAAGGACTCTGCGTTTCAGAGGAGCTTCTGCTACTGCGCACCTGCCGCTGGGGCACATTCAGCAGAACGGCTGTCCCTGCCTGGATGGCGTCCGGGTCTATGCTGCCTTGGGTGAGGGATGGCTCCAATTCGGAAAGATCGGAGACAACAATCAGATCCAAATAAAGGGGAATGTCCTCTGTGTTCAGCAGTTCCTGGATTTTTTTGCACTCTTCCACTGAACTTTGGTAGGATTTCCGATCCCTGAGCCATTCCAGAGTTTCAGAGTCGTAAAGCTCCGGTCGATAGGCTGCAAGCTGAAGATTGGAATCCATGGTTTTTGGAAAATAAGTACCAATGTGGTCCGTTAAAACGGTGGTGCTGGCGTGCCAATATCCTTTAATCTCTGCAACACCTGGCAATGCGGAAATTTCTTCCAGTGCATCCGGGGAAATGCTGTAGCGGTTTTCATAACAGAAAATGGAATTGCTCCAGAAAGTAGATGCGAGTTCCATATATGCAGGCACCGAATCGAGCTCCTGATCTGTCTGATTGAGTTTGATTGTTTCGCCGGCAAAGACGATGGTGATAATGACCGCAACATTCAAGCAGAAAATCAGGATAATTGCAGTTATCTGCCGGAAGGGATGAAAGCGAATGTCTCGCCGGGCTAAAAGCGACGGAAGGGAATAGTTTTGCTTAGAAGCAATTCGCCCATGCCGCGTACCCTTGGAAAGCGAAGGGGAGGAAAAATGATAACTTGCAAAAAAAGCCGGAAGACTGGCGGCGATCCAAACCAATGCCGTGGTTGCCAGAATGCCTATGAAGATGACGGAGGGACGATTGGAGGGAGAAAAGCTGGCAGGGAACACTTTCCCTACGCCCCACACAAAGAGCGCGGCACACAATCCCGCCGGAATTGCGGCAAATAAGGTGAGCAGCACTGCCTCCCGACTGCTGATAACCCGGAGTTGGCGCTTTGTTGCGCCGATGGTGCGCAGCGTCCGGTACTGCTGTTCCCTTTGCTGGGATTGCCCGCTTACCACACTGAATACGCCAACCAGGGTGCACAGCAGCAGGCTGAAACCAGCCAACAGAATGGAAGAGCCCATATTAATTTGCTCCAAGACGGTTTGCAGGGGAGAATAGAGAGGTTTATCCGTATAGTAGGCGCCGGCACTGTCCAAACCCAGGGCAGGATATTGGGGATAGGCGTCCTTTATCCTTTGCAGGTTCCCGAAAAAGGAAAAGCGAATTGCCAGGTGCCGGGCAACCGGCGGCAATTCCTCTTCCCCGGATAGGAGAATGCTGGGAAGAGCCATGTTCGCCTGGGGATAGGCTTCCAATAGCATAGAGCGGCTGTCATCCACATTTTGCGGCTGTAAGATACCCACCAGACGGTAGTCGGATTTTACGATGCTTCCGTCTGACACGGACAGAGCAAGAATCAGAGTATCTCCAATACGGGCATTGGGGAACAGACGCTTCGCAACCTGGGCGTCCAGTGCAATTTCTCCTTTGGAAAGGGGAAGCCTGCCGGAAATACAGTTTCGGCACAGAAGCTCCCGGGCTGTATCATCGTAATAGCCAACGGGAAAGCCGCCTGAACTGCCTACCACTGTAATGCAGCCGGCTTTTCTTGCCAAGCCGCGCTGTACCGGGTCTTCCGGCGATAGGCTGTCAACGTTAAAAAGAAAGGCATCCTGACTTCCGTGGGCAGCATTTATATCCGCAGTGTATTGCAGAATCATTCCGTCCAGCGCAAGCAGGGTGGCAACACAGAGAAAGACGGAGAGAAAAACCTGGAAAAGCAGCAGTCGATATTTTTTCGGATTAGAACGAATACCGGACAGGGCAAAGGTGCTGACGGTGAGCTTTTTCATGCTTCTGCTCCTCCTGAATCCCGGAGAATTTTTCCGTCGGTCAGGTGGATAATTCGCTCTGCCTGCTCCGCAACCCCCAGATCATGGGTGACAAGCACCAGGGTAACCCCCAGTTCCCGATTCAGCTCCCGCAATAAATCGATGACCAAACGTCCCATCTGTCCGTCCAGATTGCCGGTGGGCTCATCGGCAAACAGAATTTCCGGCTTGTTTGCCAGGGCACGGGCAATGGCAAAGCGCTGCTGCTGACCGCCGGACATGGCGCGCGGTAGATGATCCACCCGATCGCCAATGCCCAGGATGGAAATAATGTGGTTTAAATACCGTTCATCCGGTTTCCGCTTGTCCAGCATCAGGGGTAAAAGGATGTTTTCGTAGCCTGTGAGCTCCTGCACCAGATTGTAGTTCTGGAAAACAAAGCCGAATTGCCGCCGCCGAAGAACTGCCAACTGTTCATCCCGGAAGCTGTACAGATTTTTTCCTTGGAACAGCACTTCTCCGCCGCTGGGGCGGTCCAGCCCGCCCAAAAGGTGCAGCAGGGTGGACTTGCCGGAACCACTGGGGCCGGTGATGGCGGTAAAGCTGCCCTGTTGAATGGAAAGGGATATACCGTCTACCGCCCGCACCGGATTCTCCCGTGCACCATATTGCTTTGAAAGATCAACGCACTCCATGATCGTCATAAGGAGTCCTCCTTTTTTGTTTGGATGTATCCAGTATAGCCCGGGAAGCTTACGTTCCCGTGAAAATAGCCTTACGATTTCGTAAGAAGACGCTCAAGCTTCGGAAAGAAAAGGTGGAATTCCAACCCGTCGGGGGTATTCTGGGCGGAGATGGTGCCATGGTGCCGTTTTACGATTTCCTTTACGATGCTCAAACCGATGCCGGCACCGGTGCTTGGGCGCCCCTTGACCTGATAGAACCGATCGAAAATTCTGGGAAGTGCTTCGGCATCCACGCCATCGCCGTGATCCCGGAAGACCAGGTGCACTTCCCGGGCATTATCCTCGATGAATACTTCAATTCTGCCACAGTCTTCCGTATGCTCACAGGCGTTTTTCAGCAAATTGGTGACGGCTTCTCCCATCCAGGTTTCGTCACAGGAAAGGCTGGCGTCACCCTCCAGGGTAAAGCATTTCCGGGGATACAGAGATTCCAGATTCAGCCAGCACCCCAAAATCAGTTCCCGAAGAGAATGCTGATGAAAGGAAAAGGAATAGCCATCGGCGCAGAGTCGCTCCAACCGGAGCAAAGAGGAGATCAGCAGCTGCATCCGGTCAAGCTGCATGGTCTGCTCCGCCAGATGCGGGCCGTTATCCAGCTCCACAAAAAGCCGAAGAGAGGCCAGAGGTGTTTTCAGCTGGTGGGAAATGTCCGAGAGAAGCTGTGAGCTCCGCTGCGCTTCCTGACGGGTTTGCTCCTGGGATAATAGAAGCCGGTTTTCCAGCCTGGATATGGCGTTTTGCAGGGAGGCGGCCTTGGAGTCCTGGAGGGAAATAGGGAGAATTTCTCCGCCGTTTTCCAAAAACGCTTCTGTTTGAGCGGTCAACCTCTGAATAAACCGGTGCTGCCGTACCAGAAGAACCAGGCAGAGAATAAGCCCCAGCAAAAGCGACAATAAAATTATTCCACCCATTGGTATCCCACCCCCCGAATGGTGCGAATATGGCTGCTGCCTATTTTCTCCCGCAACCGGCTCATGTGGACGGAAAGCGTGTTGTCATCCACAAATTTTCCGTCGCAGTCCCAAAGGGCGCTCAATAGAATGTCCCGGGTCGCCACACCGCGCTGCTCCAAAAGGGCTATGAGCAGCCGGTATTCCGTCGGCGTCAGGGAAAGATTTGCACCGTCCCGGCTGGCCTGCATCCGCTGGCGGTCAATCTCCAACGAGCCGATGGCTTGGGGCGTTAAGGCATCCTTTCGCAGCAGAACCCGAATCCGGCTCAGAAGCTCCTGGATGCGGAAGGGCTTGGTAACATAGTCATTTCCTCCGGCATCCAGTCCCCGAACAATGTCATATTCTTCATCCCGGGCGGTAAGAAAAAGAATGGGAACAGCTTGCCCTTGGGCACGAAGCTCCTGGCAGAAACAGACTCCGTCGCCATCCGGCAGCGTGACATCAAAGAGGAAAAGATCGTAGGAGCATTGTTGAATCTGATCCCTCGCCTGGGCCAGATTCTGAGCGGAGCGAACGCAATAGCCGTTCTTGCTGAGCAATTCCTGCAGCCCTTGGGTTAGGAACGGATCGTCCTCCACAAGAAGAATGGTTTTTTGCATGGTATAGAACCTCCTATTTTGCCATATTATAACACAGACTTCTCTATTTTGTCTTGAAGATTTCGTAAGAAAAGGGAAAAGGGGAGGCCTATCCGGACGCAGTTGCCCATTGCACTTTTTTTGCAGATGTGGTATACTGTAACCATCATACACCCGGAGGCGTTTATGTCAGAAATCTCGATTTTTCAGATGAATAACCCGGATTTTTCAGGGGAAATCTCCATCCGTTACGAAGAACCTTTGTCCAAACATACTTCTTTCCGCATCGGTGGGAAGGCCAAGGTAATGGCTTTCCCCAAAAATCGGGAGGAATTGGCGCTTCTTTTGAAACAGTCCAGTTTGTTGGACAGAAAGCCTGTTATCCTAGGTGCAGGAACCAACGTATTGGCCCCGGACGAAGGGCTGGACGGTCTGGTAATCTGCCTGAAGGATGCCCTGGACGGGATGGAACGCCTGGATGAGCGGCATATCCGCGTTATGGCGGGGGTAACCCTCTCCAGGGCGGCGGTCTTTGCTGCCGGGCAGGGTTTATCCGGTCTGGAGTTTGCCCACGGAATTCCCGGAACGCTGGGCGGCGGCGTATTTATGAATGCCGGCGCCTACGGTGGGGAGCTGGGAAAGGTTTGCCGGGAAGTGGAGCTTATGGACTATGCGGGGAACATCATCACCCGCACTGCCCGGGAGATGGATTTTTCCTATCGTCACAGCTGTGTGGAGGAAGACAACCTGATTGTCGTCAGCGCAGTGCTGGAGCTGGAGCCGGCAAACCCGGAGGAAATTCGGGCCAGAATGAAGGAACTCCAGGCAAAGCGGCTTGCATCCCAGCCGCTCAATTATCCCTCTGCCGGTTCTGCCTTTAAGCGGCCTGTGGGCGGATATGCCGCTGCCCTGATTGAGCAGGCGGGCCTGAAAGGCTTCCGGGTAGGGGATGCGGCAATTTCCGAAAAGCATGCAGGCTTTGCGGTAAACCTGGGCAATGCTACATCGGCAGACGTGAAAACCCTGCTTGCGGAGGTTGCCCGTCAGGTTGAGGAGAATTCCGGCATTCGTCTGGAGCCGGAAATCCGTATTTGGTAAGTAGTATTCATCGAATATTAGACAAAGAGAGGAGCGCACCTATGCTGTCCTTTTCCGCTTCCGCCAAGGCGGAAATCTGTAAAGAATATCCCCAGTCCGGCTGCTGCGCTTTGTCGCAATGCTTTGGAATACTGCTGTTTTGCAACAGCTTTACAGAGAATCAAATTAAGATTATCACGGAAAGCCAGGATTTTGCCAGAATCCTTCCAAAGCTTTTCCGCAAAGCCTTCGGCATTTCCTTTGACGTTATGCCGGAGGAGGGCGCTGCCGGGAAAATGGTGTTTGCAATCCGCGCTCCGGAAAAAATAGACGCCATTATGAATGCCTTTGGCTTTTCCACCGGCAGCACTCTGTCACTGCACATCAATCTGCCTGTGGTGGAGGAGGACTGCTGCAAGGCCTCGTTCCTCCGGGGGGCGTTTCTGGCAGGGGGCAGTGTGACGCACCCCGCCAAAGCCTATCACATGGAGCTTGCAACAACCCACCAGATCGTATCCAGGGAGTGCGATGCCCTCATCCGGGAAACCATGGGATTTTCTCCAAAAACGGCATCCAGAGCAGGGGCGCAGGTGCTGTATCTGAAACAGAGTGACCTGATTTCCGATTTTCTGACCTATCTGGGGGCACCGGTGGCGGCTATGGGCATTATGGAAGCGAAGCTGGAAAAGGAGCTGAATAATCAGGTAAACCGCTGCTGCAATTGTGACGATGCCAATACCTCCAAGGTGGTGGAGGCAGCTCAGGAGCAGCTGGCAGCCATCCGGATTTTGCAGGAAAGGAATGCTCTGGAGTCTCTTCCGGGTAAACTCTTACAGGCTGCCAAAGCCAGACAGGAAAACCCGGAGTCCTCTTTGGCGGAGCTTGCCGCCATGATGGAACCGCCAATCACAAAGCCAGCCATGAATCATCGGCTGAAGCGAATCGTGGAACTGGCGAGGGAGGCAGACAAATGAGTTTTGTACATCTTCATGTCCATAGTGAGTACAGCCTTCTGGATGGCGTCTGCCGGATTGACGGGCTTATGGATCGGGTCAAGGAACTGGGCCAGAGCGCCATTGCCCTGACAGACCACGGGGTTATGTACGGTTGTATCGACTTTTATAAGGCAGCCAAGGCGGCGGGAATTAAGCCCATCATCGGCTGTGAGGTGTATGTCGCGCCCCGCCGCATGAGCGACAAAATTCACGGCCTGGACAACGAAAGCTATCACATGGTGCTGCTGTGCGAGAATATGACCGGCTATCAGAACCTTTGCTACATGGTTTCGGAGGCCTTCCTCCACGGCTTTTATGGGAAGCCGCGGATCGATCTGGAACTGCTGGAAGCCCACCACGAGGGACTGATCGGATTGTCTGCCTGCCTTGGCGGTGCCATTCCTCAGGCGCTTCTGCGGGAGGACTACGATGCCGCCCGGAGCTATGCCAAACGCCTCAGCCGGATTTTGGGGCCGGATCGGTTTTACCTGGAATTGCAGGATCACGGAATCGAGGCCCAGCGTCCGGTAAATCAGGGCCTGCAGCGGTTGGCACGGGAGGAAAATCTGCCATTGGTGATTACCAACGATGCCCACTATCTGCGAAAAGAGGATGCGGATATCCAGGATGTGCTGCTGTGCATCCAGACCGGAAAGACGGTAGAGGACCAGAACCGGATGCGGTTTGAAACCCAGGAATTCTACCTGAAAAGCGAGGAGGAGCTGCGTCAGCTGTTCCCCGGGTGCGACGAAGCCTTTGATAATACGGTAAAGATTGCCGAGATGTGCAATGTGGAGTTTACCTTCCATGAGTACCATTTGCCTGCATATCCTGTGCCGGAGGGCTACACCAACGAGGAATATTTCCGCAAGCTGTGCTACGACGGTTTCCAGGAGCGCTATCCCCAGGAGCCCAAAGAATACAAAGAGCGGATGGATTATGAAATCAGCGTCATCAGCTCAATGGGTTATGTAAACTACTACCTGATCGTATGGGACTTTATCCACTATGCCAAGGAGGTCGGCATCCCTGTAGGGCCGGGGCGTGGTTCCGGTGCAGGCTCTATTGTTGCCTACTGCATCCACATTACGGAAGTGGATCCCATGAAGTACGGCCTGATTTTTGAGCGTTTTCTGAACCCTGAGCGGGTCAGTATGCCCGATTTCGATACGGACTTTTGCCAGGAACGCAGAGGAGAGGTAATCGACTACGTTTATCGAAAATACGGTGCCGATCGGGTAGCGCAGATTGTCACCTTCGGTACCATGGCGGCACGGGGAGCCATTCGGGATGTGGGCCGGGCCTTGAATTTTACCTATGCGGAAACCGATGTGGTTGCCAAGCTGGTTCCGGCAGGGCCTCATGTTACCCTGAAATCCGCTTTGCAGGAGTCACCCCGATTTAAGGAAATGTATGAGGGCGACCCCAGGGTGAAAAAGCTGGTGGATACTGCCATGCGTCTGGAGGGAATGCCCCGGAATACCTCTACCCATGCTGCCGGCGTGGTGATTACGGCCCAGCCGGTGTGCAGCTATGTGCCCCTTTCCAAAAATGACGATACCATTGTTACCCAGTATACCATGACCACCATTGAGGAGCTTGGCCTACTAAAAATGGACTTCCTGGGCCTGCGCAACCTGACGGTTATTCAGGATGCAGAGGAGCAAATCCAGAAGCTGCACCCGGATTTTTCCATTTCGGCGATTCCGGATAATGACCCGGAAACCTTTGCCATGCTTGCCGAGGGCAAAACCCAGGGCGTTTTCCAGATGGAGTCCGCAGGCATGACCGGCGTGTGCATCAATATGAAGCCCAGCTCCATAGAAGACATTACGGCTATTGTGGCCCTCTACCGCCCCGGCCCTATGGATTCCATTCCCCGGTTTATTGCCAACAAGCTGTCGCCGGAAAAGGTGACCTACAAAACGCCCCTTTTGGAGCCGATTCTGAAGGTGACCTACGGCTGCATTGTATACCAGGAGCAGGTAATTGAGATTTTCCGCAACCTGGGCGGCTATACCATGGGACAGGCGGATAATATCCGCCGTGCAATTTCCAAGAAAAAGCTAAAGGTTATTGAGGAGGAGCGAAAGGTCTTCGTTTACGGCGACCGGGCCCAGGGAATCTCCGGCGCCATTGCCAAGGGGGTCAGCGAGGAAGCGGCCCAGTCCATTTATGACGAGATCGTAGATTTTGCAAACTATGCCTTTAATAAGTCCCACGCCGTGTGCTATGCGGTGGTGGCTTATCAGACGGCATACCTAAAGTGCCACTATCCCAGGCAGTATATGGCGGCACTGATGACCTCCGTTTTGGACTCGGCAGGGAAAATTTCCACCTATATTGCCGAGTGCAAAGATTTGGGTATTGCTCTTCTGAACCCGGATATCAACCACTCGGAGAATCATTTCTCCGTAGAAGAGGGCGGAATTCGCTTCGGGCTGGGAGCCGTGAAGAACATCGGTCGTGGACTCATTCGCAGTGTGTCCCAGAAGCGCCGGGAGGGCGGGCCCTTTAAGTCCTTCCAGGATTTCCTGGAACGGATGGACGAGGGGGAGCTCAACAAGCGGGCAGTGGAGAATCTGATCCGGTGCGGGGCCATGGATTGCTTCGGCTACCACCGCAGTGAGCTTGTAGGCGTTTATGAATCCATGATGGACAGCCTGGCAGTGACCCGGAAGAAGAACCTGGAAGGTCAGATGGGACTGTTCAGTATGCTGGAAGAGGATGCTCCGGCAGCCCAAATGGATATCCCGCGCCGGGAGGAGTTCTCCAAAGCAGAGCTTATGGCGATGGAGAAGGAAACCACCGGAATATATCTGTCCGGTCACCCCATGGATGATTACCGGAAATACCTAAAAAATACCCATGTGCTCCCCATTGCCAGGCTGATGGAGGAGAACAGCCACTTCGAGGATGACCAGATTGTCAGCGTGGCGGGCATTATCCAGTCGGTGAAGACAAAGACAACCCGCAACAATTCCATTATGGCATACGTGACCCTGGAAGATGATACCGCAGTCATAGAAACAATGGCGTTTTCCAGCGTGCTCAGCCAGTATGGCGGCTATATCAAGGAAAACGGCGCCGTAGTGATTACGGGAAGGCTCTCTCTGCGGGATGATAAAGAACCCCAGATTGTGATCAATCGGGTTCGCCCCATGTCGGATTATTCCGAACAGCCGGTTATGCGTCCGGAGCAGCCCAAACAGGAGGCCCGCCGGGGGACGCTGTATCTCCGGCTTCCCGGGGAAGCGGGAAAGCTTTATCCAAAGGTAAAGGCAATTCTCAATATGTTCCCGGGGGATTGCCGCACGGTGCTGTATTTTGAAGATACCAAGGCACGGCGGGGTACAGCCTGCATCTTGATGGATTCCATGCTTACAGAGCTGAAAAACGTATTGGGAGAAGGGAATGTTGTGCTGAAATAGCTTTTCATTTCCGATGATTTGTGTTATAATAGCGAAAGAACGAGGGGAGTTGATGCCTTGAAAAAGAAATACTTTCTGGTGGGACTAATGCTCCTGGCGGTGTCGCTCCTGTCAGCCTGTGGCTACAGTACGGTGGAGGAGATGTACCGCATTCCAAAGCGGTCGCAGGAATATACATTCCTGCAGTCCACCATCGAGCAGGCGATGACCGGCATGGAGTTTGCTTCACCCAGCTCCGGTGACAATCAGCAGACCGTCCAGGCGGCAGATCTGGATGGGGACGGCAACCAGGAATACCTGGTGTTTGCCAGGGATTCATCCGATAAGCCCTTAAAGGTGCTGATTTTCCACGAAACGGAAAACGGAAAATACTACCTGATGGAGCAGCTGGAAATGAACGGCTCTTCCTTTGAGCAGGTAATTTATGCGGATATGGACGGAGTTCCCGGCATGGAACTGATTGTAGGTCGGAGGCTTACCAACCAGGTTATGCGAATTGCTGCCGTGTATTCCTTTGCCGATGGGCAGGGAACACAGCAAGTGAATACCATCTATTCCAAGTTTCTGACTGCCGACCTGTCCGATGACGGAAGACAGGAGCTGGTGGTGATACGGGAAGGGGATACCGATGTATCTGCCGGCTCTGCAGTGGTGTACCGCTGGAAGGATTCCGGCGTGGAGCGCACCAGAGAAATCCGGCTCTCCCAGCGGGTAGAGCAGATCAAACGGGTGAAGGTCAGCCACCTCCAGGGGGGCAACCCGGCAGTGTACATTTCCAGTACCATTAACGACAGCGCCATTGTTACGGACGTTCTGGTGATGCAGGGGGACGACTTTGTCAACCTGAACAGCACCGGCAAGCTGGCCTACAGCGTCCAGGCCTTGCGCAATTACTTCCTGTACATGACCGACGTGGATGAAGACGGCGTGATGGAGCTGCCAAGCCTGATGGAAATGCGTCCGGTAAAATCCGATGATCAGGCCAGAAGCCAGCAGATGGTCTACTGGTATTCCATCGATATTGAAGGAAAAGAAAATGCAAAAATGTATACCTTCCACAATGTAGAAAACGGATGGTATCTGCTTTTGGACTTGCCTGCAGAGGTCGCCCAGCGGATTGCCGTGGAGCGGGACGGAAACAACCTGCGCTTCTATATATGGGAAGGGGAAGAAGCTGAGCCCCTGTTTACGCTGAACACCTACACAGGCAAGGATCGAAACCAGGAGGCACTGGCAAACAATCAGTTCGTGCTGTACCAGACCGATAGTACGGTGTATGCTGCCAAGCTGGAAGTGCAGTCCGCCGTCTACGGCATTACCCAGGAAAGCCTGATGGGTTCTTTCCGTCTGATGGGTATGGATTTGAAGAAAGAGGGGTAAGAATCGGCGATGAAAAAGGTTTTAATTTTGGAAGATGAGGTAAATATCCGCAGCTTCGTGGTGATCAATCTGCGGCGGGCCGGTTATGATGTTATTGAAGCAGGAACCGGTCAGGACGCGCTGGACCGCCTGGCGGAAAATCCGGATATCGGCGTTGCTATCCTGGATATTATGCTCCCGGATATTGACGGTTTCGAGGTTTGCCGCCGTATTCGGGCCACCAGCAAGCAGATCGGAATCATTATGCTCACCGCCCGCACCCAGGAAATGGACAAGGTGACGGGCCTGATGACCGGCGCGGATGACTATGTTACCAAGCCCTTCTCTCCTGCAGAACTGACGGCCCGGATCGATGCCCTTTACCGCCGCATTGGCGGAGATAATTCCGCCAGCGCAGAGCTTTTGAGCCAGGGCCCCTTTGTGATGAACACCCGGAATCACACCCTGGAAAAGGCGGGCAACCGCATTCGTCTGACCCAGGTGGAATATGCAATTCTAAAGCTTTTCATGCAGAACCCCGGCAGAGCCCTTTCCCGGGAGGATATTCTTTCTGCCGTATGGGGCAAGGATTATGAGGGAGAGCTGAAAATTGTGGATGTAAACATCCGCCGCCTGCGTATCAAAATCGAAGACGATACCGCCAACCCCACCTATATTACCACGGTGTGGGGTCTGGGCTACAAGTGGGGCGCATAATCCGAATGAAGGTTGAGTTTAAAAAAATCGGTTCTCTGCACAAGCGGTGGCTGATGAACATCACCCTTGTGATTATTGCGGTGGGACTGGTGTGTGTGGCAGCAATTACCGCATCCTATGCCTTTTACTGCTACAACAATATGAGCTCCGATCTGCACAACCGGGCAAAGAGCGCTACGGAATTCTTTAAGGATTACCGGGAGCAGGATTACGAGTCCTTCTATCAATCCTGCGCGGCTTACGCCCAGACGGTGGAGGAAGGCGCTCGCTTGGAGCGACAGTTTATTGACCAGTGGGGGCAGGTGGTTACCTCTTCCTATGGCAACTGGTTTGCATCCTCCCCCCAGACCCCGGAGATTGCCCAGGCAATCAGCACCCGGAGCATTCAGCCCTTTGTGGGCAGAGACCCGGATACCGGCGAGCGGATTATGGCGGTGAGCAGCCCCATGATTTACAGCACCGGTGAAGTGATTGGCGTGCTGCGGTTTGTCACCTCCACCTCGGCGATGGATGGCCAGATCGTCAGCGTTACGTTGGTCAGCCTGGGGGTTCTGCTGGCAGCACTTCTAATCGTGCTGCTGTCCAGCTCCTTCTTCATTCGCTCCATTATGACACCTGTGGAGCAAATAACGGAAAAGGCAAAGCGCATTGCCAACGGCAGCTACGGTGCTCAGATCAAGACGAAATATAACGATGAAATTGCGGATCTGGCGGATACCATCAATGAAATGTCCGTAAAAATCAGCCAGAATGAAAAAATGCAGGCAGAGTTTATTTCTCAGCTGTCCCATGAGCTGCGCACCCCCCTGACGGTGATCAACGGCTGGAGCGAAACGCTGCTTTCCGATGAAACCCTGGCTCCCGATACGGCCCAGGGCCTAAAGATTATTTCCAGCGAGGCCAAGCGCCTGACGGAAATGGTTATGGAGCTGCTGGACTTCACCCGGCTCCAGGATGGACGCATGACCCTGACGGTGGAGCAAACGGATATCCGCAGCGAATTTGAAGATACCGTCTTTATGTATGGCAGCCGTCTGGCCCAGGACGGCATCACCCTGGAATACCTGGATAACGACCAGGAGATCCCGGAAATCCCCTGCGATCCCAAGCGCCTGCGGCAGGTGTTCCTGAATATTCTGGATAACGCCGCCAAGCATGGCAAGGATGGCAAGCGAATAGAAGCCAGTATTTCCTGCGAGGATGATATGGTGGTTGTCCGAATTCGGGATCACGGCCCCGGCATCCCGGAGGATGAGCTGCCGCTGGTTAAAAAGAAATTCTATAAGGGCAGCTCGAAGGCTCGGGGCACTGGCATCGGGCTTGCCGTGTGCGACGAAATTGTGGGCCTTCACGGCGGCACGCTGACTTTGGAGAATGCCGAGGGCGGCGGCACGCTGGTTACGGTCAGTCTGCCGGTATCCCAGTAAACGAAAGGAAACACCATGGCAAATCAAGAGAAATTCAAAACCTCCATCGGCGGACAGGCTCTGATTGAGGGAATCCTGATGCGGGGGCCGGAAAAGGATGCCGTAGTCATTCGGGGAACCGATGGCCTTACGCTGGAGGTCACAGACCGGAAGCGCTCAAAACCCGGTTCGGTGAAAACCTGGCCCTTTATCCGGGGAATCTTTAATTTTTTCGATGCCCAGATTGTGGGTGTCAAGGCGCTGATGCGTTCGGCAGACCTGGCGCCTGAGGAAATGCAGGAGGAACCTTCCAAGTTTGACCTGTGGCTGGAAAAGACGCTGGGCAGCGAAAAATTCCAAAAGGCCCTTGTGGGCATTGCGGTAGCAATGGGACTGGGACTTTCCATATTGCTGTTTTTCCTGCTGCCAATGACCATTGCGTCCTTCTTTGACCGGGTAATTACCAGCATCCTTGGAATCAACCTGCTGGAAGGCCTTATCCGTATGATTATTTTCCTTGGCTACATGATTCTCATCTCCCGGATGAAGGAAATGCGCAGAGTCTTTTCCTATCATGGTGCAGAGCATAAGACCATCCGCTGCTACGAGTGCGGGCTGCCGCTGACGGTGGAGAATGTCCGCAAGCAGACCCGCTTCCATCCCAGGTGCGGCACCAGCTTTCTGCTGGTGGTTATGGTCATTTCCGTGCTGCTGTTTTCCGTTGCCTCTTCCCTTTTGCTGGCGGTGTTTCCGGGGCTGGAATCCATGCGGGGAAGCTTTGGCTATCGCCTTTTGATGATAGCGTTTAAGCTTTTGCTGCTTCCTTTGGTGGTTGGCATCACCTACGAAATCAACCGCTGGGCAGGCAGACATGATAATGCTTTTACCCGGGTGCTGACCGCTCCCGGTATGTGGCTCCAGCACTTCACCACCAACGAGCCGGACGACGGCATGATCGAGGTTGGCATCGCCGCAGTTGAGGCGGTGCTGCCGGAAAAGGAGGGCTCTGACCGGTGGTAACCACATTGGGCGGCCTATATTTGCAGGCAAGGCAGCGGCTCCTGGAAACGGAGGACGCCGAGTACGCCGGTATGGCTGCCAGAGAACTTGTCAGCACGCTGTCCGGTCGGACACAGGAGCAGTTTCTGGTGGATCGGGACTGTGAAGCAGAGGAGGCTCTGTGCCTTCGGGTCAGCCATGGGGTTGATCGGCTTCTCTCCGGTGAGCCCCTGCCTTATGTTTTGGGTGAGTGGACGTTTTACGGTCTTCCCATGGTGGTAACCCCCGATGTGCTGATTCCCAGGGATGATACCTGTGCCGTGGCAGAGCTTGCCATTCATCATGGGCTATTTCTGGATCCCGACCCCCGTATTTTGGATCTTTGCTGTGGCTCCGGATGCATCGGTCTGGCGATTGCCAGCCGGTTAAAGGATGCACGGGTTACCTTGGCTGACCTGTCAAGAGAAGCTTTGACAGTGGCAAAGAAGAATATTCAGCGCAACCACATGGGCGGCAGAGTCAGCTGCGTTCAGGTGGATGCCCGGAAAGCGCCGCCGGCGTTCCTGGGGAAATTCGATATGATCGTTTCCAACCCGCCCTACATTACAGCCGCCGAAATGGAAGAACTTCCCAAAAGCGTTGCGGATTTTGAACCCCACCTGGCGCTTTTCGGCGGGGAAGACGGCCTGGATTTTTATCGGGATATCACAGCGCATTACCGCGGCCTTCTGAAACCCGGCGGGTTCCTGTGCTATGAGTTTGGCATGGGGCAGGGAAATGCGGTCTGCGCGATCCTGGAAGAGAACGGATTCACAATTCTGGAAAGAACCCTGGATTATAATGATAGAGAACGCGCCGTGCTGGCTCAGTACGGCAGGAAGGAACAGTAATATGGCTACGAAAAAAACTCCCTACGAAGCACCTACCCCCGCATCCGATAAGAAAAAGGCCCTGGCAACGGCCCTGTCCCAGCTGGACAAAACCTTTGGCAAGGGCACGGTTATGCGCCTGGGCGACCGCCCCGAAATGAACGTGGAGGCAATTCCCACCGGCTCTCTGGCGCTGGATGCAGCGCTGGGTATCGGCGGCGTGCCCAAGGGCCGTATCATCGAAATCTACGGCCCGGAATCCTCCGGTAAGACCACCCTGGCCCTGCATATTCTGGCTGAGGCCCAGAAGCGGGGCGGTGAAGTTGCCTTTGTGGACGCCGAGCATGCTTTGGATCCCGTATACGCCTCTGCGCTGGGCGTGGATATCGACAATCTGCTGGTCTCCCAGCCGGATACCGGCGAGCAGGCCCTGGAAATTACCGATGCACTGGTTCGCTCCGGCGCTGTGGATGCAGTGGTTGTGGACTCCGTTGCCGCCCTGGTTCCCAAGCAGGAAATTGAAGGGGAAATGGGCGATACCTTTGTGGGCCTGCAGGCCAGACTCATGTCCCAGGCACTGCGGAAGCTTGCGGGTACGATCAACAAGACCAACTGCGTGGTTATTTTCATCAACCAGCTGCGTATGAAGATTGGCGTGATGTACGGCAACCCGGAAACCACCACCGGCGGCAACGCACTGAAATTCTATGCCTCCGTCCGCCTGGATGTGCGCCGCATTGAAGCCATCAAGGAAGGCGGCAATGTGATCGGCAACAAGACCCGGGTTAAGGTCGTTAAGAATAAGGTTGCACCTCCCTTTAGAGAGGCCGTGTTTGATATTATGTACGGTCAGGGCATCTCCAAGTGGAGCGAGCTCATCGACTTGGCGGTGCAGATGGATATCATCCAGAAGAGCGGCAGCTGGTTCAGCATGGGCGAGGAACGCATCGGTCAGGGTAAGGACAGCGTAAAGGCTTATCTCCAGGAGCGTCCGGAGCTGGCAGAGCAGGTAGAAGCTCAGGTTCGGGAGAATCTGTGGAAGATTTCCGGCGGCGCACCCAAGGCTCCTGCCCGGGCGGCGGAAAAGCCCATTGCCGTAACTGCCGACGATTTCAGCGATGAGGATTGAGTTCCTCAAAACCGCACCGGATCGTTCCGGACGCTATACGGTTCGCCTGGATGACGGAACGACCCTGCGGCTTTACCGCCAGGTAATCGAGGATTTTGGCCTTTACACCGGCATGGAGCTATCCCGGCAGGAATATGACCGGCTGGTAAAAAGTGCTTCCGAGGTTTCTGCAAAGATGCGGGCGGTTCGGATCGTTTCTGCCGCCAATGTTTCCAAGAAGGAACTTCAGAGCCGCTTGGTGCGGAAAGGGGAGGACCCTGCGGAAGCGGAAAAGGCTGTGGCCTGGCTTTCAGAAATGAAGATACTGGATGACGGTATGACCGCAGAGTCCATTGTCCGTTCCTGCATTGCCAAGGGATACGGAAGGGCCAGGGCCAAACAGGTTTTATATGAAAAGCGAATTCCCAGAGAGCTGTGGGAGGATGCGCTGGAGGGCTACCCCGATCAGGAGGAACGGATTGTGGAGTTCCTTCGGGCGCGGTTGAAAGGAAATTCAGATCCAAAGGCCCAAAAGCGGGCCATTGATGCCCTGCTGCGCCGGGGCCACAGTTATGGTGCAATCCGGCAGGCGCTTACTGCGCTTTCCCTAGATACAGAAGACTTCCCGGAGGATAGTATATAATGGCAAATATCGGATTTATTTCTCTTGGCTGTGCCAAGAATCAGGTGGACTGCGAGCGGATGATGTTTCGCGTGCAGGAGGCGGGGCATACGGTTTTAAGCGATATTCCCGGCAGCGATGTGGTGGTTATCAATACCTGCGGCTTTATCGATTCTGCAAAGAGCGAGGCCATCGATTACATTCTGCAAACCGCCGCGCTCAAGGCGGAGGGCCAGGTGGGAAAAATTTTGGTAACCGGATGCCTGTCCCAGCGCTACCAGGGGGATATCCTGGAGGAGATGCCGGAGGTGGATGGCATTTTGGGAACCGGCAGCTATACCCGCATTGTGCCCGCCATCGATCAGCTGCTCGCCGGTCATAAGGTGGTGGATTTCGGCTCCATCGATACACCGGAGCAGGAAACGGGCCGGGTGATGACCACCCCGGAGCACTTTTCTTACATTAAAATTGCCGAGGGATGCAATAATCGCTGCGCCTTCTGCATTATTCCCTATCTCCGGGGCAAGTACCGCAGCCGCCAGATGGACGATGTACTGTATGAAGCCAGAGTCCTGGCTGCCTCCGGAACCAAAGAGCTGATTGTCGTAGCCCAGGATACCAGCCGCTATGGCACGGATTTCCCGGAGCACAAGCGCCTGCTTCCCCAACTGCTGCGGGAGCTGTGCAAAATCGATGGGTTCCACTGGATTCGGGTGCACTATGTCTATCCCGATGAAATCGATGATGAGCTCATTGATGTATTGGCAACGGAGCCTAAGATTGTCAAGTATCTGGATATTCCCATCCAGCATTGCAACGACCGGATCCTGTCCACCATGCACCGCCGGGGAGATAAGAAGCTGATTACGGATCTCTTTGCAAAACTCCGCAGCCGGATCCCCGGGCTGGTAATTCGCACCAGCCTGATTACCGGCCTGCCGGGGGAGGGAGAGGCAGAATTTCAGGAGCTGTGCGACTTCCTGCGTCAGCAGCGGCTGGAACGGGTTGGCGCCTTTGTCTTCTCTCCGGAGGAGGGAACCCCTGCTGCCACCATGGACCATGTAGACGAGGAGATTGCCCGGGAGCGTGCAGAAACTCTGGAAATGATCCAGTCTCAGATCATGGACGAATACAATGCCGCTATGATCGGCAAGACCCTGGAAGTGCTGGTAGATGGCTTTGACGAGGAGCAGGAGCAGTTCTACGGTCGAACCTACGCCGACTCTCCGGATATCGACGGAAGAGTGTGGATTGCATCCGAGGAGCCTCTGCATGAAGGTGATTTCGTGATGGTAACCATTGACGGCTGTGTAGACGGCGATCTGACGGGCTATGTGCAGGAGGTAGAAGCATGACAACCGCAAGCAAGATTACGCTTTTTCGTGTGGTACTGATTCCATTGATGATGGTGACCCTTTACTTAAGTGGAGGCTTCCGGGGAACTTGGATGTGGGTCAGCCTGTTTATTTTCATTCTGGGCAGTTTGAGTGATTACCTGGATGGGCAGATTGCCCGCCGCTGCAATCAGGTTACGGATTTCGGAAAATTCCTGGATCCTCTAGCAGATAAGCTTTTGACCATCGCCGTGATGACCATGTTCTGCCAGTGGGGCCGTTTTCCCGCCTGGGCCCTGATGATTGTCCTGACACGGGAGTTTGCCGTCACCGGACTGCGCCTGGTGGCTGCACCCAAGGGCCATGTTATTGCTGCGGCCTGGAGCGGAAAGGTCAAAACCGCCAGCACCATGGTGGGGCTGATCCTTTGGTTGATTTTTCCCTCCAATGTGCTGATCGGCAACATCGTTGCTGCGGTTATTGTCATCACCACGGTCTACTCCGGCATTGAGTATTTTGTCAAAAACTGGTGTTGCCTGTGGGATTAAGGCCCGCATTTTAGAAGCGGTCAGAAACGCATTGGGGCTGTTAGCAGACGCGTCACTCCACGCCGGAAAGATCGGCTGTTGCTTTAGAGCGCTCGGAATAGTCCCAATGCGGATCGATTCAGGAGGTCGCATGGGAAAAACAGACCGCAATACCCGGAATTATTCCGGAATAACGTGCCGTCTTTTTCGGTTCCGGGAAAAGTTTTCAGACTGGAAAGTTTTCCTTGACAGAATGGCTCCTGCGTGCTATAATATCACCCGTAGTGACGAGCGTCACTTGATTGAACGGGCCTTTAGCTCAGTTGGTCAGAGCCTCCGGCTCATAACCGGATAGTCCCGGGTTCGAGTCCCTGAAGGCCCACCAGTTTACATAGGCTCCTGCCTTTCATATATAGGGGTATAGCTCAATTGGTAGAGCGGCGGTCTCCAAAACCGTAGGCTCAGGGTTCAAGTCCTTGTGCCCCTGCCAAAACCACCGAACAAGATTTGTTCGGTGGTTTTATTTTTTGTTATCTAAAAGTGCAGGCTACGGATTTCGAGAAATTCAAAAAAATGCTTCTGAGCTTACAGTTTTGACAAATTGTGAGGTGCAAAGTATGCGAATGAAAATGGTCTATGACCGAACTTTGGCAGAAGTTGCCAATGCGTTTCTTGCCCTGAAAAAGGTTCAGAAAGTCCGTGAGCGAACCATGAACGACTGCTAAAATACATCGACAGATTTCTTTGGACTTTTTGAAAATGAAACAATTTGCCATCGTCAGTCGTATCTAAGGTGAGAGGAGGTGGTGACCATGGCTTCTTTGTTG
>CAKTNN010000034.1 GCA_934589065.1 uncultured Oscillospiraceae bacterium
TTTCGTCTCTATGCTCAACCTTTTTATATGACAATGGGGCCAGGCTCACGCCTGACCCCAACATTTATTATAGAACCCTTTTCTACGTTTGCCAAAAGGAGTCTTCATGAAAGAGCAAATCCAGCTGTCCGACCACTTTTCCTACTCCCGGTTAATCCAGTTCACCCTTCCTTCCATTGCCATGATGGTTTTCACTTCCATCTACAGCGTTGTGGACGGCTTCTTTATTTCCAACTTTGCAGGCAAAACCGCCTTTGCCTCCCTCAACCTCATCTGGCCCTTTCTGATGATTCTGGGCGGCATGGGCTTTATGGTGGGAACCGGCGGCACAGCCCTGGTTTCCCAGATGCTGGGCTCCGGAGACAAAGAGCGGGCCAGAGGCTGTTTTTCCATGATGGTGGAGTTTACCATTCTCCTGGGACTGGTGCTTACTGCGGTGGGCCTTATTTTCATGGAACCCATTGCACGGTTTCTGGGCGCAACCGAAGAGATGATTCCGGACTGTGTGCTCTACGGGCGGATCGTGATCTCGTTCAATGTTGCCTTTATGCTCCAAAACGTTTTTCAAAGCTTTCTCATTGCAGCGGAAAAGCCCCGGCTGGGGCTCATCGCCACTGTAGGTGCGGGCGTGACCAACATGGTACTGGATGCGCTTTTGGTTGGCGTTTTCCGCTGGGGTGTCGCCGGAGCGGCGCTGGCGACCGGTCTGAGCCAGACGGTAGGCGGTGCAATTCCCCTGATTTTCTTCCTAAAAAGGAAAAACGGCTCTCCCCTGGCGCTCCGGTTCACCCAGCTGGAACTCTCCCCCATTCTCAACGCCTGCGGCAACGGCTCCTCAGAGCTCATGAGCAACATTTCCAGCTCCGTGGTATCTATGGTGTATAATTTCCAGCTTCTGTCCTTTTTGGGCGAGGATGGGGTTTCCGCCTATGGGGTCATCATGTATGTCAGCTTTATCTTCGTTGCCATTTTTATCGGCTATACCATTGGCGCTTCTCCCATTATCAGCTTTCACTTTGGAGCAGAAAACGAGGGAGAAATGCAAAATATGTTCCGCAAAAGCGTATCTGTCATGGGTATTCTGGGAATATGTATGTGCTTGAGCGCCTTTTTCCTCTCCGGCCCCCTTTCCCGGCTGTTTGTTGGCTATGATGCGGCACTGTGTCAGCTCACCGTCCATGCCTTCCGCATTTACAGCTTTAGCTTTCTGTTCACAGGCTTTAATTTTTTTGCCTCTTCCCTGTTTACCGCCCTGGGCAACGGCCTGGTTTCCGCAGCCATTTCCTTTCTGCGCACCCTGGTCATCCAAATTGCCTGCGTGCTTGTGCTCCCCCGTTTTCTGGACGCCGACGGCCTGTGGGCCGCCACACTGGCAGCGGAGCTTATTTCCCTGGTGGTTTCCCTTTCCTTCGTCCTTGCCCACCGGAAAAAGTACCGGTATTTCTAAAAATTTCTATGTGTGCAAACAGGCAGGACACCGGTTTTGGTGTCCTGCCTGTCAGTCTGTCAAACGGCGTGACCGGAAAAGTCACGCCGTTTGTATATTCCTGCTTTTATTTTCAGCTCATGTCCACCAAAGCAAGCTTGATGGCGCTGTAGTCAACCTTGGCATCCGCTGCTGCCAGAGCCTCGTCTACAAAGTCGGCGGTCTTCTGGGAGAGAATATCGGACTTTGCCTGATCCTGCCAGATCGTCTGGGAGCTCACAAAGTACATCACATGGTAGCCGTAGCTGGTCTTGACAATGCCGGTATCTCCCGGCTTCCGGTTTGCATCAAAGCACCAGGCATCAAAGGTATCCACCATCTGCCCCTGGCTGACGTCCTCATAAAGGCCGCCATTGGTATTGGAGCCGGGGTCGGTGGAGTTTTCGTTTGCCAGGGCTGCAAAGCTGTCTTCCGTCTGATCGCCCTTCAGGAAGGTATCCAGCAGCTCCTGAGCCTTCTTTTCTGCAGCGGTCCAGCTCTCATTGGAGAAGGTTCCGTCCTCTGCTGCTTCTCCCTCCGGGGTGATAAGGATATGCCGCACATCCACGGTGGAAGTATCCTTGGTCAGGCCCTTTTCCTGATACTCTGCTTCGTGGGCATTGAAGAACTCGGCAATTTCTGTATCAGTAGGCTCGAAGCTGGCGGTAATTTCGTTGTAATAGCGGCTGGAAAGGTAATAAAGCTGCCAGTAGTCCTTGTAGTCCTGCATGGTAACGGCATTGCCGAAGTTTACGCGCAGCATGTGATCGGCATCGTCAAAGCCATTGTTGGAGGCCGTTTCCTCCAGCCCCGTTTCCAGTTGGTCCAGGTCTGCCACCACATCCTCCGGCAGCTGGAAGCCATCCTTCTGGGCCGCCTGTGCTACAGCTGCATAGACCTTCCAGCTGCTGAGGGACTCATCCAGGAAGTACTGCTGCCAGGTGTAGCCGTCTGACACACCGCAGGCCTGGGTATCCATTCCCTGGGTGTGATCCAGTCCCAGGTAGGGAGCATAAGAGCCATACTGGGCATAGAAATTCTGCACGGTCAGCCAGTAGTGCACCTGCAGCTGACCGTCGGTCAGGGCATAGTCGCCGGAAGTGGCTACCACGTCATCCCGGGCGGCAAGCGCCTCTTCGTCGGTGACGGTGTAGGTTCCCTTGCAGGTCACGTCATCAGGGTTTCCGTCGGCAGGGATGGTGGGCTCCTGGGTTTCCTCCGTAGACTGGGTTGCTTCCTCAGAAGGAAGGGCTTCCGTCTTCTTATCCCGCCCGTTCATCACCAGCACCGCTAGGATAGCTGCCAGCAGCACCACTGCCGCCACGCCCAGGGCAATGGCGGAAGCGCCGGTGAGGCCGCGCTTCTTTTCCGCCGTCTTTTCCTGGGCATCGGCTTCCCCTTCCTCGGGAATTGCTTCCTGAGATTCGGCCTCTGCCCCGGCAGTCTCTTCCGGCAGCGCTTTCTCCACAGGAGTCTCTTCCGGCACATTCTCCTCGGCAGCGATTTCCGGGGCGGCCTCTTCCTGTTCCTTGCCGCAGGCAGGGCAAAGCGTCTGGTCATCCTCCATCTCGGCGCCGCAATACTTACAATTTTTCATAACTTCCTCTTTCTTCCCGGTTCATTCGGGAAATTCGATAATCCTGCCAAGTTTACCACGGTTTTTGAAAGATTGCAAGCAAAATGAAGAATGTTTACATTTACAGGGCGCAAACCCTTTTTTCTTCCTTGAAAAAGGTGCGTTTTCATGGTATCATTTAGTGTGAAAAAGAATCGGGGTTGTTAAAAAATGTTCTGCTGCCGCCCGTGTCGGTTTCTGCTGCGCGCTTTTTTGCAGCCCTGCCAGTAAGGGAGTACCCATGAATACCAAAACCACAGTTATTTCTCAGGAATCTCTGGATTCCCAGTTCACCTATTGTGACAAAATCGACGCCTGGTGGTCTGCCCAGGGGCGCACCCCCACTGCCTATGTAGAAACCTACGGCTGCCAGCAGAACGAGGCCGACTCCGAAAAACTCCGGGGCTATCTTTCCCAGAGCGGCTACACCATCTGTCAGGAAGCCGAGGGTGCAGACGTGGTGGTGATGAACACCTGCTCCATCCGGGAGCACGCCGAGCAGCGGGTTTTCGGCAACCTAGGGGCACTGACCCACACCAAGCGCCGCCACCCGGAGCAGAAGATCTTCCTGTGCGGCTGCATGGCAGGAGAAACCAAGGTTTCCGACCGGATTAAAGTCAGCTTTCCCTACGTAGACGGCGTATTCTCCACCCACCACCTGTGGCAGTTCCCGGAGATTCTATACAACGTGCTGACGAAAAAGAAACGCCAGTTCTATATTGAGGACGAGGCAGGCTCCATTGCCGAGGGAATTCCCCAGGTGCGGGATTCCTCCCTGAAGGCCTGGGTATCCATTATGTATGGCTGCAATAATTTCTGCACCTACTGCATCGTACCCTACGTCCGGGGGCGGGAGCGCAGCCGGGAGCCTCAAAACATCCTGGCGGAGTGCAAAGCTCTGATTGACGGCGGCTGCAAGGAAATCACCCTTCTGGGCCAGAATGTCAATTCCTACGGCAAAGACCTGGATTGCGGCGTGGATTTTGCAGACCTGCTTGCCCAGATTGCCCAGCTGCCCGGAGATTTCCTCATCCGCTTTATGACCAGCCACCCCAGAGACGCTTCCACAAAGCTTTTTGACACCATGGCTGCCTACCCCAAAATTGCCAAGCAGCTGCACCTTCCCTTCCAGTCCGGCTCCACCCGGGTATTAAAGGCCATGAACCGGCACTATGACCGGGAAAGCTACCTGGAAAAGGTGCGCTATGCCAAATCCGTCATGCCGGAGCTGGTTCTCACCAGTGATGTGATTGTAGGCTTCCCCGGAGAAACCGAGGAAGAATTTGAGGAAACCCTTTCCCTCATTGAGCAGGTGCATTACGACAGCCTGTTTACCTTTATCTTCTCCCCCCGCACCGGCACCCCTGCCGCCAAGATGGAAGATCCCACCCCCAAGGAGGAGAAGAACCGCCGGTTTGACAAGCTCTGCGCCCGGCAGAATGCCATTTCCGAAGAAATTCACAAAACATACATTGGCAGAACCCTCCGCTGCCTGGTAGACGGCAGGGAGAAAGAGCTTTTGACCGCCCGCACCGAAGGCGGCAGGCTGGTTCGCTTTGACGGCCCCGACTGCCTGATCGGCACTTATCAGCCCCTGCGCATTACCGGAGCCACCACCTGGAGCCTCACCGGTCAGCTTGATACAGATAGATAAGGAAGTAGAGATTTCATGGCAAACACAGAACTAACCCCTATGCAGCGGCAATACCAGGAGATGAAGGCCCGCAACCGCGACTGCATCCTGTTTTTCCGCCTGGGTGATTTCTATGAAATGTTTAACGAGGACGCAAAGCTTGCCGCCCGGGAGTTGGATCTGACCCTCACCAGCCGTGACCGCAGCAAGCCCAAGGATGAGCAGACCCCCATGTGCGGTGTGCCCTATCACAGCGTGGATGCCTACATTGCCCGGCTGGTGCAAAAGGGGTACAAGGTGGCAATCTGTGAACAGATGGAAGACCCCGCCACCGCAAAGGGGCTGGTGGAGCGGGACATCACCCGCATTGTCACCCCCGGTACAGTCACGGAAAGCTGTATGCTGGAGGAGAGCAAGAATAACTACATGGGCTGCATCTATGCCCAGGGCGGTCAGTTTGGCCTTGCTTTCTGTGACCTTTCCACCGGCGCATTTTTCTCCACCACCTGCACCGATCCCAGAAGCGTATGCTCCGAGCTTGGCAGGTTCTCCCCCAGTGAGGTTCTGCGCTACGGCGAAGGCGCTCAGGAGGAGGGCATTTCCGATGCTCTGTTCCGCCGCCTGAACTGCTGCGTAGACGAGGGAAAAGCAGAGGACTTCGATTTTGACCAGTCCGCTGCCCTGCTGGAAACGCACTTTGGCGCCACTCCGGAGGCCATGGGCATCGGCTCTTTCCCAGCCGCCATCATCGCCAGCGGCGCACTACTGAAAACCCTGCTCACCCTGCAAAAAAATGACCTGGCCCACATCCGGCTTCTGCAATACTATACCACAGGCCGGTTTATGGAACTGGATCTGGATGCCCGGAGGAATCTGGAGCTGACGGAAACCATGCGCTCCAAGGAAAAGCGGGGCACACTTTTGTGGGTACTGGACAAAACCCAAACCGCCATGGGCGGGCGGATGCTTCGCTCCTGGCTGGAAAAGCCCTTGCTTGACCCTGCAGAAATCACCCGCCGCCACGCCGCCGTAGAGGCTCTGGTAGAAAACCCCATCGTCCGGGGAGAGCTTACGGAAGCGCTGAAGGATGTAACGGATTTGGAGCGGGTCATGACAAGAATCGTCACCGGCACAGTCAACTGCCGGGATTTACTCTCCCTTGCCCGCGGTCTGCGGGCCCTGCCCCAGGTAAAACAGCAGCTAAGCCTTTTGGACAGTCCCCTGACCCAGAAGCTCTCTGCCGCCATTGACCCCCTGACCCACTGGGCCGACAAAATAGACTCCACCATTGTGGACGAACCGCCCCTGACCGTCCGGGAGGGCGGCATGATCCGCCGGGGCGCAGATCCGGATGCCGACAAGCTCCGGGATATTATGGAGGGCGGCTCCGGAACCATTGCCGCCATTGAAAGCGCCGAGCGGGAAAAAACCGGCATCCGCACCTTGAAGGTCGGCTACAACCGGGTATTTGGCTACTATATTGAGGTATCCAAATCCTTTATCAGCCAGGTGCCCCCGGATTACATCCGCAAGCAGACCCTTGCCAACTGCGAACGCTACATCACCCAGGAGCTAAAGGAGCTGGAAACCCAGGTGCTTACCGCCAAGGATCGGCTCACCGCCCTGGAATACCAGATCTTCACCCGGCTTCGGGAGGAACTGGCAGCCCAGGCCCCTGCCGTGCAGGAATCCGCCGCTGCCGTTGCCGCTGCCGATAGTCTGTGCTCTTTGGCCTCCGTTGCCGTTCAGCGGGGCTACTGCCGCCCGGAAATCTCCCTGGGCCCGGAAATCTCCATAGAAGGAGGCCGCCACCCGGTGGTGGAGGCCATGCTGAAGGACAGTCTCTTTGTCCCCAACGATACCCTCTTGGGGGGCAAGGACAACCAGGTTGCCATTATCACCGGCCCCAATATGGCAGGTAAATCCACCTATATGCGCCAGGTGGCCCTGATTGTGCTCATGGCGCAAATGGGCTCTTTCGTCCCCGCCCGGTCTGCCCGGATTGGGCTGGTAGATCGGGTGTTCACCCGAATCGGCGCCAGCGATGACCTGGCCTCCGGTCAATCCACCTTTATGGTGGAAATGTCCGAAGTGGCCTCTATCCTGAAATACGCCACCTCCCGATCTTTGCTGATTCTGGATGAGATCGGGCGGGGCACCTCCACCTACGATGGCATGAGCATTGCCAGAGCGGTGCTGGAATTTGCCGCCAACCCCAAGCGTCTGGGGGCAAAAACCCTGTTTGCCACCCATTACCACGAGCTCTCCACCATGGAAGAGAAGCTGCCCAATGTGAAAAACTACAACATTGCCGTAAAAAAGCGGGGCGACCAAATGATTTTCCTACGGAAAATTGTTCCCGGCGCTACCGACGACAGCTACGGCATTGAGGTTGCCAAGCTGGCGGGACTTCCGAACAGCGTAATTGTCCGCGCCCGAGAAATTCTTGCCGAGCTGGAAGCCGAAGGCCCTCCGGCGGTGGTCGTTTCCCGGAACGAACCCGACGAGCAGGTGAGCATGCTGGACCTCACCGCAAACCAGGTTTGCGATGCGCTTCGGAAGCTGGAGGTGGAAACCCTGACCCCCATTGAGGCCATGAACCAGCTCTATAAGCTGCGCAAAATGCTGGACTGATTTTCCCTTTTCAAGGAGTACCTATGTCAAAACCATCCATTTCTTCCCCTGCACCCCGACACGATGAAACCGTCATCGGCTGGTGTATGTACGCCTTTCAGCTGATTCTCCTGCCAAGCCTTCTTAGCTCTATTAACGGGCTGCTTGCCCACCCCTTTTCCAAGGCGGAAGTGAATTTCAGCTATTTTCTGCTGAACTTTCTGGCCTGCCTTTGGATTTACCACAAGTTTCTGGGGGCAAACTTCAAATCCGTAAAGGCCCACCCCATTCTCTTCTGTCAGGCCATTGTCCTCGCCCTGGTTGCCTATTGGGTCAGCTTTCTGGCAATGACCTGGGCCCTCAAGCAGCTGGATCCAAGTTATGTAAATCAAAATGACGCTTCCATTGCCGCCATGAGCAAGGGCGGATACTATCTGATGCTTTTGGGCACGGTGGTGCTGGCTCCTCTGGCGGAGGAATGCGTGTTTCGGGGGCTGATTTTCCGCAATCTGTGGAAGGCTTCCGCCGTGGGAGCATACCTCGTATCTATGGCAGCCTTTTCCGCCGTGCACATCATCGGCTATATCGGCGTCTACTCTCCCCTGCAGCTGGTGCTGGCCTTTTTGCAGTACCTCCCTGCCGGTGTCTGGCTGTGCTGGTGCTACACCAAAAGCGGCAGCATCTATGGCCCCATTGTGATGCACGCCCTGATAAACCTTTACAGTTTGAACCTTCTGAGGTAGAAAAATGCCAAAAATCATTCAGCTTTCTCCCCATATTGCCAACCTGATTGCCGCCGGTGAGGTGGTGGAGCGTCCGGCCTCCGTTGCCAAGGAGCTGCTGGAAAACGCGGTGGACGCCGGCGCAACCAAGGTTACCATCGAAATCCGGGATGGCGGCATGACCTTTCTCCGGGTGACGGACAACGGCTGCGGTATGACCGCCCAGGATGCCCGGACGGCCTTTCTGCGCCATGCCACCTCCAAGCTGCACAGTGCCGAAGACCTGGCCTCCATCGGAACCATGGGCTTCCGGGGAGAAGCTCTGGCTGCCATTGCTTCCGTCAGCCGCATCGACCTGCTGACAAAGGTACCGGAAGACCTGGTCGGTGTCAGCCTCCACCTGGAAGGCGGAGAAATCACCGAAGAGACGGAAGCCGGCTGCCCGGACGGAACCACTATCATCATCCGCAATCTTTTTTATAACACGCCCGCCCGGATGAAATTTATGAAGGCGGACACGGTAGAGGGCTCTCGGGTCACCTCCGCCGTGCAGCTGCAAGCCCTGGCCCACCCCCAGGTTGCCATTCAGCTGATTAAGGACGGAAAAACCGTCCTGTCCACCCCCGGCTCCGGTGCACTGCGGGACGCCGTGTACTGCGTATACGGTCGGGATTTCGGCAATATGGTTCCCGTAGACAGCCAATGGGAAAAATACCGTGTGACGGGTTTTGTTTGCAAGCCCACCGATGCCCGGCCCAGCCGGAATCTGCAAACCTTTTTTGTAAACCACCGTCCGGTAAAATCCAAGCTGCTGGTTGCCGCTCTGGAAGAGGCTTATCGCAATCAGCTGATGGTGGGAAAATTCCCCACCTGTGTGCTGTGTTTGGAGCTTCCTCCCACGGCAGTGGATGTAAACGTCCATCCCGCCAAGACGGAAGTAAAATTCTTAAACGAAAAAGCGGTTTTTGACTGCGTTCACTATGGCGTTCTTGGGGCACTGAACAAAACCCCCGACCGCCCGGAAATTCACTTTGCCAAAAAGCCTGACCCGCAGGCTTCCGGTACCCCCGCAGCCCCAGCCGTTCCCAAAATGCCTGACGGCCCGAAAGCTGCCCCAAAGAAAGATTTCTTCCGCACCATGAATGCGGAAGAATATCGGAATTTCTCCCAGGTACTTAAGGATGCCCCCCAACCGAAGCAGGAAAAGGCCCAGGCGGTTCTTCAAAAACTGCCCCAGAGCGACACCGCCTTCCTTCATTCCCAGGTGATTCTTCCCAGCGGCAGCCCGGCTGCGAAAAATGTCCCCAGGCCCCAAGCGGAAACGCCGAAGGACGTTTCTCCCATTCCTCCGGTACAGGAATCGCCTGTACCTGTTCAAGCGCCCCTTCCGAAGCCGGAACCCATTTGGGAGGAGCCGGAGCAGGTTGCTCTGGAAATGCCAAAAAGCCCCGACTGGCGCATGGTGGGCGAGCTCTACCGCACCTATATTCTGGTGGAGCAAGGGGACGAAGCCTATCTCATCGATAAGCACGCCGCCCACGAGCGGATTCTCTTTGACAAGCTGAAAGCCAACCAGGAAGCCATTGTAGGCCAGTCTCTTCTCGCCCCCGTCGCCGTGCGTCTGGAGCCTAAGGCTGCAGCGGCAGTGATGGACAGCCTGGATATGCTTGCCCAGCTGGGCTTTGAACTGGAAGAATTCGGTGAAAACACCCTTCTTCTGCGGCAAATCCCTATGGACTTGACTCCGGATGACGCCGCCTCAGCGGTGGAATCCCTGGCAGACGATTTGCTCCGGGGCAAAACCACCCAGGCCGATACCGTTCGGGACGAAATGCTCCACACCGTTGCCTGCAAAGCCGCCATTAAAGCCGGATGGGTCAACGATGACATGGAACTTCTGGAAATTGTCAAGCAGGTCATGGCCCGGGAAGACCTGAAATACTGCCCCCATGGCAGGCCTATCTGCATTACCCTCAGCAAAAAGCAGCTGGAAAAACAATTTAAGCGCACGTAACCTTGCAAAGGAGGGTTTCCCCTTGAATTCCATAATCTGCCTGGCTGGGCCCACGGCATCGGGGAAAACCGCCCTTGCCGTCCGCCTTGCCCAGGAGCTGAACGGCGAAGTGGTATCCTGCGACTCCATGCAGGTGTACCGCCGCATGAATATCGGCACAGCCAAACCGAGCCTTGAGGAGATGCAGGGCATCCCCCACCACATGATTGATGTTGCAGAACCGGAGGAGGACTATTCCGTCAGCCGCTATTGCGTCGAAGCTGCCCCCATTGTAGAGGACATTGTTGCCCGGGGCAAAACCGCCATCATTGCCGGGGGCACGGGACTCTATCTGGATTCCCTGGTAAGGGGCAATGATTTTGCCCCATTCCCCTCCACCGGCGTCCGGCAGCAGCTGGAAGAGGAGGCCGATGCCTTGGGGATGGAGGCCATGCGCTCCCGTCTCCGGGAAATCGACCCGGAAACCGCCCAGCGGGTGCAGGACCGCAAGCGAATTCTCCGGGCTCTGGAAGTATATCTGGAAACCGGAGAAACCATCACCGCCCACAACCGCCGCACCCAGGAAAAGCCCCCCAGATTCTGTCCGCTTTGGCTGGGTCTGGATTTTGAAAGCCGGGAAACCCTCTACAGCCGCATTAACAAACGGGTAGATCTCATGCTGGAGCAGGGGCTGGTGGAGGAAATTCAGGCGCTTCTTGCCAGCGACATTCCGGAAAAATGCACCGCCATGCAAGCCATCGGCTACAAGGAATTTGTCGCCGCCCTGGAAAGTCGCTGCACGGAGCAGGAAGCCGCCGAACAGGTAAAGCAATCTTCCCGCAGATACGCCAAGCGGCAGCTGACCTGGTTCCGCCGAAACAAAGAAATGCACTGGCTCATCCGGGAGGAAGGGCAGGAAGAAGAGGAAATTTTCCGGTCTGCCCGACAAATTATTCAGGAAATCGACAAGTGAATCGTGGTAGCATAGGTGTACTCCAAAAGGATCCCCCAGGGATCCCACGAACAAGAAACGAGGGTATACATAATGAATGAAGCGATGAACTTGCAGGATGCCATTCTCAAAGAGGTGCGGCGGGAAAAAGTGCCCGTAACACTGTTTTTGATGAACGGATTTCAGCTCCGGGGCGTAATTACCGGATTTGACAGCTTTGTAGTGGTGCTGGTGACCGATGGAAAACAGCAGATGATTTACAAGCACGCCATTTCCACCCTTGCGCCGATTCGGCCTCTGAAGTCTGCTGCGCCCACACCCTGAGCGCGGCAGGAGGGGGACACACTTTTCCGGGGCTGTCAGGGGAAACGCATCCATCCATGTTCCGGCGGCCCGTGCCGCGGGAATAGAGGTGGCGTGCGCTTCCTCTGCAGCCCCTTATGCCATATAGAGAGGAGTTTTTCCAATGTCCATTGCAGAAAATGTAGCTTCTATTCGTCTTGCCATGGCCCAGGCCGCCCGGGATGCCGGGCGAGATCCCGGCGAAATCAAGCTCTGCGCTGCCACCAAGATGAATGATGCCGCTGCCGTCCGCCAGGCCATTGCCGCCGGTGTTGACCTGTGCGGAGAAAACCGGGTTCAGGAGCTGACCCAAAAGCTCAGCCAGAATGCCTACGAAGGTGCCCCCATCCATTTCATCGGGCATCTGCAAACCAACAAGGTGCGCCAGGTGGTGGGCAAGGTTGCCATGATTCAAAGCGTGGGCAGCGAGCATCTGCTTGCCGCCATTGACCGGGAGGCCGGGAAGCAGGGTCTGCGGCAGGATATTCTTCTGGAAGTGAACATCGGTTCCGAAGCGGCAAAAACCGGATTTGAGGCCGGAGACATTCTTCCGCTCATTGACAAAATTGACAGTTTTCCCAACATTTGTGTCCGCGGACTTATGGCAATTCCCCCAAGAAGCGAGAACGAAGGCGATAATTTAAAATTTTTTCTGAAAATGCGGCAAATTTATGTTGACATACAGGCAAAAAAGGGCGATAATGTTTCAGTGGACTGTTTATCCATGGGAATGTCTGATGATTTCCCGGATGCGATCCGGGCAGGCAGCACCATGATTCGTGTTGGCACCGCTATTTTTGGTGCCCGCAACTACTGACACGCCTCATCAATAGATGTAAATATACAGGAGGAAATACAGAAATGAGCCTTTGGGATAACGTAAAAAAGTTTGCCCAGCCCTACACCGATGACGACTACGATGATTACGACGAAGACGAAGACTACGCCGACGACGATTATGACGAACCCGAAGAGAAGCCTGCCCGCCGCAGCGCTCCTGCCCGCCGCCCCCGTGCCGCTGCACCCGTAGAGGATGAGCCCGAAGAGGATGACGGCGATGACTTTGGCTTTGGCAGCATCGCTCCCGCTGCCGACACCACTTCCAATGTAACCACCGGAAGCTTCAACGGCCCTGTGCTCCATACCTCCGGCTCCACCAATAAGCAAGAGGTAGTGCTGTTCCGTCCCGGCAGCTTCAACGACACCTCCAAGGCCGCTGACGACCTGCGCAACCGCAAAGCCGTCATTGTCAACATGGAGAACGTGGACAAGGCTATGGCCCGCCGGGTTGTGGACTTCCTTTCCGGCTGCGTTTATGCGCTGGACGGCGATGTGAAAAAAATCGCCCAGTCCGCTTACCTCTTCTGCCCTCACAATATGGACATTGTCGGGGATCTGGAAACCCTCCAGGCTGAGGTGGAGAGCTACATCTGATAGCTGACCCAGACGAATTCGCCGCGTCTACTCTGCGGCGTTTTCACATACAGGCGTTTCCCTGGGATACGCCAATGCACCAAGAGATTACGGAAGGAGAAACAGACATGATTACTCCCCAACAGATCGATCAGGTTTCTTTCAAGAAGTCTTCCTTCGGCGGCTACAATATGCAGCAGGTGGACGAATTCCTGGAACCTCTGACCGAAGACTATGTAACCCTTTACAAAGAGAATGCCCTGCTGAAGAGCAAGCTGCGGGTTCTTGCCGGCAAGCTGGAAGAGTACCGCAAGAGCGAGGGCACCGCCAAGGCTTCCGCCGTTGATGTTCAGGCCGAGCGTGACAAGATGCTGGCTGCCACCAAGGCACAGTGCGACAAGATGCTGAAAGAGGCCACCGCCAATGCCCAGCGCATTACCGCTTCTGCTGCAGCCGTTGCTGCCGCCGTTCCTACCCCTGCTGCACCCGCTCCCACTGCCAATGCCGATGCGCTGGTTGCCGCAGAGCAGGCCCGTGTAGAAGAGGCCCGGAAGGCCGCCAACGCCCGGATCGCCGAAATTCAGGAGCAGATGCGCGCCTGCATCCAGGCTCTGGAGCGGATTAAAGGCTCTGCAGCCGCGCCTGCTGCGCCCAAGCCCGCCACCTTTACCGCGCCTGCGGCGCCCGTTGCCCCTGCTGCTCCCGCTGCACCGGCAGCACCTGCTTCCCCCGCTGCCAGCGGCTCCGTAGCAGATGAGATTGCCCACAATATCGAAGCACTGGTCGGCACTGCCGAAGAGCCCGCCCCTAAGGCAGAGCCCAAGCACCCGGTGAATGACACCACCACCTCCCGTTTCGCCAACCTGAATCTGCAGTTTGGTCGGAACTACGATCCCACCCACAAGTAATTCTTTTGAATACGCAATGCCAGGATGAGGACAGGAGCCCAAAGTCCCTTTCTACAGAGAACTGCCGGACGGTGCAAGGCAGCAGAAAGTATTTGGTGCTTATCCCCTCAGAGCAGTGCGCCGAACCTCCTTTGGAGCAGTAGACCGCACCGGGTTCGCCCGATACAGCGAAAACGAGTGCCGCCCCTTGGACAGGAGCGGAACAAGAGTGGTACCGCAGAGGTTACAGAGCCTTTGTCTCTTTCTTCAGAGAGACAAAGGCTTTTTTCATTCCTTTTTACCCCAAAAGAGAAAACAATATGGAGGTCATATTCCAATGGATTACAAAAATACCATCATCACCCCAAAGACCGACTTCCCCATGAAGGCCGGTCTGCCCGCCCGGGAGCCCGCTATGCTGGAAAATTGGCAGAAGCAGGATCTCTACAATGCCATGCTGGAAAAGAACAAGGATCTGCCTCGGTTTGTGCTCCACGATGGCCCTCCCTTCTCCAACGGCTACATTCACATGGGTCATGCCCTGAACAAAACCCTGAAGGATTTTATCGTCCGCAGCCACGCCATGATGGGCTACTACACCCCCTATGTTCCCGGCTGGGATAACCACGGTCTGCCCATTGAGCGGGCCATCGAAACCTCCAAGAAGAAGCTCAACAAAGATCTGTCTGTGCCGGAATTCCGGAAAGCCTGCGCCGAGTTTGCCGAGGACTTTATCCAGAAGCAGATGGGCGGCTTTAAGCGTCTGGGCGTTGTCGCCGACTGGGAGCACCCCTACCGCACCATGGACAAGCACTTTGAAGCCCAGGAGGTTAAGGTCTTCGGTCGGATGTTCGACAAGGGCTACATCTACAAAGGCTTAAAGCCCGTCACCTGGTGTCCCTACTGTGTCACTGCCGTAGCAGAAGCCGATATCGAGTATCAGGATGACCCCTGCACCTCTGTATATGTCAAGTTCCCCATGAAGGATGATCAGGGTAAACTCAGCCAGTTTGACCTGAGCCACACCTACTTCGTCATTTGGACCACCACCATCTGGACGCTCCCCGGCAACCTGGCAATCTGCCTGCACCCCAGGGAAACTTACGTGCTGGTAAAGGCGGACAACGGCGATACCTACATCATGGCAGAGGCCCTGATGGACAAGACCATGCACATGGGCGGCTTTGAAAACTACGAAGTAATCGCCCGGTATCCCGGCGCATTCTTTGAAAATATGCTGGCCCAGCACCCCTTTATGGACAAGACCTCCCGCCTGGTAAACGCCGAATACGTCACCATGGATTCCGGTACGGGCTGTGTCCACACCGCCCCCGGCTTTGGTGCTGACGACTACCAGACCTGCATGCGTTACGGCATGGAGCTGGTGGTGCCTGTGGATGACTACGGTCGCCACACCGATTATGCCGGCAAGTATGCAGGCATGAAGACGGAAGAGTCCAACGCGGTAATTCTGCAGGATATGAAGGATTCCGGCGTGCTGTTTGCCGAAGAGCACATTGTCCACTCCTACCCTCACCATGACCGCTGCAAGAAACCCGTTATCTTCCGGGCAACCCCTCAGTGGTTCTGCTCTGTGGAATCCTTCAAGGATCAGGCCATCAAGGCCATTGAAAACGTCCAGTGGTATCCCGCTTGGGGCCAGGATCGGATGACCAGCATGATCCGGGAACGTGCTGACTGGTGTATCTCCCGTCAGCGCCGCTGGGGTCTGCCCATCCCCGTGTTCTACTGCAAGGACTGCGGCAAACCCGTATCCAACAGCCAGTCCATTGAAAAGCTCTCCAAGCTCTTTGATGAGTACGGCTCCAACGTATGGTTTGAGAAGGAAGCCATGGAGCTGGTTCCCGATGGGTTTACCTGCCCCCACTGCGGCTGCAAGGAATTTGACAAGGAAAAGGATACCCTGGACTGCTGGTTTGATTCCGGCTCCACCCACTATGCTTCCCTGATGCACCGGACTCCGGAGCTGTGGCCCGCCGATGTATATCTGGAAGGCGCTGACCAGTACCGTGGCTGGTTCCAGTCCAGCCTTTTGACCTCCGTAGGTGCTCTGGATCAGGGCGCACCCTTTAAGCAGGTGCTGACCCACGGCTGGACCGTTGACGGTCAGGGCCGGGCAATGCACAAGAGTTTGGGCAACGGCGTAGACCCTGCCGACCTGATCAAAGAATTCGGCGCGGATATCGTCCGTCTGTGGGCTGCCTCCTCGGACTACCATGCAGACGTGCGCTGCTCCAAGGAAATCTTCAAGCAGATTGCCCAGAACTATCTGAAATTCCGCAATACTGCCCGGTACTGCCTGGGCAACCTGAACGAATTTGACCCCAACAACCTGGTTCCTGCCGACCAGCTGGAAGAGCTGGATAAGTGGGCACTGACCAAACTGGATGCCCTGACCCGCGAGTGCCGCAAGGCCTACAACGGCTACGAATTCCACGTTGTCACCCACGCCATCAACGATTTCTGCGTGGTGGAGCTGTCCAGCTTCTACCTGGATATCCTGAAAGACCGTCTGTACTGTGAAGAGAAGAACGGCCTGCGCCGCCGCTCTGCCCAGACGGCACTGTTCCTGATTCTGGATGCCATGGCAAAGCTCTTTGCCCCCATTCTGGCCTTTACCTGCGATGAAATCTGGCAGGCCATGCCCCACCGCACCAGTGAAGACAGCCGCAACGTGCTGCTGAACCAGATGCCCCAGGACTTCGCCGCCTACAAGCTGGACGAGGAAGCCATGGCCCGCTGGGATACCGTTATGAAGCTGCGCCAGGATGTCAACGGCATTCTGGAAAAGGCCCGTGCAGACAAGCGGATCGGCAAAGCTCTGGAGGCCCACGTGACCCTGCAGACCGAAAACGAAGACCTGAAGAAGGCCTGTGAGGGACTGAACCTGGCAGAAATCTGCATCGTCTCCGCCTGCGACTGGGCTGCCCCTGAGGAGGGCGCTGAGGTCGGTTCCGGTATGAACTTCCCCGAGCTGACCATCGGTGTGTGCGAGGCCAAGGGCACAAAGTGCCCCCGCTGCTGGATGCACTCCCTGAACGCCAACGCCGAGGGCCTGTGCCCCCGCTGCGCCGCCGTTGTTGCCAAGCTGGACGTAGAGCTCTAATCCCTATATTTTCGCCGCTGCACCCACAAAAGGCGCAGCGGCGTTTTATTCCGGAGGTGAAATCCATGAACGTTATTGTTTTGCATGGAAGTATGCGAAAGAACGGGAATACCGGGCTTCTGTCGGATGAATTTCTCCGTGGCGCGGCAGACCGCGGTCATACCGTGGAAAAAATAGAGCTCAGGGCCTGCCGGTTTTATTTTGGACTTATTCTTTTTAAGTCCAAAAATTGTAGAGCTTTCACAAAAAGACATTTGTCCGCCAGTGAAATAATCAGCATTTCCCCGTCTTGACTTTTCCGGGGCGAGGCAGGTATAATAGGGCCCATACAAAGTTCCCACCCCGGGAATGTAAAGACACAAAGCAAGGACGCTTTGACTGTACCTTCAGTCAGAGCGTCCTTTTTTTGAGGTGATATGTTGTGAATGAAATGATTCGACTGGAAAACGTAAATAAAATGTTTGGCGACCTGCACGTGTTGAAGGATGTGAATCTGACCGTAGGCGAAGGAGAGAAGCTGGTTATCATCGGCCCTTCCGGCAGTGGAAAATCCACCACTGTTCGCTGCATGAATTTTCTGGAGGAGCCCACCAGCGGCAAGGTATTCATTGCCGGTCAGGAAATGACCCACAAAAACAAACGCCAACTCGTCCGGGATAATATGAGCATGGTCTTTCAGCAGTTCAACCTTTATCCCCATATAACGGTGCTGAAAAACCTGACCCTCGCCCCCATGAAGCTGCACCACAAGTCCAAAGAGGAGGCCGAGGCTCTGGCATATCACTATCTGGATGTGGTGGGCCTGCGGGATAAGGCCCATGTCTATCCCGCCACCCTCTCCGGCGGTCAGCAGCAGCGCATCGCCATTGCCCGGGCGCTGTGCTGCCAATCCCGCGTTATTCTTTTTGACGAGCCCACCAGCGCGCTGGATCCGGAAACCATTCAGGAGGTTCTGGACGTTATGATCAAGCTTGCCTCGGAAAACATCACCATGGTGGTGGTCACCCACGAAATGGGCTTTGCCCGGAAGGTTGCAGACCGGATTGTTTTCATGGCAGACGGGCAGATCATCGAAGAAGGCACGCCGGAGCATTTCTTTGACAATGCTCAAAATCCCAGAGTGCAACAGTTCCTTGGCAAAATCCTGAAACACTAAAATGTTCCGGTCAAACGACCTGACATAGATTTCCCAAAAGGAGGATAAGAAAATGAAAAAACTGACCAAACTTTTTGCTGGTGCCCTCGCCGCCCTGACCTTAATGGGCCTGACCGCCTGTGGAACCTCCACCCCCGCCGAAACCACCGCCGCACCGGCTACCGATACAGCAGCTTCGGATGCCACCGCCGCCGCAGCCCTGGATGCCGATGTGCAGGCCATTGTTGACCGGGGTGTTCTCCGTGTGGGCGTTAAGAATGCCGTAATTGGCTTTGGCTATCAGGATCCCATTACTAGTGAATATTCCGGTATGGAAATTGACATTGCCAAGGCTCTGGCAGACCAACTGGGTGTGGATGTGGAATTCACCACCGTCACTGCCGCCACCCGTACCGAGTTGCTGGATTCCGGCGACATTGACTGCGTGCTGGCAACCTTTACCATTACGGAGGAGCGGAAGCAGAGCTGGGACTTCACAACACCCTATTACACGGATCATGTCACCGTTCTTGTGGAGGATGCCTCCGGGATCAAAACTCTGGCAGACCTGAAAGACAAGCTGGTGGGCGTCTCCTCCGGCTCCACCTCCGCCCGGGCACTAACCTCTGCTATGATCGATGCAGGCGTTCTGGACGGCACCGGCTTTGATAAGGATACCTTTGATCCTGCCACCTGGAAGGACGGCATCTCTTTCCAGCAGTTTGATGACTATCCCGGTATCTCCACCGCGCTTGCCGCCGGTCAGGTTGACGCTTTCTGTGTGGACAAATCCATCTTGGCTGTCTACAAGACTGAAGGACGCAGCTATATTGCCGATGAGTTTGCACCTCAGGAGTACGGCATTGCCACCAAGAAGGGCAGCGGCTTCAGCACCTATTGTGAGGACTTTATCCAGAGCAAACTGGCTGACGGTACCATCGACGGCTGGATTGCAGACTATAATCTGGGCTGATTTCTTCCTGCGGGGTGGGATTCCCACCCCGCATATCCGGAAGCATTGAGAAGCTCCCCGCCCCCCATGGGGGATTTTCTCAATGCTCCCATTGATTGGAGGTTGTTTTATGGATGAGCTATTCTCCCTGGAAGCCTGGCAAAAGCTCTGGACTTACCGGGCCACATTTCTAACAGGCTTTGGAAATACCCTGCGCACTGCCGCCGCAGCGCTGCTGCTGGCACTGTTTCTTGGTTTCGCCTTTGGCCTGATGGCAGCATCCGGGAAAACCGTACTTCGGGCCATCGCCAGGGTATATGTTGAGTGCATTCAAAATACCCCCGTTGTATTACAGATGTGCTTTCTTTACTATGTTTTGGCCTTTTCGGGTGTAAAAACGGACATCATCGCTACAGGCATTGTATCTTTGGGGATTTATACGGGCGCCTATATGTCCGAGGTCGTCCGGGCAGGCATTGCCTCCATCCCCAGAGGGCAGTTTGAAGCCGCCCAAAGCCAGGGATTCGGCTATTTTTCCACCATGCAGCGCATCATTTTACCTCAGAGCATTAAAATTATTCTGCCGCCCATGGTCAACCAGATGGTAAATCTGATTAAAAACACCAGCTGTCTGTACATCGTTGGCGGCGCCGATCTCATCAGCCTGACCTACAGCTTCGTTACCGGCGCAAGCACCGGCGGTGCTTATGCTCCTGCATATATACTCTGCGGTGTGCTGTTTTTCTGCATTTGCTATCCCCTGAGCCATTTGGCAACCCGTTGGGAAACTGTTCTGAAGCGTCGGGAATCCCAGCAGCATCAAAAGGAGGCGGCATAAATGAACTGGAATGCCAGTTTTTCGATTCTGGGCTATCCCGGAGTTCTCTCTTACATTGGAAAAGGCGTTGTCTTTACCCTTGTATTGTCTGTTTTTGCCGTCGTGATCAGCATTCTGCTGGGCAGTGTTCTGGCGCTATGCCGGAACTACTGTCACGGAAAAAGCAGAATTCTGGGCTGGATATCCTCCGTGTATATTGAGATTTTCCGCAATACGCCCCTGCTCCTGTGGATTTTTATCTGCCTGGTTGCCTGCCCCTGTCCCAAATTCTTTGCCAGAAAAATGTGGGGGCTTACCAGTGTAGAAATGAAGATTCTCTTCCGTGCCGTGGTTGCTCTGGTTCTCTTTGAGTCCTCCATCATTGCCGAAATTATTCGGGGCGGGCTGAATGCCATTCCCAGAGGGCAATTTGAAGCGGCCCACGCCCAGGGCTTCTCCACCGTGCAGACTATGCTCTATATCATCCTGCCCCAGGCGTATCGGGCCGTTGTGCCCACCCTGCTGAGCCAGGTGATCTCCACCATTAAAGATTCCAGTTATCTGGCAAACCTGGCCTGCATCGAGCTTATGAGCCGGGTACGAAAAATTCTTGCCACCTCCAATATGTTCAATGGCGTGGGCCGGCAAATGGTTTCCGATGTATTCGTATTGTTCGGACTTGCCTTTGTGATCTACTTTGTTATCAATTTTGCGCTCTCCTGCCTTGTCCGGAATATGCAGAAGCGCAAGCCGAAAAAGCAGGAGGTTGCCGCATGAAACACTATGTTATTACCCTCACCCGCCAGTTTGCCAGCAACGGGCGCCCCATTGCCCAAGCCATGAGCCGGGAGCTGGGCATTGAATTCTACGACCGGGATATTGTGGAGGCCACTGCCGCGCGCCTTGGTCTTTCCGTCCGGGAAATCAGCGACTCCGAAGATACCCACAGCACCAGCTTTTTCCGCAGCCTCTACCCTCTCGGCACCGGTGCACTCAGCGTCCAGGATGAGCTGTTTCAAACCCAATCCAACATCATTCGGGACCTTGCCGATCAGGAAAGCTGCATTATTGTGGGGCGCTGCGCGGATGCGGTTCTTCACGACCGGGACGACACGCTGAATATCCGGGTCTATGCGCCTTACGAATACAGGCTCCGTGTTTGCCTGGAGCAGCTGGGCATGGATGAGCGAACCGCAAAAAAGATGATTGACCGGATTGACAAAAGCCGGGAGCAATATCACAGAGAATACGGCGGCTGCGAGCCAACCTACTACAGCCATATCCTGCTGAACGCCGCCCGATTCACCGTCCCCCAGGCAGCGGAACTCCTATGCGGAATCGCCCGGCAGCGCTTTGGGCTGTAACGAGCGTACCTGCGCAACGAATCCCATAAAAAGGGCATCACCCGACGGTGACGCCCTTTTTATGGAAGCAAAGCAAAATAACTGCAAAAGTTGGTTTTGTAATTACTTCTTCACGATTCGCTATTCCTTATTACCTTTCAAAAGCACCTGAATGCGGTTTAGGGAAGAGTGAAAAGGGAAAAAGTAAAACACCTGAACGCTTTCGCATTCAGGTGTTTTGGTGGGGAACAGTCGTTTACATCCGAACAAAACACATATTCAATTTCGTCCAGGGTCACGGTTTCCGCATGATCCCGGAAATTGTAGGTGAAAATAATTTTATCCTCATACACATACACGGAGTTCAAAAATGTATCAATCATTTCACGCTGGTAGGCCTTGTCGTTGATGCTGCCGTATTTGAAACGGCTGATCCATTTCACGATTTCCTCCTTGGTGAACACCGGCTGTGCCATCTGGGCACGGATCAGGCTGATATTCAGTTGCCCTGCTGGTGAAGCCAATAGGCTTTCTTTTCGTGTTTATAGAAGTCACTGTTTTCCAGCACCGACAGGCCATGCTCCCGGCAAATGGCATCTGAGATTTTGCGCAGCTCCTTGTGATCGCCTATCTTGTTCTGAAATTTGCTTCCGTCTTTGAACGAAACCGGATTCACAACAAAGTGGCAATGGATGTTTTCGGTGTTCAGATGCACCGTCACAAGCACCTGATACCGGTCTCCCCACATCCGACGGGCCGTTTCCTTGCCGATTTCAAAGGCCATCTCCGGCGTGACCTCCCCCGCCCGAAAGCTCTGGATTCCGTGGTAAGCCACCACACTGCCACGGTTGCCAAATATGACCGCTATTTCTTACCGATTAGCAATACCCACCGATGGTCAAACTGAATTTCGCCATTATGAATATAAGGGCTAAAACCCGTTTTGTCTTCACCGTTGATGTCGCTAAGGAGTGTTTTTGCAAAGCGATCGCAATACGCATTGACAAGTTGCAAGACTGGCGCTATAATAATAGCGTTATCAATAATGACGTTATTGCAGAACGTGAGGTGGAAGCATGGCAAATAAAGATCACTCCCTGGATGACGGGATCGTTCAGGCTGCATACTCGGAGTTTCTTACTTACGGCTTTCAGAAAGCCTCTCTTCATAAGATAGCAGAAAAAGCCGGTGTCACAACAGGGGCAATCTACACAAGGTACAAAAACAAAGACGCGTTGTTTGCCAGTTTGCTTCAGGATTTTTTTGAGACAATGAAGACCTTGTTTACGCCCATCGCTGAAGAATACGAAAAAGCAAAGCGCAGCGCGCAGCCGGAAGACATCCTCCACGCCATAAACGCCGAGGAACAGGTATATTTTCGTCTGCTGACCGAACATCGTGACGACTGCACTTTATTTTTCTGCCGCAGTGATGGCAGCTCCATGGAAACCACGCTGCATGAACTGATGGATCGTAAAGCGGAACAAACGGTGGAATTCTTTTCACATATCTATGGAAAAGCGCCAAATGCCGATGCGATCCGCCTTTTGATGGGCTCTCAGTTCTGGTACTTCCGGCAGCTGCTGAATCAGCACATGGAGGAAGGCAGAATGCTTACCTGCTTACAGGCAGTCCTTGATTTCACCAATGCAGGCTGGCGGCAGCTATGCGATACCTTGCAATAAATCCGAAAAGTTGATTCGGACGGTCCATCCGTCCGTTTCTTACGGCCGCCGGTTAGAGACGGCTAACTAATAAGAAAAGAGTTTGCGATGATAGATTTTGAATTTGAATTCCAATATGCGGAGGCAAAGCTGCCCATCCTCCGACAGGTCGGCGGCGGCATCCCGGCGGGACGCTGCGTGGTGCTCTGCGGAGGCAGCGGATGCGGAAAATCCACGCTGCTGCGGTGCATCAATGGACTGATACCGCAGTTTTACGAGGGAGAGCTGAAGGGCTTTTGCCGCCTGAACGGGCAGGACACCGCCGGGCTGCGTATCGGCGAGATCGGCGAGCTGGCAGCATCGGTATTTCAGGATCCGCGAAGTCAGTTTTTTACCGTGAACAGTTCCAATGAAGTGGCCTTCGGTCTTGAAAATCACGGTCTGCCGCAAGATAAAATCCGACGGCGGGTAGATGAGGCCTTCCGGATCTTTCATCTGGAGCGGCTGAAGGATCGCAATGTCTACGAGTTGTCCAGCGGTGAACGGCAGTTCATCTCCATCCTCTCGGCATGGGCCATGGATACGGACATTTTTCTGCTGGACGAGCCCACGGCCAATCTGGACTTCGCAGCCACGCAGCAGTTAAAAGAGATTCTGCTTGCCCTGAAAAAGCAGGGCAAAACGCTGCTGCTCAGCGAGCATCGACTCTATTATCTTGCGGATATTGCCGATGAATATTGGGTCATGGCAGACGGCGAGATCAAAGGAAAATACACTGCCGCAGAGGCAAAGGCGTTCTCGGCGGAGCGGAGACAAACACTTTCTCTGCGCACGCTCGACCTTGCGGAGATCACCGTGCCGGAGAAAGAGCCGCTGCCGAAAACCGCGCCGACGGCGCTTGCCGTCTCAGATGTCCGCTATACATACGGCAGGAAGGCCGGAGATACCCTCTCTGGTGTCAGCTTTTCCGTCCGTGAGCATGAGATCGTCGGCCTTGTGGGCGCAAACGGCTGCGGCAAAACGACCATCGGCAAGCTGATTGCAGGGCTTTACCGCCCCTCCGGCGGCAGGATAATGCTTTTCCGAAAGCCGCAAAATCCAAAGCAGCTGCAAAAGCAAGTGCTGTTCATCCTTCAGGAGGCGGAGTTCCAGTTCTTCACCAACTCCGTCCTGCACGAACTGCAATACGGCCATGCGGTGACACCGGAGTTTGAAGCAAAAACGGAAGCGCTGCTGAAAAGCATGGATATGTGGGACTGCCGCGACCGGCATCCCTTCTCCCTCTCCGGCGGGCAGATGCAGCGTCTGACGCTGATGATGGCGTATCTGTCCGACAAGCCCATCGTCATACTGGACGAGCCGACAGCAGGACAGGACGCGGAAAGCCTGGAGCGGTGCGCGGCACTGATCCGGGAGATGCGGAAGGAAAAGACGGTTCTCATCATCACCCATGATCTTGAGCTAATTGCAGGTGCGTGTGACCGCTGCATCGGGTTGTCGGACGGACATGCAGAAGCAGAATTTCCCATTCATTCGGAACGAGATTTGCAAGCGGTACGGCAATATATGGATCGCTTCCATCCATCCGATGTTCCGGCAAAAAAACAGCATAAAGAACGACTCCACCCGACGACGAAGCTGCTTTACTGGCTGACCCTGCTGGTCGTGATCTCCATGTCCAACAGCCACTTAGTTTATGCAGCATATGCGGCACTGATCCTGCTGACTGCGGCGGACGGCTGGATCGGAACGGCGCTGGCAGGCGGGATGAGCTTTGGTGTGCTGTGGGCGGCAAACGCTCTGCTGCCGGGCACGGTGTTTTCTTTCATGCTGGTGCTGTTTCCGCGGATCATCGCCATCGGCATTTCCATGCGGACGCTCATCGGGCGAAACGAAGCCAGCCGCACCTTGGCGGCACTGCGCAATCTGCACCTGCCGGAGCGCTTTATCATGATCGTGGCGGTGATCTTCCGTTTCTTCCCGGT
>CAKTNN010000035.1 GCA_934589065.1 uncultured Oscillospiraceae bacterium
GGCGTGGTCGTGGCGGAGGGCGGAAATCGGAACCGGACGTATAAGCTGAAATCGTAAAGTGACGAAGAAAGCACCTCATGTGGATTCATTAGAGTGTAGGAGGAAAAAAGTTTTGGGAAAAAAAGAACAGCACCTTCTAACTGACAAAATCAAGAATATGTGTGTACAATGCAAGCGGTATCCCCATCATCGCATGATCCTTTATATTTCTATTATTACGATTGTGTCAGGAGTTTTATCGATTTGCCTGTTCTGCTCGTTTCCTGCAGTATCTGCCTTGCTGACAAGCATCTGTGCAGGGTGCATTACGGGGATTGTATTTTATATACTGGCAAATGTGCGCAATAATGAAATGAATGCAAGCCGTGAAGAATGGGAATCTCTCAATGAACATTATCAGATTTGTCAGCAGACCCAAAAGCTGTGCTTAACTGTAGTGACCAACTCGGATGTTTCCAAAGAAAATATCGCTCAAATATGCGCGGACACGCGGAAGCTCTTTCGGTTTATGGCCTGCCTGTGTGTTGATCTTCCAAGGGCGGCCCGAATCATAAAAGACTATCCGCTGGATTACCTGGAACATTTGAAGAGGGCGGATGCAGCTATTACAGATTTGGAAACAATGCAGGAACTGAGCGAAAGAACGCCGAAGGACATGATGGACATTCTTCCATTCATTTCGCAGACAGAAGAAATCATAATAACTCCATGGCTAAAGCTAATGGAAAATGTCGCATACTTAGAATCTTCTGAAATTTGAGTATCCAATAAGCACGGGTGACATCCTGTGTGTAAGATAGTATTGAAAAGATACAGCCCACCAATCCTTGCTGACTGGCGGGCTGTGCCAATTTATTTGCCTTAGTCCCTCAACCGATGCTCCGGCGTGCCGTTCACATATTCCTCCTAAATCGTCACCGATGCTATGTACCGCACATTGACTTCATGCCCGATTGCGGTACGAGCCGGACGGGGATAATTCGCACTTCGTACGGTACTCATCTTCTTGACCATCTGACCGCCAACGGAGCCTGCCTCGCGGGAGGTGAGGTCACCATTGTAGCCCTGCTTCAGGTTGACACCCATCTCCTGAGCGGCCTGCATTTTGAACTTGTCCATAGCTTCACGAGCCTGAGGAACGTTGATCTGGTTGTTGTTCTTCATAGTGGTTTCTCTCCTTTTCCATAACTTTCGCGGTTTTGTTCCGCAGTCATAGGTTGCGCGGAAACAGTGAGAAAATGCGTGGTTTTTTGCGGAAAAGGTGGGGAAGAGTGGAAAATGAAAAGAAATAGACGGGGCAATCTGGCCTGGAATTTTGCTTGCAGGACGAATGCATCAACAAAATAGGCGCATAGTCTTGAATGATAATTGAATACCTCTGAGATCAGGGGATGCTTATGGTTGAAAATTTACTCTAATTTCAATCATCCAATTTTCATGCTGCAATGTGAATGGAATGAATTTTCAGCGAATTTTCACTTTACGGCACGTTCTTCCCGTGCCGGGCCTTAACCCTGCGGTTTCTTGCACAGCCCACGTTTTCCATAACTTTCACGGCGTTGTTTTGCAGGCGCAGGCTGCGGGGAAAGGGGGAGAAAGTGCGCGCTTTGGGTAATTTCATCCCCCCGGGGGGCTTCCGCGGGAAAAAGAGGTATGGTAAGATATCGGCATAAGAGGACGCCGATGTCCCAATTCCTTCCAAATTGAATGGAAAACGCCACACTATTTGGGAAGTAGTGTGGCGTTCTTGTTTCCGCAAACAACAAAGAAAACCGTGAGGAGGTAATCACGGATGCGAAAGTATATTGTCAAGCGTCTGCTGCAGCTGATTCCCATTCTGCTGGCAATCACCTTTTTGTCCTTTGCAATGATGCGTATTGCCGGAAGTGATGCCGTGGAACAGAAAATGGAAAATACGGGCTCCGCTGTTTCTCAGGAGGTGGTGGATGCTGCCCGAGCTGAACTGGGGCTGGATAAACCCTTCTTAACCCAGTATTTTCTGTGGCTGGGAAATTTATTGCGGGGGGACATGGGAACCAGCTACGTTTCGGGAAAAGATGTATTTGCAACCTTTGTTTCCAAGCTTCCTGCAACCCTTCTTTTGACGGTAACCTCCATATTGCTTACCATTGTGATTTCCATCCCGTTGGGAATTCTGGCGGCGGTCAAGCAAAACCGCTTTGTGGATTACCTGATTCGTGGGGCGAGCTTCCTGGGGAACAGTATGCCGAACTTCTTTGTGGCGCTGCTGCTGATGTATTTGTTCGCCATTCGGCTGAACTGGTTTCCGGTGATTGCCAAGGGGGTAAGCCTGCAAAGTGTGGCAATGCCCAGTCTGACTCTGGCAATTGCCATGTCCGCCAAATATCTGCGGCAGATTCGGGCTGCGGTCTTGGATGAGCTCAGCAAGGACTATGTGGTGGGCGCAAGGGCCAGAGGAATCCCATTCTCCGTGACACTGTGCAAAAGTGTTCTGAAAGCTTGCCTTGTGACGATTATTACCCTTTTGACGCTGTCTGTCGGCAGCCTGCTGGGGGGAACTGCCATCGTGGAATCCATCTTTTTGTGGGATGGGGTGGGGAAAATGGCGGTGGACGCCATCAGTATGCGGGATTATCCCGTTATTCAGGCCTATGTCATGTGGATGGCAATCATCTATGTGGTGATAAATCTGATTACGGATATGAGCTATCACATCCTGGATCCACGGATTCGCCTGGGAGGTGCGGAGCAATGAACGGAAACATTACCATCCACACCCGGAGAATCAAGAGCAGCCATATCAAGTTGAGACTCTATATTTTTCTGACCCTTGTGATTCTCCTGATGTTGGCGGCGCTGTTTTCCGAGCAGCTTGCGCCTTATGATCCCTACGAGCAGAATCTGGCTGAGGCGATGCTTCCCCCCTCTGACGGGCACATTATGGGCACAGACCGCTATGGGCGGGATCTGTTTTCCCGGGTTTTGCTGGGAGGAAAAGCCAGCATCTATGCCACGCTTGCCCTTGTGGCGGCAATCTCTGTTTTCGGTACCGTGGTGGGCACGCTCTGCGGCTATTATGGCGGCAGGGTGGATTCCCTTGTTATGGGAATCTCCGATGTGTGCCTTGCCTTTCCCGGCCTGGTGTTTGCCATGGCGGTGGCGGCGCTGCTGGGGGGCGGCATCAACAACGCGGTGCTGGCGCTGGCGGTGATCAGTTGGCCTAAATATTCCAGGGTCGCCAGAAGCCAGACCCTGGCACTGAAAAACAGTCCCTTTCTCTATGCGGCACGGCTGTCGGGGAGCAGCTCTGGGAAAATCATTCTGGAGCATATCCTTCCCAATATCGTGGGCCCCATTCTGGTAACCGCCATGCTGGACATTGGGACTATGATGATGGAGCTGGCAGGGCTCTCCTTCCTTGGTCTGGGGGCAAAGCCGCCTATGGCGGAGTGGGGCAACATGATGAGCTCCGGAAGAAGTATGCTCCAAATGTACCCCTGGATTGTCCTGTCGCCCGGGCTGGGCATTTTTATCTCTGTTACACTGTTCAATCTATTGGGCGATTCTGTCCGGGATTATCTGGATCCCCGGAACAGACGCTCCAGATCATAAGAAAGGAAGAAAGAGTATATGAAAAGATGGATTGCACTGCTGCTTGCGCTCTGCCTGAGTGCCAGTATGCTTGCCGGATGTGGCAGCACCGCAACGGAAACCGGCGGCAATGAGGCTTCTCCTGCAGACAACACCTCCAGCGCGAAAAAGACCTTTGTATTTGGCGACACCACGTTTAATGCGGAAAACGAGGAGCCCAATGTGAATCCCCACTATGCCTATGCCGGTTGGGCCTGCATTCGCTATGGCGTGGGAGAAACCCTGTTTAAAATTGACGACACCATGGAATTGCAGCCCTGGCTTGCGGAATTCTATGAACTGGTGGATGAGCTGACCTGGAAGATCACCTTAAAAGAGGGCGTGTGCTTCTCTAATGGCAACCCCTGTGATGCTGCCGCCGTAAAGGCCTGCCTGGAGCACCTGGTGGAGGTGCATGACCGCGCCCGGGGTGATTTGCAGATCGAAAGCATGGTGGCTGATGGGCTGACTCTGACCATCCATACCGCTTCGCCCGAACCTTCTCTGATCAACTACCTGTGTGAACCCTACGGCTGCATCATCGATATGAGTGCCGGTATCACCGGCGACGGGATCGTGGTGGGAACGGGCCCGTATGTGGTGACAGAACTGGTGACGGATGACCACCTGAACCTAAAAAAGAACGAAAACTACTGGGATGGCAAGGTCAACATCGATGAAATTACCGTTCGTACCATTTCCGATGGGGATACCCTGGCCCTTGCCCTGCAGTCCGGGGAAATCGATGCCGCCTACGGCATGGCCTACGCCAGCTACCCCCTGTTTGAAAACGATGATTATACTTTCACCGGGACCCAGACCAGCCGCTCCTTCTATTGCCAGATGAACTACACTTCTCCTGTGGTTCAGGACGCTGCCGTGCGGAAAGCAATTGCGATGGGCATTGATAAAGAGGGCTTTGTGAACACCCTGCTGGGTGGCTACGGCTATGTCGCTGCCGGCGCATTCCCGGATACTGTGGCCTTTGGCGGCCCCACGCTGAAGGCGGAAGCTTATGATCCCGAAGGGGCCAAGGCGCTTCTGGAGGAAGCCGGTTGGGTGGATACGGATGGAGACGGCTACCGGGAAAAGGACGGCGTGAAGCTGACCATTCGCTATCTGAGTTACCCCAGCCGTCAAGAGCTGCCGCTGCTGGCAGAGTCTGCCCAGGCAACGCTGAAGGATATCGGCATCCGGGTAGATTTGAACATTACCGCTGACCACAATTCCATTGCCAAAGATAAAACCGCCTGGGATATCTATGTGGGGGCAAATGTCAACTGCGGCCTGGGCGACCCTACCAACTTTTTCTCCACCCACTGCCTGGATGCTTCCACCAAGAACCGAGGCGCTTTCCACAGTGATAAGCTGGAGAAGCTGGCTGTAGAGCTGAACGACACCTTTGACAAAGATACGCGGAATCAGATCGCCCTCGAGATGCAGCAGATCCTTCTGGACGACAATGCCTTTATTTTCTGCTCCTTCCTGCGCATGAGCATGATCAGCAAGGCAAACGTCACCGGCCTGACCGCCCACGCCACGGATTTTTATGAACTGACTGCGGATTTGGATATCCGTTAACCGAAAACAGAGGGAGGGAAGCGTCCTATGGCAGAACTACTAAGTTTTAAACACGTAGAAATCTCATACGGCGCAGTTCCCGTTGTGCAGGATGTTTCCTTTTCCGTAAAACCCGGGGAAATTCTGGGGCTGGTGGGAGAATCCGGCAGCGGAAAATCTACTCTGCTGAAGGCGGCAATGGGGCTGTTGGGCAACGACGGCCTGGTGACAAAGGGGAATATCCTGTTTGCGGGAAAGAACATTCCCGATTTGTCGGAAAAGGAGCTCCGCGGAATACGCGGAGCAAAAATCGGCATGATTTTTCAGGATGCCGGGGCTTCCCTGTGCCCTATTCGCACCATTGGAGAGCAGATTTATGAGAGCATGGCAGCCCATAAATCCATCTCCAAAGGGGAAGCCAGGGAAAAGGCCTGCCGCCTTTTTGAAAAGCTGGAGTTTAAGGATGGGGATCGAATCTGGAATAGCTACCCCTTTGAGCTGTCCGGGGGCATGAACCAGCGAGTGGGGATTGCCATTGCCATGCTGCAAGGCCCGGACATCCTTTTGGCAGATGAGCCTACCTCTGCCTTGGATGTGGCGGTGCAGAAGCAGGTGGTGCTGGAAATGAAGCAGCTCCGGGAACTGTTCGGCACAGCCATCATCCTGGTGACCCACGACATCGGTGTGGTGTCTGCTATGGCAGATACCGTGCTGGTATTAAAGGACGGCAGGCAGATGGAATACGGGGAGGCCCGTCAGGTGCTGGAGTCGCCCCAAAATGACTACACGAAAAAGCTGCTGGCGGCAGTGCCAAGACTGCGGAGGACATAAATGGAACCAATTTTAGAGGTCAGCGGACTGACGCGAAGGTTTTTCGCAAGAAATCAGGACAGCTTTGCTGCCGTAGACCAGGTGAGTTTCCGGCTGTTCCCTGGGGAGAAACTGGGCATTGTGGGGGAGTCCGGCTGCGGAAAAAGCACTTTGGCAAAGCTTTTGTGCCGCCTGATCGACCCCACGGGGGGAACAATCCGGCTGTGCGGAAAGGATATTACCAAGAGCAGAGGGAAAGACCTGACTGGCATTTACCGGAACATCCAGATGGTTTTTCAGGACCCGGTTGCCTCCTTTGATCCCCGGCGTACTCTGGGAGATGGCGTTGGGGAGAGCTTGCGCGCTGCCGGTGTATCCAGAGCCGAGCGGGAAGCCCGGGTTCGGGAGCTGCTGGCGCAGTGCGGCCTGAATGAGGAATTTTCCGGGCGTTATCCCCATGAAGTCAGCGGCGGGGAGTGCCAGCGGGCAGCCATTGCCCGGGCTCTGGCGATTCAGCCGAAGATTCTGATCTGTGATGAAGCAACCTCTGCCCTGGATGTGACGGTGCAGCAGCAGATCATGGAGCTGCTGGAACGCCTGGGGCAGATCCACGAATTATCCTACCTTTTCATCAGCCATAATCTGGCGCTGGTGCAGAGCTTTTGCGATCGGCTTCTGGTGATGCATGAGGGGAAAATTGTGGAGGAGGGCACACCGGATGAGGTAATCCTCCACCCTCAGGCGGAGTATACAAAGCTTCTGATTGATTCCGTTCTATAAGGGAACAAAAAGGCCCTCATGATGACCTTAAACGGTCATCATGAGGGCCTCAGTTTTTTCGTGAACCGGGTATGTAATGACAGCTGCTTTTTGCGTATTTTATTCCAATTGTCAGGAAATCCGAACAAACCTTGTCTGGAAACTGGGGTAGTCACCTTGCATAATGGGCAGGGTGTAGCCGCCGTAGAGCAGGGCTGCACCGGAATAGATCTGTTCGGTGTCCTCCTGCCGGTAGCGGGCCTCCGGAAGCAGGCCCTTTAGGCGAATGTGAATCGGGCTGGGGTTTACCCTGGGGTCGGTGACCACCACATTCAGAAGGGCTTCGCTGCCATCCTGGGCGGCAAACTCCCAGGCAGTGAAGAAGGTATCGGTCATGGCGTTGGTCAGACGGTAGTAGTCGCCATCAAAAACAAGGGGCTGATAGCGGTGGAAGGCCTGGATCTGAGCGCGGATTTCTTCCTTTTCCGGTTCTGCCAGCTTGCTGGGGTCCAGTTCGTAGCCGAACGTACCGGACATGGCGACGATTCCTCTGGTTTTCAGAGGGGTGCTGCGCCCGGTTTGATGGTTGGGGGAGGCGGAAACATGGCTGCCTACGGTCCGGATGGGGTAGCCGAAGGAGGTTCCGTACTGAATTTTCAGCCGTTCTATGGCATCGGTGTCGTCGCTGCACCAGTATTGGGAGAAGTAGCAGAGCATACCGGCGTCCATTCGCCCGCCGCCGCCGCTGCAGCCTTCAAAGAGAATATTCGGGAAAGCGCCGGTGAGCTTTTCCAGCAGCCGGTAGAGCCCCAACATATATCGGTGGGAGGCCTCTCCCTGACGGTGAGGCGGCAGTGCGCGGCTGTATGCATCCGTTATATGCCGGTTCATGTCCCATTTTACATAGCGGATATCGTGACGGCGGAAGAGATTGTAGAAAACGTCAAACAGATATTCCACTACTTCTTCCCGACCAAGATCCAGCACCAGCTGACTTCTTCCCAGGGTGGGTTCCCGACCGGGAACCGTCAGGGCCCAGTCCGGATGGGCGCGGTAGAGATCGGAATCCGGCGAGACCATCTCCGGCTCGACCCAGATTCCAAAATCCAGGCCGATTTCCCGAACTTGGGCAATCAGGGCATCCAGGGAGCAGCCGAGTTTCTTCTCGTTGACCGTCCAGTCTCCCAGGCCGGAAAGGTCACTGTCCCGCTTGCCGAACCAGCCGTCATCCAGCACCAGCAGCTCAACCCCCAGACTCTTAGCCTGCCGGGCAATTTCCAGCAGTTTTTCGCCGGTGAACCGGAAATAGGTGGCCTCCCAGTTGTTAATCAGCACCGGGCGCAGGGCATCCCGGTATGGGCCGCGGCAGATATGCCGGGACAAAAACCGGTGGTACTGCCGGGAAAGGGCGGAAAGACCGCCTTTCGTAAAGCTCAGGAGCACCTCCGGAGTGTAAAAGCACTCTTCGGGGTTCAGAGTCCAGCAGAACCGGGTATCGCTGATGCCCAGTACCAGACGGGTGCTTTCCAATTGGCTGCACTCGGCTTCGATTTTGTAGTTGCCGGAATATACCAGCATGGCCCCCAGGCATTCCCCAAAGTCCTCTCCGGTTTCCGGGGCGGCGAGAATGGCAAAGGGATTGTGCTGGTGGCTGCTTGCACCCCGGTCAGAGCCCAGGGTAATGGCGGCATGGGGCACTGCCAGCCGTTCCGGCTGCCGCTCCATGCAGTGGCGACCGTGAAAATGGATCAGCTCCCAGGAGCCAAAGGGCAAATCCAGGCAGGCGGAGGCAATTTTATAGAGTTGTATGGGGCAGACGCTTCCGTTTTTCAAAACGGCGGAGCGGGTGATGAAATCCATTTGGGGGAAGACGCTGTAGTTCAACTGCAATTGGAGCCCCGTTACACCGTCCCGTAGGAAAATATGCAGGGTGTCGCATTCCGCTTCCGCTGCGTAGGAGGAAGGCAGGCCGGGAATGCGCTCCTTCCCCGGCACAATTTCGTAGCCGGTGTACCGGAAATCCGCGCTGTAGCTGCCATCCGGGCCGGATAGGCTCAAACAGCCGATGCGGTAGTCTCCAATGCCGCAGCCGGTGTATTCCATGCTGCGGGTATCCATGGAGAAGGTGCGGTCGCGGCTGCTGTCCCCGGGATTGGGGGAAAATCCGCAGTCGCTGTAGAATTCTCGATAGCGCATATCAAACGTACCGATACGCTGTCCATAGTAAAGGTGGCGCAGATAGCCCCGGTTGTCGGCAAAAAACTGATAGGTCGTATGGCCTGTGTTGAGAGAAAACAGCCCGATGTCCTCTTGAACGGTAATGCTCATGGAGAATGCTCCTTTCCGCTGTGTATAAGACAATCTTACAAGCTGGAAAAGAAAAGGTCAATGGCATTTTTTCATTCTCTTGATTTTTAAAAAAACCGGCGGCTTTCGTTTCGGGAAAGCCGCCGGGCAGGGCAAAATTGAAAATCAGATTTGGAAGCGAAGCATATTCCAGGAGGCTGCCGGCAGGGTGGGGGAGACTGTGGGGGGAATTTCCCTGGGCTGCACAGGCTGAGCATCCTGGGTGTTAACGCTGTCAATGCTGGGAGCGGTCAGGGTAACGTGCCGGATGAGCTTTCCGGAGAAACCCTCCAAATGCAAGTCCAAAGGCTGGTGCAAATCCTTGTTTACGGCAAACAGGGTGATAAAGTCTCCGTTTTCCACAGCGGCGCAGCTGAGGGTTTTGGCCTGAGGCCGCAGAGCGCAGGAATATGTGGGACAGTCAACGGCAACCTTCCGGGCAGTACCCCGCCCGTAGCGGGAGGTGTAGAGGAAGGGATAATAGATGGTTTGCGTCCAGCTTTTGCCGCCGGGGGCGGTCATAATGGGGGCAATGACGTTGATCAGCTGGGCAAGACAGGCAATTTTTACGGTATCGGCGTGGTTCAGCAGAGTGCAGAGCATACTGCCCACCAGCAGCGCATCGGCGTGGTCATAGAGCTCCTCTTCAATGGGCCGGGCTTCCGTCCACTTGGGGGGCTCTTTCCCCTCCTTCTGATAGTGATACCAGACGTTCCATTCGTCAAAGGAAAGGTGGATTTTCTTATCGCTGCCGGTTTCTTTCCTGATTTTTTCACAGATGGCGGAGACTTCCTCAATAAACCCGTCCATGTCCTCACTGCGGGAAAGGAAGGAGGGCACATCTCCTTCGGGATTGGTGTAATACTGGTGCAGGGAGAGATAGTCAATATAGGGATAGCAGTGACGCAGAACCGTCTCTTCCCAAGTGCCGTAAGTGGGCATATCCCGATAGGAGCTGCCGCAGGCCACCAGCTGGATGGTGGGATCCAGCATTTTCATATATTTTCCGGCCTCGGCGGCAATACGCCCGTACTCCTGGGCGGTTTTGGCACAGATCTGCCATGGGCCATCCATTTCATTGCCAAGGCACCAGACCTTGACGTTATAGGGTTTTTCATGCCCGTTCTGCCGTCGCAGGTTTGCCCAGTAGGTGTCCAGAGAGCCATTGCAGTATTCCAGCAGTTCGACGGCGTCCTTTGGGGTGCCTGTGCCCAGATTCACACCCATCATGGGGGAGATGTTCAGCTTTTCACACCAGCGCAGAAATTCGTCCGTGCCCACCTGATTGGGCTCAATGGCGCTCCAGGCCATCTCCATTTTCCGGGGGCGGCGCTCCTTAGGGCCGATGCCATCCTTCCAGTCGTAGCCGGAAAGAAAGTTTCCGCCGGGGTAGCGGATCTGGGTGACCTCCAGCGGACGGATGAGCGCTTCCACATCCTGACGGAAGCCGTCGCCATCAGCGCTGGGGTGGGTAGGTTCGTAGATGCCGGTATATACTGCCCGGCCCATGTGCTCAATAAAAGAACTGAACATCCGGGGATCCACCGGAGAAATGGGGGAAGACAAGGTGACTTTGGCGTTCATAGCGTACCTCCTATATTTTGCCGGTGGATTCCCGCCGGATAATGGTGCATTCCAGCATGACCTCCTGGGCCTGGGGCGGCTTCCCCTCCAGGCTGTCCAGCAGCAGCCGCCCGGCGGTCTGCCCGATTTCAAACAGCGGCAGGGCAACGGTAGAGAGCTTGGGGCGGCATACGGCGCTGACCTCCCGGTTATCAAATCCGATGAGGAAGACATCTTTGCCTACTTCTACGCCGTTTTGGTTGCACCAATCGATGACGCCGGTTCCAATCAGGTCGTTCTGGGCGAAAATGGCCTTTGCACCGGCCTGAATTAGCTCCCCGCCCAGGGTAAAGCCGGAGTCCCGATCCCAGTTGCAGGAGCGCACCAGATTCGGGTCGTAGGGGATGCTTTTGCTTTGCAGAGCCTGGAGAAAGCCGTTGGCTCTGCGGACGGTGTGGACGGAGGAAATGGGGCCTGTGATCATGCCGATTTTTTCGTTTACCTGCTCCGTCAGGGCCAGGGTGGCCTCAAAGGCGGCGTGGCGGTCGTCATAAATTACTCCGGTCACCTCCGGGTCTTCGCAGGTGCAGTAGGCACAGACAAAGGGAACTTGGGCATGGGCCCGGAGAGAGGGAACCAGATGGCTGTGACTACCGATATAGAGAATTCCGCTGACCTGCTTGGAAAGCAGATCGTCAATGGCGGAGCGCACCAATACATTGCTCTCCGGGTGATTGTAAGGGGAATCCTGGTAGCGTTTATTAAAGCGCAGGTTTTCCAGAAGATAGTGGTAATTCCGCACATCGCACAAAGATGCAATGCCGTCTACGATTTCCGGGGTGTTAAATACCGTCAGGTCTTCTGTCAGAATTCCGATGGTGCGGGTGTTGCCGGTTTTCAGAGAACGGGCGTTCAGATTGGGGCGGTAGTTCAGCTTGTCCGCAATTTCCAGAATCATGGCGGCGGTTTCCGGCTTTACAACGGCCTTGTTGTTGAGCACGTTGGATACCGTTGCAATGGAAACGCCGGCCTGCTGCGCAATCTCTCGTATGGTTGCCATATCTATCCCTCCTGGGTGACAGGTATTATTAGTGTAGCATGAAAAGAACGGATAATCAATAGCAAAACGTTTCAATTTCAAGAAAAATGTGCGCTTAGAAGAAGACGTAAAAGAAAACCAGAGAGCTGCATTGTGCATGATGCATAATTAACAAGGAATAAAACACACGTAATTAACGAATTTGTGATTTCCTCTTTACAAGCGAAGAAAACATGGTATAATGATGACATGAAATAAATGAAACGTTTAAATTCACGGCGGAAAAAGCAAGTACAATTCCACAGAAAGCCTTTTCTTTTTTACAGAGAAATTGAAACGTTTAACATGGAGAGAGTATTATGGCGAATACGATCACGCTGCCGGATCTGCGAAAGATCCGAATCAACGATCCCCTGTTTTCCCATTATGCGGGGAAAGTAGCCAAAAAGATGATTCCTGTCCAGTGGGACATTCTCAACGGAAAGGGCAGCAGCAAGTGCTTCTGCATCGATAATTTCCGGGTTGCTGCCGGAGAGCTGGATGCCCCCCACCGGGGCGTGGTGTTCGGGGATACGGACGCCTATAAATGGCTGGAAGCCGTTGCCTTCTGTGCCGGAAACGGTGAGGAGGATTTCCTTCCCCAGGCGGACAGCCTGATTGACCTGCTGGAAAGAGCCCAGCAGAAGGACGGATACCTGAATACCTACTTTACGGTGTGCCATCCGGAGCTGCGGTGGAAAAACCTGGCAGAGGGGCACGAGCTCTACAGCGCAGGCCACCTGATTGAGGCGGCGGTTGCTTACTACAATGCCACGGGGAAGCGGAAGCTTCTGGATATTGCCATCCGCTTTGCCGATCTGATTTGCAAGACCTTTGGGGAAAAGCCCAACCAGATTCCCGGTTACCCGGGACATCAGGAAATCGAGCTGGCGCTGATAAAGCTTTGGAGCGTTACCGGTACACAGCAATATCTGGATACGGCCCGGTATTTCCTGAACCGCCGGGGGACGGAGCCCAATTACTTCCTGGAGGAGATGAAACAGGAAGATTTCCTTCCCATCTTCCCGGAATTGCAGGATTACGACCCCAGTTATTCCCAGTCCCATCTGCCCCCCTGGGAGCAGACCACGGCGGAGGGCCATGCGGTGCGGGCCATGTATCAGCTCAGCGCCATGGCAGACCTGGCGGAAATCACCCAGGATCCCGCCCTTCGGAAAACCTGCCAGACCCTGTGGGACAATATAACCGGCAAGCGTATGTACGTTACCGGCGGTATCGGTTCTTCGGGACACCTGGAACGGTTTACCGTTGACTATGACCTTCCCAATGACCGGATGTACTGCGAAAGCTGCGCATCCATCGGCCTCATGATGGTGGGACAGCGGATGAACCGGCTGACAAAGGATGCATCCTTCTACGAGGTCGTGGAGCGGGCACTGTACAATACCGTTTTGGCAGGAGTCAGCGCAGAGGGAGATCGGTACTTTTATGTAAACCCGCTGGAGGTTTGGCCCGATAATTGCCGGGAGCACACCTCCATGGCCCATGTAAAGCCCGTCCGGCAGCCCTGGTTTGAAGTGGCCTGCTGCCCGGCGAACATCGCCAGGACCCTGGCCTCCCTCGGACAGTACGTATACGCTCAGGATGAGCGGAGCTTATACATCAATTTGCTGATTGGCTCCAGCTATGAAACCGTACTCCGGGATACCCGGCTGCGGGTGACACTGAGAAACGAGCTGCTCAGCGGCGGCAGCCTGGTGCTGGATGCCGCCAGCGAAGGAACTCTTGGGGCGATGATTCGTCTGCGGCTGCCAAAGTGGCTGGAAGCACCGAAGATCACGCTGAACGGAGAAACCATTCACCCGGCAGTGGAAAACGGTTACGCTGTGCTGGCGGTGGGGAGTCCGGGAGAGCACCGGTTCTGCTTAACAGGTGATGTGCGGGTTCATACCCTGTCTGCCAATATCCGGGTTCGGGCGGATGTGGGCAAGACGGCATTGCAGCGCGGCCCCTTCGTCTACTGCGCAGAGCAGTGCGACAACGGAGAAAACCTGGCGGCCCTCCGGGTAAATCCGGAGCCGGAAGCCATTGCGGTGCTTCCGCCGGAGGATAATCTGCCGGGGAGCATCCCTACGCTGAGCGTGCCCGGCAAACGGATCGTCCGGACGCAGGCAGGGGAGCAAGGGCTCTATGGCGATAGCTGCCTGAAAACGGAAGAGGCTCACATTCGGGCAGTTCCATACGCCTTTTGGGGGAACCGGGAGCCCGGAGAAATGCGTGTCTGGCTGGATGCCATTTTATAAGTATTATACGCAGCAGGAAGCTGCGCGATAATAGGGAAAATGCAACAAAAAATGAAAGGAAGTATAACCATGAAAAAGATCATTTCTCTCCTGCTGTGTGTTCTGATGGTTCTGAGCATGACAGCCTGCGGCAGCTCCTCTCAGCCTGCCGAAACACCCAAAGCAGAACCCGCGACGGCCGGTGCTCAGGAAGATGCCGGTTCCGATGATGTGGTAACCATCACCTATTCCTACTGGGGTACTCCCGATGAGGCTGCCAGCGTTCAGGCGGTTGCCGACAAGTTCCATGAAGAGTATCCCAACATCCAGGTGGAAGTTATGGCAATCCCCAATGAGGAATATGTCACCAAGCTGAATACCCTGGCAACTGCAAACAGCCTGCCCGACTGCGGCATTATGAGCGAGTCCGGCGTTCTGGATTTTGCTTCCGATGGCCTGCTGTATGATATCTCCGATATGTACGCCGGCTCTGATTCCGTGCCCCTGGACAGCATCACCTTCAAAGAGGGCGGCACCACTCCCGTAGCCTATTCCGCAGCCAACGAAGTGCTGTCTCTGTACTACAATAAGGATATGTTTGATGCCGCCGGTTTGGAGTACCCCTCCGCTACCGAGGCCATGACCTGGGATGAGTTCGTAAAGACCGCAAAGACCCTGACTCTGGACGCCAACGGCAAGAACGCGCTGGATCCCGCTTTTGATAAGGACAACATCGTGCAGTACGGCTGCGTGGTGGACAACTGGACCTGGCAGCTGGAAGTTTGGGCACTGTCCAATGGCGGCCGCTGGTTCGCCGCTGACGGCAGCGCCTGCACCATCAATGACCCCAAGGTTATAGAGTCCATTCAGAAAGTTGCCGACCTGACTCTGGTTGAGAACTGTATGCCCTACAATGCAGGCCTGGAAGACAACGGTATGCAGCGCTCCCTGCTCACCGGCACCGTGGCTATGGCTACCGGCGGCGCATGGAACGTGGGCACCTGCCTGAACAGCGCCCGGGAAGAGGGCCTGAACTACGGCGTTGCCCGTCTGCCCAAGATGGAAAAGGAAGTCACTATCTGCACCGGCGGCCCCCAGGTTGTCTTTGCACAGACCGAGCATCCCGAAGAGGCAATGACCTTCATCAAGTGGTATATGCAGGAAGAGAACAGCTGGGACAGCCTGATTGCCACCGGTATCTGGATGCCCATCCTGGAGAAGTACTACACCGATTCCGCTCTGACGGATAAGTGGATCAACAACCCCAACTTCCCGGATCATGACGAATACAAGGGCGCCGTTGTGGACTATGCCCATGAGTGCGCCGAGTCCACCTGCTGGTACTACATCCCCCATACCACCGAGTTTATCGAGCTGCTCCGCACCGCTCTGGGCCCTGTCTGGACCGGTGAAGAGACTGCCGAGCAGGCAATCACCGAGAACTTTGACGCGCTGAATGCCGTATTTGAAGGCAACTGACGCTTCCCTTTTCTCACGGTAGAGGCTATACTGTAAGTACCCCGCGGTCGACCGTCCAGCGGCGGTCGACCGCAACTCCTTTTTGAAGGGCTGCCCGAAGCGAGAGCGGGCAGTCCTTCGGAAAAGAAACGGGAAACTCAGATAAAAACGCCTGGAAGACCGGACGCTTTTCTCTGAGCTTCCTCAAAAACACAGGAAAGGGTGATCCTTTTGAAAAAGAAGCAAACCAAAAGGCTGCTTCGCAAGGAAGAAACGGCTGCCTATCTGTATTTGATCCCTGCTTTGATCGGCCTGATCGTGCTGACCTATATCCCTCTGGCGGCGGTGTTTGGCCTCAGCTTTTTCAAGTGGGGCGGTACCGGCGTGCCGGAGTGGGTTGGCCTGGATAACTATGTGCGGCTATTGACGAAAGACCCCTATTTTAAGGAATCCGTAAAGGTGACCATCTATTTTTCCCTGCTGGCGGTGGTGGGCAGCATGATTTATTCCCTGATTGTTGCCCTGCTGCTGAACCGGGATATCCCGGCAAGAGGCTTTTTCCGGGCGGTGTTCTATTTGCCTTATGTGTTGCCTGCTACGGCGGTTTATATCGGCTGGAGCTGGCTGTATAATACGGAATGGGGCCTATTCAATTACATTCTCAGCAAGCTGGGCATAGAGCGGCTGATGTTCGTAAGCTCCTCTTCTCAGGTTGTTCCGGCCCTGGCACTGATTGCGGTGTGGCTATCCGGAAATCTGATTGTAATTTTCCTGGCGGGGCTGCAAAACGTGCCCCGGATTTACCACGAGGCGGCGGAGATTGACGGAGCCAATTCCTGGCAGCGGTTCTGGAATGTGACCGTGCCCAGCATGACGCCCATCATCTTCTACAATATGCTGATGGCACTGATTACCAATATGCAGGTGGTTACCCCGGCCCTGGCGCTGACCAAAGGCGGCCCCGGAAAATCCTCCTATTTCATCTCCTATATGCTCTATAATTACGCCTTTAAGCAGCGGGGAAAACTGGGCCTTGCCTGTGCAATTGCCTTTGTGCTGTTCCTGCTGATTGGCGCATTTACGCTGATTTTGTTTGCCACCAGTAAAAGCTGGATTTTCTACGAAGGGGGCGACAACAAATGAAAAGCATGAAAAGCCGCAAGAAGCGGGAGAAAATTGTAGATGTTCTGTGCTTTTTGGCAGTCCTGTTTTTCGCCGCCCTGGCTATGCTGCCGATCTGGTGGATTTTCAGGTCCAGCCTTATGAGCAATGCGGAGCTCTTCAAGTGGCCCCCTGCGTTTTTTCCGCCCAGATGGCTGTTTTCCAACTATGCAAATACGCTGCAGTATTTCAAATTCTGGACGTATTTGAAAAACACCATGACGATTATCGTGCCCTCGGTGATCGGCGGCACCATTACGGCAACCATGTGCGGCTACGCTTTTGCACGGCTTCGTTTCAGGGGAAAGAATTTCCTGTTTACCCTCTGCATTGGCTCTATGCTGCTGCCCACCATGGTGACTCTGATTCCCCTGTACATTATGTGGACAAAGTTCTTCGGCCTGTCCGATACCTATTGGCCTTTGATTCTGCCCTATTTCTGCGGCGGCGGTGCATTTAATATCTTCCTGATCCGGCAGTTTATCATGTCCGTTCCTAGAGAGCTGGACGAGGCGGCAACCATCGATGGAGCGGGGTATTTCCGCATCCTTACCAATATCATTGTGCCCTCCATTAAGCCCGCAATGATTGTGGTTGCCATGTTCCTGTTCATCCAGATTTGGAATGATTTGCTGCAGCAGATGGTGTATATCAATACCGAGGCGAAGTTCACCATCTCCATGGGCCTGAGCCAGTTGAAGGGCTCTCTGAAAACGGACTGGTCTGCCATTATGTGCGGAACCTGTATGTCCTTTGTGCCCGGTGTGGTGTTCTACCTGATTGGTCAGCGCTACTTTGTGGAAGGCATTGTGATGACCGGAATGAAGAATTAAATGCGATGAAGAAAGATATTCCTGTGCCCCAGGAAGGGGCAGGCAGATACTTTTTTCTGCTGAAAAATCATTTCTGGACGCTGTGCAAGCTGAATCTATTGATGCTTGCTGCCAGCCTGCCCATTGTCACCATCCCCGCTGCACTCTGCGCCGGAGATCGGGCGGCAGTGAAGCTTGCCCGGGACGGCTATGTGCTGCTGTGGGAAGAATTTCGGGATGAATTCCGGGAGGATTTCTGGAAGAGCCTTCCGCTGGGGCTTTTGTTTGGCGGACTGCTTGCCGGGAGCTATGTGCTGTTAAGCTTCGGTCTGGGAAATTCCGGCAGCCTGCCGGGAATGCTGATGCTGGTACTGGGAATCCTTCTGGCCTGGTATGCCTTCAGCCGGGGAAGCTACGCCTTCCTGATGCGGGCCATGCTGCCCCTATCCAATGGGGATGTTTTGAAAAATGCCGGAATCCTCAGCGTCATACCGAAAGGCCGGGGGTGGGTGGGCCCGGCTATGGGCATTGGCAGGATTTTGCTGACCTATGCCTTCTTTCCCTTCAGCCTGCTCCTTTTGGTGACCTTTGGCATGGGCCTATACCGGTTCAGCTTGTGCTATTTTCTCAATAAACCCATCCAGGAAAAAATCATCGCGCCCTGGGAAGCGCAAAGGGGCAATCCGGAATCGGAAACCTAGGCGGAAGAAAGTCCCCTCTCGTCCTGAGAGGGGGCTTTCTTCCGCGTGATTGTTGTGACGTCCGCTTTTTTACCTTGACAGATCGCGGGATATGCAGTACAGTATATGCAGAATACCTTTGTTTGAGGAAGTAATAAAATGGGCTGGACACGGAACTGCTTACAACTGAAAAAAGGCGATGTACACGCTTCTATGGGAGTAGTGCGCCTTTTTTGGCTGGGAGGGTGCGTGTAAAGCGGCTGCGTTCCCACAGAAAAGAATATTTGCACTATCTCCTTATCGTTTACAGAATCGATAGAGGAGAATTTTTATGCATAAAATTAGAAAACAAATTGGATATTTATACGCTTCTTCGGTTTTGGAAAGCTTGACACTCGCCGGTGCCTGGGTCGCCATCCTGGCTGCCAGGGGGTTCAGCCTCATGGAAATCAGTATTACCGAAACGGCATACCATATTGCCAGTTTGATATTTGAGCTGCCCTCCGGCATTTTGGCAGATCTCTTTGGCAGAAAACGGATGCTTCTGCTCAGCGTCGCAATGCGGATGCTTTCCAACCTGGCGATGATCTTCTCCGGAAGCCTCGCGTCCGTCTGCCTGTCCGTTGCACTGACAGCGGTGAGTGATAATTTTATCTCCGGCACCGGGGATGCGCTGGCCTACGATTCCCTGAAAAGCGTTGGGGAAGAAGCAGGGTTTGCCCGGTACGAATCAAATCAATTGGTGATTTATCGCCTATGCGGGGGCATCTCCACCTTGTGCGCAGGGGCTGCGCTGCTTTTGGGCTACAAAATCGTTTATTTTACAAGCCTTGTGTCCGCCGTAGTCCAGATGGCTGTGCTGCTGGGGTTGAAAGAGGTCCACATTCAGCAGTTCCGGGCAGATGCTACCCTTTGGGAACGGCTGAATCAGTGCATTCGGGAAAGTCTATCCTTCCTGAAAGCCGGGAAAAAGCCAATGGCGTTGATGTTTGCAAATTCCTTTGTGGGCGCGCTGGACGTTTTGCTGCTCTTCTTTTTGCAGGCCAAGCTGTCCGAAAGAGGAATCCCGCAGTGGGCCCTGGGGATCGCGCTGCTGTTTATGGAAATGGGAGGCGTTGTGGGTGCACGGCTGGTGCTAAAATTTAGTCGGCTGGGATATAGAAGCCTTTTCCTGATATGTGCCGGGGTAGTGACGTCGGGAATCCTGCTGGAGCATTCCCTGGCCTACACCGTTATGGCGTTGGGGGGCTTCCTTTCTGCTGCGGCGGATGATGCGCTGCAGGTGCGTACCAATGCATTGCTGCAGGATATGTTCCCTTCTCAGCAGCGGGCAACCCTGACTTCTGTGGAATCCTTTAGCTTTTCTACCGTTATGGTGCTGCTGGCCCCGTTGGCAGGCGTGCTGTTCCGATACTGGTAAATAGAAAAGATAGAAAATAAGGGCCGTTAGATCGTCCAATTCTGGCTCCCGTTTTGAAGATCCACCATGTGGGTATAGAGCCCGTTTTCTGCGTAGAGGGCCTGGGGCTTTCCCTGTTCAGCCACTACGCCATCGGACAGCACTACAATTTTGCCGGCCCCTGCCACGGTGCGCATCCGGTGGGCAATCACGAGTACCGTCTTGTCCTGAATCAGCCGGGAAAAATCAGATTGTTTTTCATATAGCACCTCCAATATTAATTAGCTATTGCTAACTTTGGCATATACCTGTACGCAGGCCCGAATATCCAGCCACTTATGCGGAAATTCCGGCCCAGGAATACCGGGATGGAAACTTAGCGCTTTTGCGCCGTGATGCAAAGCCAACCCTTTTTGTTTTTGTGAACCTCAATTTTGTGAAAATCGGTCTGCTCCAGAAAGGCTTTCAACTGCGCGTCTGTATAAACGGTCATTCCGTTAATCTGCTTTGTCCATTTTTCTCCGGAGGCTGGATCGGCACACGCATTGCAAATCAGAAATGTACCGCCGGGTTTCAGCACCCGATGGACTTCATGAAAGCATTTGATCAGATCGGGCCAAAAGTAAACGGTTTCAAAGGCAGTAACCCCATCGAACCAGCTCTTGGCAAAGATGATTTGCTCCGCGCTGCCCTGCCATACCACGCATCTTCCCTCCTGGATGGCCTGGGTGTTAAGCTGCCGTGCCTTTTCTACGCTGACGGAGGAACAGTCGATTCCTTTGATGATCCCCTGGGGACATTTTTTCAAGAGCTTTTTGAGATTTGCTCCGCCGCCGCAGCCGCAGTCCAGCACCTTTCCGTCTGCCGGGAGAGACAGAAAATCCATTCCCCAATTTGCCAGTGCGGCGTGTCCGATATTCATCATAGAAACCATGATCTCTCCACCAAGCCCGGATGGGTTTCGGGTGTTTTCCCAAAAAGACATTGTTTTCTGCTCCTTTATTAGAATTGTGTGCCTGCGTACCAGGGGGGCAGGGGTCATATTCCTGCCAAAACGGCAAATCTCCCGCTGCTGAGGATAGAACGGTTTCCCTGGCAGTGATGCGTCAAAAATGGTTAGCCTTAGCTAACCAACGGGCTTTTGAAAAGCCGCATCCCTGCGGCGCTTCCATCTCTTCCAATTTCCAACTTATAGTAGCATTTTCGCGCAGGGATGTCAACCATTTCTTCCCGGTCAAAATGTCAGAAAAGGTGCGCCGTTGCCGGGATAGATTTCTCTGGAAAGAACGCAAATTTTTCTTGACATTTTGCGAAAATATGATATGATAACCAAGTCCTCTGGAGGACGTTATGTGAATATGGGGGAATTCCCGAGTGGCCAAAGGGGACAGACTGTAAATCTGCTGCTTATAGCTTCGGTGGTTCGAATCCACCTTCCCCCACCAGAAAAAGGCATCACCGTCAGGTGGTGCCTTTTTTTGCGTGGGATCCGGGAAGTGGATTCGAACCCACTTAAATCCAATATGCCGGTGGCATATTGGAAAACCAGTTCGAAAACTGGTTTTCACCATACTGTTTTGCTCCGCGAAACAGGCAATCGAATCCACCTTCCCCCACCAAACATCAGAAATCCGAACTTCTTCCCTGTGGGGGATGGGTTCGGGTTTCTTGTTTTTGATAGAAACCCCTAAAGGGGGTGCAACTATGGTTTAGAGGGGGGTGCAATTCTTAATTTGAGGGGGTGCAGTTCTTTGCCGAAGGAAGATGAGCGCCTTCGCGAACAAATGCTTTAGGTGGAAATAGTTTTTATGTTAAAATGAGCAAGTTTTCCCCGCCCCCCTTGCAAATCAGAAAGAAGTGCGGTATAATATGACCAGAAGAACCAAAACGGTCATATTGAAGGAGGCGCGGGCTTGGCTTTTACCGATTACGAGACTGAGCAGCTCCGCAAGGCGTTGCTGAAGGAAGCGAGGCGTTGTGGCGTCACGCTGGGGATGAAAAAAACCTCCGTGGATCAGCTGACGAAGGCGGTCGGCATTGCAAAAGGCTCGTTCTATAAATTCTACGAATCCAAGGAGATGCTATTTTTCGCGGTTTTGGAGGGCATCCACGCCGAGCTTTATGGGGTAGCCGACCGAGCGCTGGGCGAAACTGACAGCTTGCCGCCATCAGAGCGTGCGGCAAAGGCGATTCTTGCTGTTTGCCGGCGGCTGTCTGATACCGGCGACATGGCTTTCATTGAAAACGATGCGAAGCTGCTTTTGCAGAGACTGCCGGAGGATGTCAAAAATGTGCATTACCACGACGACGAGACGCACATTCGTCAGCTTCTGGAAAAATATGACCTTGTTCCTAAACGGGGGGCTTCACTTGCCGCCGCGACAGTACGCGGACTGATTCTCACCGTTTCCCACAGGGAGCAGATCGGAGAATTGTATCCGCAGGTACTGGAAACGCTGGTGTACGGCGCTTGCAGGGAGTTATTTAAATAAGCGGAAGGCCGCAGAGATGCGGCTTTTCCAAGGCACAATGGTTAGCACCATCTAACCGAACAGCTGCGCGCATTGGTTAGCCGAATCTAACTCTGAAAGGAATGACAGAGATGCGAAAACATAAGAATTTCTGGGACAGAAATGCCGGTCGGTACGACCGCTTCATGCGAAAGGATCGGGCGGCATACGAAGAGATGTATAAGCTGATCCGGCCGGTCGTGAAAGCCAAGACGGTGCTGGAGCTGGCAACCGGCACAGGGCTGATCGCAAAGCACATCGTGAATGCGGCGGCGCACATCGAGGCGACGGACGCCTCCGCGGAGATGATCGCCGAGGCAAAGCGGGATAACCGCTCAGCAAAGCTGCACTTTTCCGTGCAGGATATGTTCTGCCTGCCCTATGCGGAGGAGTCTTTCGACGTGGTGATCGTGTCCAACGCACTGCATATCGTGCCGCAGCCGGAAAAAGCCCTGCAAGAGATAAAACGGGTACTGAAAGACGACGGCGTGCTCATCGCGCCCACCTTTACCCACGCAGGGAACTCGTTTTCCGGCAAGGTCAAAGCCTTTTTCATGAAGCTGGCAGGCTTTCCTCTCCATAGCAGGTGGACGAGCGAGGAATACCTGTGCTTCCTGCGGCAGAACGGCTGGACGGTGCGGGAAAGCGCTGTGCTGAAAGCATCCTTCCCATTGACCTATGCGGAATGTGTGAAATCGGAGGTGTAAGATGTCATTCTTTGAAAATACCCGCAAGCCCGTGGGCTTTGGCGGGAAAATTATGGTCGCCATGATGAATGTCGGGCACAGCGCCGTTGCCCGGTGGGGACTTCAATTTCTGAATGCTGCGCCGGACGCCAAGGTGCTGGACTGCGGCTGCGGCGGCGGGGCGAACATGAAAAGGCTGCTGAAAAAATGCCCGCAGGGTATTGTCAAGGGCATCGACTATTCGCCCGTCAGCGTGGAGAAATCCAAAAAGGTCAACAAGACTGCCATCGCGGAGGGACGCTGCGCTGTTCTGCAAGGCAGCGTGGCGGATATGATGTTTGCTGATAACTGGTTCGATGCGGTGACGGCCTTTGAAACCGTCTATTTCTGGCCCGAATTGCCGCAGTGCTTCCGGGAGGTTTACCGGGTGCTGAAGCCCGGCGGGACATTACTCATCTGCAACGAGAGCAATGGCGACACAGCCAAGGACGAGAGGTGGACGAAAATCATCGGCGGCATGACCATCTACAAGGACATTGAATTAAAGGCGCATCTGGAGCAGGCGGGCTTTCACGAGGTGCAGATACACAAAAAGAAAAGCTGGCT
>CAKTNN010000036.1 GCA_934589065.1 uncultured Oscillospiraceae bacterium
GGTGCCTCCGGTCGGAATCGAACCAACGACACGCGGATTTTCAGTCCGCTGCTCTACCTACTGAGCTACAGAGGCATATCACCATTTCCGTTTTCTGCCAGAACCCTGACAGCTGGTTTATTATACTGTGGGATTTTACATTTGTCAACAGTTTTTTCCTTTTTCTCCGCTTTATTCTTCCCTCTTGACAGGTTAAAAAGATGTGGTATCATCGATTTCGTTGATACCACATCTTTTTACGGAGGTTATCATGGATTCCACCAAAAGAGAAATCACGAAAATCGCCCGGGAGGTCAGCAAATTCACCGTGCGCACCATGCGGGCGGAGGGCATTGGTTCCGGAGAATTTGACGTTCTCCACGCCATTCGCAAGAATCCCGGCATTACCCAGGCCGGCGTCTGCAAGATTACCGGCCTGGATAAGGGCTCCGTTGCCCGCCAGACCGCAAACCTGGAGGCCAAGGGGTATTTGGAGCGCCGGGAGAATCCTGCCGATGGGCGCAGCCGTCTGCTGTATGCCACCGAGCAGGCAGAACGGTTGAAAAATTCCAAGGCACAAATTGAGTCTGTTTTCTACCGCTGGCTTCTATCAGAATTGCCGGACGGGGAAAAAGAAGTCTTTTGCGCCACCCTGGAGCGGCTTTATCAGCGGTCAAAGGCAGAAAGCAAAGCAGGCTTTCCCCATGTAACCGAGGAAATGGCCCATTTTGGGGAAGAAAATGGAAGGGAATAACGCCATGAAAAACGGCATTCAGCCGGATCGCATTGTGTCCTATTTTCGGGCCCAATGGCCCATTCTCACCGCCGTTACCGTTTCCGGCCTGATTTACAACCTGGGTCTTCTGGCAGGGCCCTGGTTTGAAGGAAAAATGGCGGGGTGCCTTGCAAATATTCTGGGGCGCCGGGCCGAATTTTCCGATATGCTGGCCCTGGCAATTGCCTATATCGCAGTCATTGCCGTCGTGCAGATCGCCCGGTATCTCAAGCGGCTCTGCGTCCGGCGGTTTGCCAACAACGTAAACCGGCAGATGAAGCAGATACTCTACGGTACTCTGGTACACAAAAGCCGCCAGGCCCTCCATCAGGAGGACGCCGGAAGCGTGATGACCAAGGCCATTCTGGATGTAGACGACTGCGTTGAGGGAATGCGGAAATTTACAACGGAGGTTTTCGATACCGGCGTAGCCCTGGCAGCCTACGCAGGGATGCTTCTGTACTATGATTGGCGTCTGGCCCTTTTGAGCATACTGTTTACGCCCCTTTCCTACCTTCTGGCTGAGAAGATGAAGGGCATTGTCCAGCGCACCGGTGCCGAATACAAGATACTCTCCGGGCGTCTGAGTACGGCAACCCTGGATCGGGCGACCAACGCCGTGACCTATCGGGTGTATGGCTGCGAGGAGGAGCGCCGGGCGGCTTATGAGCGGCATTTGACGGAATATGAGCATTCCGCCGTCAAAGCAAATATTTGGAGCTCTGCCCTGCAGCCCCTGTACCGGACGATTTCCCTGACCGGTGTCCTCTTCATTCTGTTTTTTGGCGGTAGGAATGTGGTGGGAAACGGTTGGCATGCCTGGGATATTGCAGCATTCACCACCTTTCTCTCCTGCTTTACCAAACTGGCTGTCAAATCCTCCAGCGCCGCAAAGCTATTCAACGCCGTCCACAAGGCACAGGTATCCTGGGAACGCATTAAGCCCCTGATGCAGCCGCCAAAATGCACTCCGGCGCTGCCCGTTCAGCAGTCCGCCGGGCTGGAACTGTCTAATCTTGGCTTTGCCTATCCGGATGGCAGCCCGATCTATCTTGACCTCAACCTGTCAGCTTTCCCCGGGCAGATCATCGGTGTGACCGGCGCCGTTGCCTGTGGGAAATCCACCCTTGGGAAAACCTTTCTGTGCGAGCATCCCTACCGGGGGAGCATCCGCTTTGGGGGCAAGGAGCTGTCGCTTCTATCTGAGGAACAGCGTGCAGCCACGGTCGGCTATCTGGGGCATGACCCGGAATTGTTTGATGACAGTGTAAAAAACAACGTTCTTTTTGGAGAAGAAGGCCCGGATGTCTGGCAGTACCTGAAAGCGGTCTGCCTGGATGAGGAAGTCAAGGCGATGCCCCAGGGCGTTGATACCGTCGTTGGCAGCAGCGGGGTGCTGCTCTCCGGCGGTCAGGGCCAGCGGCTGGCTCTGGCAAGAACCCTTTGCCACAGTCACCCGCTGCTGATTCTGGATGACCCCTTCTCCGCCCTGGATCGGGATACGGAAAGGCAGGTATTTGACCACCTAAAGGCTCTGAGTAAGGAAAGCATTGTCATCCTGCTTTCTCACCGGCTGTATCTGTTCCCGGAGCTGGATCAGATTGTCTGGATGGAAAATGGACTTGTTCAAGTGGGCAGTCATGCGGCGCTTCTGGAGCGCGCCCCGGAATATGCAAAGCTCTACCGGGAGCAGGAAGAGGGAGAACACCATGAAGCATAAACAAAGTGTAGGCCGTGTGATTCTGCATACCACGCTTCTGCACCCCTGGCTGAGCCTTGGAATTCTGGGCGCAGTGGTTGGGGCAATTGTCGCGGCACTGCAGCCCCCCATGATTCTTGGCAATATGATCGACTCCCTGACTCAGGGCAGTGCACTGCCGATTGCACTGGTTGTGGCATACTATGCCCTTCTGGCACTGACGGGCATTACGGAAAGCCTGCGGGAGGGGCTGCTGACGGTCTTCGGGCAGAAAATCACCCACGCTCTGCGCAGCACGCTGATGGATAAATACATTCACCTGTCCACAAATGACCTGACGGCCCAGGAGCCGGGAACCATTGTTTCCCGCTTTGTGGGGGATGTGGATACCGTTGAAAATCTGTTCACCTCCGGTATTGTCAGTATGTTTGCCGATGCCTGTAAGATTCTCAGCATTCTCAGTGTGATCTGGTTTCGCTCCCAGGGACTGGCGCTGGTGCTTTTGGTGCTGCTGCCGTTTCTATTTTGGTTTACCCGCACCGTCCAGAAACGGATGCTCCAGGCGCAAATTGAAAACCGTCAGGCTGTGGGCCGTGCCTCCGGCTATGTACCGGAAACCGTCCACAATATCCGAACCATCCACTGCCTTGGCAAGGAAGCCTATATGGAGCAGCGCTATGACGGCGCGATTGTAGAAAGCTTCCGGGCCACGGAGAAAACGAACTTTTACGATGCCGTGTATTCCCCGGTTATTCTAATTTTAAACGCAGTGGTGGTGGCAATCGTCATGCTCTTTTCCGCCTCCGGCAATGGGGCGCTGCTGACGCTGTTTGGGATGTCCGCCGGTACGGCTGTTTCCGTAATGAACTACATTTCCCAGATTTTCACCCCGGTGGAAAGCCTCGGCATGGAAATTCAAACCATTCAGTCTGCCGTTGCCGGTGTGCACCGGATCAACGGATTTCTTGCACTTTCGGAAGTTCCTCAGTTTGAGCAATCGGAAACACCGGATTTCCAGGGGCAATGCCCCTGCGTGGCATTTGAAGACGTAACCTTTTCCTATACCCCCAACGGCGAGCACCCGGTGCTTGCGCATTTAGGCTTCTCTGTCAACCAGGGAGAGCAGGTCACCCTTGCCGGAAAAACCGGGGCAGGAAAAAGCACCATTTTTAAGCTTCTTCTGGGCCTGTATGCCCCCCAGCAGGGGCAAGTACTGATTGGCGGCGTCCCCGCAGCCCACATAGCCCCCCAGGATCGGCGTCGAGTGTTTGGCTATGTGGAGCAGTCCTTCCACATTGTTCCCGGAACCGTTCGGGATCAGGTCGCCCTTTATGACCCCTCCATCCCCATGGAGGCCGTGCGCAAAGCTGTCCAGATGGTGGGGCTGGATGCGGTCATCGAGGGCATGGAGCAGGGCTACGATACCCCCTGCACCCCGGAACTATTCTCCCAGGGGCAGTGGCAGCTGCTCTCCATCGCCCGGGCAACGGCAGCAGACCCGAAGCTGCTCCTGCTGGATGAAATCACCGCCAGCATGGATGTGGAAACGGAAAAAGAGGTGCTTGCTGCTCTGCAGCGCTCCAAGGCCAACCGGACGGTACTCTCCATTTCCCACCGCGTCCACGGCAAGCTGGGCAGGATCGTCAATATCTCCTGATGGTGTTCTTCCCGGCAACCGGTTTCCGTTTTTCTTCCTTTCTTTTGTCTTTTTTTCAGAAAAATGATGGTTACCCCTTTCTTTTTCAGAAGGAATCCTGTATAATTGGTGTAAGCAAACAGGCCCTTGCGGGCAAAGAAAGAATACGGGAGGTTTTTTCCATGTCAACACCCAATCTTATTCTCTCCAAAGAGCAGAAAAAAGTTCTGGATCATGGTTTTTATAACCAGTTCGGTCAGGAACCCCAGCGGTATTTTTCCGCTCCCGGGCGCACGGAAATCGGCGGCAACCACACTGACCATCAGCGGGGCCGGGTGCTGGCAGCTGCCGTAAACCTGGATACCCAGGCAGCGGTAAGGGAAAACGGTACGGATACGGTGCGGATTCTCTCCAAGGGCTATCCCCTGTGCACCGTATCGCTGAAAACTCTCACCCCCCAGAAGGAGGAGATCAACACCACCCCTGCCCTGGTGCGGGGCGTATGCGCCCGGTTTGCAGAGCTGGGCTGCCGGGTTGCCGGATTTGATGCCTACTGCGAATCCACCGTCCTTCCCGGCTCCGGTCTGAGCTCCTCCGCCGCTTTTGAAGTGCTGATTGGCACCATTGTCAATGGTCTCTTTTTTGACGGCAAGGTCAGCCAGCCGGAAATTGCCCAGATTGGGCAGTACGCGGAAAACGTATTCTTCGGAAAGCCCTGCGGCCTGATGGATCAGACCGCCTCTGCCGTAGGCAATCTGGTAACCATCGACTTTTTTGACAAGGCCCACCCCGTTATTGAGCCTGTGGATTTTGATTTTTCCTCCTGCGGTCACGCCCTGTGCATCATCGATAGCCAGGCAAGCCACGCCGACCTGACAGACGAATATGCAGCCATCCCCGGAGAGCTGAAGGAAATCTGCGCGTTTTTCGGCAAGGAAGTGCTCTCGGAGATTCCCGAAGCGGACTTCTATGCCGCCATCCCTGCCCTGCGGAAAACCTGCCCCGACCGGGCGGTGCTCCGGGCCATCCACTTCTACCAGGACAATGCCCGGGTTCCCCAGCAGGTTGATGCCCTGCGGGAGGGTGACTTTGACAAATTCCTGGCCCTTGTAAAGCAGAGCGGCTACTCTTCCTATATGTATCTGCAGAATGTGATTCCCGCCGGGTACACCGCCCACCAGGATGTGGCAGTTGCCCTGGCGCTGTGCGAGCACTATCTCCAGGACCGGGGTGCATACCGGGTGCACGGCGGCGGCTTTGCCGGCACCGTACAGGCCTTTGTTCCCTTTGACCTGCTGGAATCCTTCCGCACGGGGCTGGATGCCGCACTGGGCCAGGGGGCCTGCCATGTACTCTCCATCCGTCCCCAGGGCGGCGTAGAAATGGTTGTGGAGGCATAACGATGCAAATTGAAACCTGTATTGATTCTCTGGTGGCCTACGCCATGAATACCGGCCTTGCCGAGCCCGTTGACCACCAGGTGCTTACCAACCGCCTGCTGGATATCCTGCACAGAGAGGACTATGCCCCCTCCCGGGAGCTCCTGTCCGAAAATCTGGAGGAAATTCTCGCCGGGATTCTGAACTATGCCTGTGAAAACGGGCTGTGTGAGGATAACATCACCGCCCGGGATATTTTCGATACCCGGATTATGGGCGCCCTGACCCCCATGCCCAGAGAAGTGATTCGCACTTTCCGGGAAAAGTATGCCGTATCTCCCCAGGCGGCAACGGACTGGTATTACCGTTTCAGCTGCAATACGGATTACATTCGCACCTACCGCATTGCCAAGGATCTGCGGTGGAAATACGAAAGCGATTATGGCGAGCTGGATATCACCATCAACCTTTCCAAGCCCGAAAAAGACCCAAAGGCCATTGCCGCTGCCAAAAACGCTCCCCAGTCCGGCTACCCCAAGTGCCAGCTGTGCCGGGAAAATGAGGGCTACGCCGGACGGATGAATCACCCCGCCCGGGCCAACCACCGGATTATCCCCATCACCATTGGCGGAAGCGACTGGTATTTGCAGTATTCCCCTTATGTATATTATAACGAGCACTGCATCGTCTTCAATGGGGCCCATGTGCCCATGAAGATCGACCGGGCCGCTTTTGAAAAGCTTTTGGATTTTGTGGGACAGTTCCCTCACTATTTTGTGGGCTCTAATGCCGACCTGCCCATTGTAGGCGGCTCCATCCTCAGTCATGAGCATTTCCAGGGTGGGCACTACACCTTCGCCATGGAACGGGCAGAGGTTGAAAAGGAAGTGCACTTCCAGGGCTTTGCGGATATCAAGGCCGGAATCGTAAAGTGGCCCATGAGCGTTATCCGCCTGGATGGCGAAGATCCCCAGCGTCTGGCCCTTTTGGCAGAGAAGATTCTCCTTGCCTGGCGGGGCTATTCCGACGAAAGCCAGGGTATTGTTGCCTTCTCCGACGGAGAGCCCCACAATACCATCACCCCCATTGCCCGGCGGAGAGGAACGCTGTACGAGCTGGATTTGGTGCTGCGGTGCAACATCACAACCCAGGAGCACCCCCTGGGCGTCTTCCACCCCCATGCAGACAAGCACCACATTAAAAAAGAAAATATCGGCCTGATTGAAGTAATGGGTCTGGCAGTTCTGCCCAGCCGTCTGAAGGGAGAGCTCACCGACCTGGCGGAGAAAATCGTCTCAAATGCCGATCTGCGCGCCGACCCCGTTCAGAGCAAGCACGCCGACTGGGTGGAGGAACTGAAAAAGCGCTACATCTTCACGGAAGAAAATGCCATGCCCACTCTGATGCAGGAAACCGGGCGGGTATTCACCCAGGTTTTGGAGGATGCCGGAGTGTTTAAGGTCACCCCCCAGGGCCGGGATGCCTTTGTAAGATTCATTGATTCCGTAAATCTTTCCAAAACGCGCTGACGAATCTGCCTTTTGCTTATCCTGAGCCCCACAAAAAGGGGGCTGTTGCAAAAAGAAAACGTACACAAAGAAAAGGCCTGTCATTCCGAGCCAGTGCGCACACCGCCCTCCCCCGTCATTGCGAGGCAGTGCGCACACCGCCTTTCCCCGTCATTGCGAACCAGCGCGCACACCGCCTTTCCCCGTCATTGCGAGGCAGTGCGCACACCGCCTTTCCCCGTCATTGCGAACCAGCGCGCACACCGCCTTTCCCCGTCATTGCGAGGCAGTGCGCACACCGCCTTTCCCCGTCATTGCGAGGCAGTGCGCACACTGCCGTGGCAATCTCGGGCGTGGTACAGCCTTGGTTGAATGGTACTGTAGTGGCTCCCTTGTGTAAAGGGAGCTGTCAAATGCCAGGCTGACTGAGGGATTGCAAGTCCCGCTCCTGATGAGCAGCGGTGGCGCGCGAAGGGCGACGGGATGAGAAGACAGCGTGCATTCCCTTTGGGCAGTCTAAATATCCGGGGGATTGCCACACCAGCGTGCGCGCTGGTTCGCAATGACAGGTGAGAGGTCAAGATTGCCACACCAGGAAAGCGGGCGTAGTGGTTCGCAATGACATAGGCGCAAAATAGCAGACTGCCGTTCGTGCAGTCTGCTATGCTTATAGGCACTGTTCCAGTCACACAGGAGTAAAATTAACGCTTTTCGTTTGGGTGCATCCGATCGAAGCATCTCTGTGCATCAGCTCCTTCTCCCGGTTTCTCACTCCACCGTAAAGGGAATGCTGTAATACTGGCTGCTCTGGTGCTTGGGCGTCTGTCCGGAAGACACACAATCCTCTATGCATACGTTCAGCGCATAGCTTCCCTTCTCCGGTTCCTGCCCCAAAAACTCTGCCAGATTGATTTCCAGCTTGGTTTCCCCGCCCATGGTAAGCGCCGTTCCCTCCAGCTGTGTAAGCCGGACGTTTCCGTTCTCATCTGCCAAAGCAAAGGGATACTGGTCTATGATTGCAGCGTTTTCTACGGTCAGCGTCCCCTGCTGCATTCCATCGGCCTGATGCACAACAACCGAGAGGCAGCCGTCGGAGAATACCGCATCAAAGGACAGCCCCCAGTCTTCCTTCACCCTTGGAGATTTTCTTTGGGAATCCCAGCCGTCAATGGTGTTTGGAGTCTGGTTCGCACCGGAAACAGCCAGATAGGCAACGGGAATATCCTGCCCGTCGTGTTCCAGAAGATCATCCACAATATTGATCTGGAATTCCGGATAGCAGAAGATATTGTTGGTGACGCCATTTTGGGACAGCCGGGTAAGGGTACAGATTCCCTCTTCCGCATCCTTGCAGGCCTGGGCATACATTTGCTGAATTGTTATTTTCCCATCCCGAATTGCCTCTTCCAAAGGAACGGAGTCCCGCCCGAGCTGAATCTGCACATTCCGGACATATTGGTAATCCATTCCCGGATTCAGCTTTCCGCCCAAAACAGAGCCGGGATAATAAAGATAGGCTTCCCGGTTATCCTCAACAGAAAGCTTCCATTCCGTCTTAAGCCCCGTGCTCCCGCACCCTGCTGCCAATAGAAGGAGTGCCAAGCAAAGGACTGCACATAGAATTTTCTTCATTTTTCCCTCCATATTTGAAATGTGACTGTGCCCCGGCTTTGGGTAATGCAAAGCCGGGGCGTTTCATTTTGGAACGGATTTACTTAAAATACTTCACAGCGGCCTCAAACATCCGAATGTCATATACACCGGGAACGTTGCGGTAGAGGTTTGCGCCGATACGCTCGCTGTGGCCCATCTTGCCGAAGACGCGACCGTCGGGAGAGGTAATGCCCTCGATGGCATACAGAGAGCCATTGGGGTTAAAGGCTGCGTCCATGGTGGGCTTGCCTTCCAGATCCACATACTGGGTGGCAATCTGCCCATTTGCAGCCAGCTGCTTTACCAGCTCATCGCTTGCCAGGAACTTGCCCTCGCCGTGGGAAATAGGCACATTGTACACATCTCCCACGTTGGTAAGGGACAGCCAGGGAGACTTATTGGAAGCAACTCTGGTGCAGACAATCCGGCTCTGGTGGCGACCGATGGTGTTAAAGGTCAGAGTGGGGCAGGTATCATCGGTATCGATGATCTTTCCGTAGGGGACGAGTCCCAGCTTGATGAGGGCCTGGAAGCCGTTGCAGATACCGCAAATCAGGCCGTCCCGCTCCTCCAGCAGCTTCATCACCTGCTCCTTAATGGCAGGGTTGCGGAAGAAGGCGGTAATAAACTTGGCAGAGCCATCGGGCTCATCGCCGCCGGAGAAGCCGCCGGGGATGAAAATCATCTGGCAGTCTGCAATGGCACCGGCAACGCTTTCAACGCTTCGGGCAACATCCTCTGCGGTCAGGTTGCGAATGACGGCAATCTCCGCTTCTGCCCCTGCTGCCATCACGGCTCTGGCAGAATCATACTCGCAGTTGGTACCGGGGAAGACGGGAATCAGCACCTTGGGCTTGGCTGTCTTGATTGCAGGAGCGGGATAGGCGGAAGCCTCGTAAGAGAAGGCAGGGATTTCTTTCTCGGTTTCCACCGTCTTGGTGGGGTAAACCTTTTCCAGGGTGGCAGTATTCCATTCGTACAGCTCCTGAATGGAAGCGCTGTCGTGACCGTAGCGGATAACCGGCTCTATAGTGGTAACGCCGATCTTTTCGCCAAAACCGCAATCCTCCGTCAGCTCGGCAATGATGGAGCCAAAGAAGGGGCCATCGAATTTGACTGCATCCTCTTTTTCGGCAAAGCCGATGGAATTGCCGAAGGACATCTTCATAACGGCCTCTGCCGTGCCGCCTGCATCCACTGCGTAAGCGGCCTTCACCTTGCCGGCCCGGCACAGCTCATGGAACCGCTCCCAGCTTTCCTTCATCTGCCGGTAGCTGCCGCCCTGGAAGAAGTAAACGGGATGACCCGCCTCCTTGAATTCAGGGGAAATAACCTCGTCTGCCTTTATAGGGGCAATGGCAAAGGAAATCACCGTGGGGGGCACATCCTTATCCAGGAAGGTGCCGGACATGGAGTCCTTGCCGCCGATGGCGGCAGCACCCAGATTAATCTGGGCATCCAGTGCGCCCAGCAGCGCCTGGAAGGGCTTGCCCCAGCGCAGGGGCTCATTTCTCAGCTTTTCAAAGAACTCCTGCAGGGTCAGGTAGGCCTTCTTGTAGTCCGCACCGGCGGCTACAATTTTCGCCATAGAGGAAATCACGCTCTCCTGGGCTCCGCGGAAGGGATCGGCGCTGAGCCGGTCCGGGTCACAGCCCCAGGCCATCACGCTGGCGGCATCGGTGCTTTCCCCGGGCAGCACCGGCAGCTTGGCTGCCATTGCCTGGGCAGGGGTGGACTGATTTTTGCCGCCAAAGGGCATGAGCAGACTGCCCGCACCGATGGTGGAATCGAACCGCTCCACCAAGCCCCGCTGGGAGGCATATTTCAGCTGGGAGGCCATCTTGCGCAGCTGAACCGGCTCGTCATAAATAACACCGAAGGGGCGACCGGCATCCGGCACTTCCACAGAGGCGTGCTTTACGGCGCCATTGGTATTCAGGAACTCCCGGCTCAGGTTGGCAATCTCCCGGCCCTTCCAGGTCATGACCATCCGGGGCTCCTCTGTCACCACGGCAACCCGATAGGCTTCCAGATTTTCCTTCTGGGCAGCGGCAATGAATGCATCGGCATCCTCCGGGGCTACCACCACTGCCATACGCTCCTGGGACTCGGAAATGGCAAGCTCCGTTCCGTCCAGGCCCTCATACTTCTTCCGAACGGCATCCAGGTCAATCCGCAGGCCGTCTGCCAATTCGCCGATGGCAACGGACACGCCGCCTGCGCCAAAGTCGTTGCAGCGCTTGATGAGCCGGGTAACCTTGCTCTCCCGGAACAGGCGCTGAATCTTCCGCTCTTCCGGCGCGTTGCCCTTCTGAACCTCGGAAGCCATAGTGGTCAGGGATTTCAGGTTGTGGCTCTTGGAGGAGCCGGTAGCACCGCCGATTCCGTCCCGACCGGTGCGACCGCCCAACAGGATCACCACGTCTCCGGCTTGGGGGCACTCCCGGCGCACATTCCGGGCAGGCGCAGCAGCTACCACGGCACCGCACTCCAAGCGCTTGGCAACAAATCCCTCGTGATACAATTCCGCCACGTGACCCGTCGCCAGACCGATCTGATTGCCGTAGGAGGAGTAGCCTGCCGCAGCCGTCTGGCACAGCTTTCTCTGTGGCAGCTTACCGGGGAGGGTATCCTTCAACGCGGTTCTGGGGTCGCCCGCACCGGTAACACGCATGGCCTGGTGGACATAGGCACGACCGGACAGGGGGTCCCGGATGCAGCCGCCGATGCAGGTGGCTGCGCCGCCGAAGGGCTCAATTTCCGTGGGATGGTTGTGGGTTTCGTTTTTAAACATCAAAAGCCAGTCCTGGTCTTCCCCGTTGACCGTTGCGGTCACATGGATGGAACAGGCGTTGATCTCTTCGCTTTCGTCCAGCTCCGGCAAAAGCCCCTGCTTTTTCAGGTACTTTGCGCCGATGGTTGCAATATCCATCAGGGTCTGGGGACGGGCCGCCGCCTTTTCTTCCCCGTACACGGCAACCCGGGCATCCAGATACTGCTGATAGGCCTCCTGCACAGCCGGATCGTGAATGGTCACCTTGTCCAGGTGGGTGGAGAAGGTGGTATGGCGGCAGTGGTCAGACCAGTAGGTATCCACCACCCGGATTTCCGTAATGGTGGGATCCCGGTGCTCAACATCCCGGAAATAGGCCTGCAGGAATTTCAGGTCGTCCAAATCCATGGCAAGGCCCAACTTGTCCAGCAGAGCGGAAAGAGCGTCCCCGTCCATGGCGGTAAAGCCATCGATGGTGGCGACGGTTTCCGGGGCGGCATAGTGCAGGGCCAGGGTTTCCGGCTTTTCCAGAGAAGCCTCCCGGCTTTCCACCGCATTGATGACGTACTTCTTAATTGCCTCCACATCCGCTTCCTTCAGGCTGCCGGAGAGCACATACACCTTAGCGGTGCGAACGGTGGGACGGTTGCCCTGGGAGATGATCTGGATGCACTGGGCAGCGGAGTCCGCCCGCTGGTCATACTGACCGGGCAGGGGCTCCACGGCGAACACCACATCCCCCTGAGGGACATCGTAGCTGACATCATCCACCTGGGGCTCAGAGAATACGGTATTGACGGCATAGCGGAACAGGGGCTCGTCAATGTTTTCCGCATCGTATCGGTTCAGAATCCGCAGCCCGGTAAGGCTGTCAATCTGCAAAAAATCCCGAATTTCTTTCAGCAGGCTTTGGGCGTCAAAGGTCTGGCCCGCCTTTTTTTCTACGTAAACTCGATAAACCATTCAGAGTCCTCCCTTGTGTTTATTGCAGGGCCTGCAGCGCCCGCTGTCCAATATCACTTCTGCGGTAAACGCCTTCAAACCGGACGCCCTCAGAAAGGCGGTAGGCCTCCTGAATTGCCTCTTCCAGGCTGTCTGCCACGGCGGTTGTACCCGTGACCCGTCCGCCGGAGGTGACAAGGGCACCGGCTTCATCCAGCTTTGCCCCGGCAACATAGGTATGCTTTGCAGCCTCCTCCGTCATGGTCATGCTCAGGCCCTTTTTATAGGATACCGGATACCCTTCGGAAGCGGAAATCACACAGCAGGCGCACTTATCGGAGAATTTTACCTCCGTATCTGCCAGAGTGCCGTTGGTGGTTGCCTGCATTACGGTCAGCAGGTCGCTTTCCAGCAGGGGCAGCACCACCTGGGTTTCCGGGTCGCCGAAGCGGCAGTTGTATTCAATTACCTTGGGGCCCGCAGGGGTCAGCATCAGGCCGAAGTACAGGCAGCCCCGGAAGGTTCTGCCCTCGGCATTCATGGCCCGGATGGTGGGCAGGAAGATGGTTTCCATGCACCTTTCGGCAATTTCCGGGGTGTAATAGGGGTTGGGGGCAATGGTGCCCATGCCGCCGGTATTCAGTCCCGTATCATTGTCCCCGATCCGCTTGTGATCCATGGAGGATACCATGGGCTTTACCACCTTGCCATCGGTAAAGGCCAACACGCTGACCTCCGGGCCGGTGAGGAACTCTTCAATGACGATATTCTCTCCGCTCTTGCCGAACACCTTATCCGCCATCATGGATTTGACGGCATCCTTGGCCTCCTGCCGGGTCTGGGCAATGATCACGCCCTTGCCCAGAGCCAGACCGTCGGCCTTGATGACCGTGGGAATGGGTGCGGTATCCAGGTAATGCAGGGCGGATTCCATGCTGTCAAAAACCTCGTAGGCCGCAGTGGGAATGCCGTACTTTTTCATCAGGTTCTTGGAAAAGACCTTGCTGCCCTCAATGATTGCGGCATTGGCCCTGGGCCCAAAGCAAGGAATCCCCTTTTCCGTCAGGGCATCCACTGCCCCCAGCACCAGAGGATCATCCGGCGCAACCACGGCATAGTCCACCTGATGTTCCACTGCAAACTCCACAATTTTCGGAATGTCCGTGGCGCCAATGGGCACGCATTGGGCATCCGCTGCAATGCCGCCGTTGCCGGGGAGGGCATAAACCGTCTCAACTGCGGGGTTTTCCTTCAGCTTTTTAATGATGGCGTGTTCCCGTCCGCCGCCACCGACTACAAGGATTTTCATATCTATTATCCTTTCTAACATTCACCGTAGGGGGCAATACGCCGGCCCTACAAGCGCAACATAAATTGGTTTTTAAAAGGGAATGCGGATCAGTGGTGGAACAGGCGCATGCCGGTAAAGGCCATAACGATATTGTCCTTATTGCACTCGGCGATTACCAGGTCGTCCCGGATGGAGCCGCCGGGCTGGGCAATGTAGCTGACGCCGGAGGCGTAGGCCCGCTTGATATTGTCGGCAAAGGGGAAGAAGGCATCAGAGCCCAGGGAAACTCCGTGGATGTTCCCCAGGAAGGCGCGCTTGTCTTCCTCGGTCAGGCGTTCCGGCTGGGATGTGAAGTAATTCTGCCAGATACCATCGGCACATACATCCTCTTCGTTGCCGTTGATATAGCCGTCAATGACATTGTCCCGATTGGGGCGGCCCAGATCCTCCCGGAAGGGCAGCGCCAGCGTTTTGGGATGCTGCCGCAGGAACCAAGTATCGGCTTTAGAACCCGCCAGACGGGTGCAGTGGATTCTGGACTGCTGGCCTGCACCAACGCCGATGGCCTGCCCGTCATAAGCAAAGCACACGGAGTTGGACTGGGTGTATTTCAGAGTGATGAGGGATACAATCAGGTCAATTTTGGCGCTTTCCGGCAAATTCTGATTGGTGGTGACGATATTGTTCAGCAGATCTCTGTCGATTTTAAAGTTGTTCCGGCCCTGCTGGAAGGTGACGCCATAAACCATTTTGGTCTCCTGGGGGGCGGGGACGTAGGTTTCGTCAATGGCAACCACATTGTAGCCGCCCTTGCGTTTGGTCTTGAGAATTGCCAGGGCTTCCTCCGTATAGCCGGGAGCAATCACGCCGTCGGAAACCTCCCGGGCAATGAGCTTGGCGGTGGTCACGTCGCACACATCGGAAAGGGCCACCCAGTCGCCGAAGGAGCACATCCGGTCCGTGCCCCGGGCCCGGGCATAGGCACAGGCCAGAGGACTTTCGTCCAGCTCCGGGATATCATCCACAAAGCAGGCCTTTTTGAGGTTCTCCGGCAAGATTTTGCCTACTGCGGCAGAGGTGGGGGAAACGTGCTTAAAGGAGGTCACGGCGCACAGCCCCGTTGCGGCCTTTAGTTCCTTTACCAGCTGCCAGGAATTCAGGGCATCCAGAAAATTGATGTAGCCGGGACGTCCGTTGAGGACGGTAATGGGCAGGTCGGAGCCGTCTGCCATGTAGATGGAAGCGGGCTTCTGATTGGGATTGCAGCCGTATTTCAGTTCAAATTCTTTCATGTCCTTCTCCCCTTATTCGTAGCGATTGATGATTTTCTGCCGGTATTCCCCTGTTTCCAGATCGGTATAGCGGACAAACAGGGAAATCTTATTGTCCTCGTTTAGGTTTTCCCACAGGGTATTTACGAAAGCATCCATATCCTGAGGGATGTCCACCCGCTCCGGCTCTCCCTGGAAGGTGGGAATCACCGGGTTTCCGTCGCATACGTAGGTATGCAGGAAGTGGCCCAGACCGGGGATGGGGTCAAAATCAAAGGTATAGCGGTTGCAGCCCTTTCCTTCCGGGTCGGAAGCCTTCAAAATGGACATTTTGTAGCTGCCGTCCGGGCTCATCAGGCCGGAAATCCGGGGCGTCCAGTTAGGGCCGTCGTGCTCAAATTTCCGGGAACGCAGGGCCTCCTCCATGGTTTTGCCCTTTTCCAGGAATTCCCGAACAGTATCGGTCTGGTCGCCGTTGGTGACAATCAGGGCTCTGCCCAGCTGGCGAACGGGATGATAGATAATCAGGCTGGGATCTACCATTTTGGCAGGATCGTAAGCTTCCGTGCGGATGCCGTCCGGCTCCAGGCGGAACACCCGGTTGCGGCTGTTGACGCTGCGGCCCATGATAAAGTAGGCTGCCACGGCTTCCTTCCCATCCGGGGTCAGTCCCAGTACAATGCCCCGACCGGGGTAGCGATTGGAATGAAGAAGTGCGCCCATTTCCTTGGTTTCGTAAACGTTCATTGGTTTTCCCCCTTATGCATTCTGAATCTGCGCGGAAACCTGCTCTGCCGCTCTGGGGAGCAGGAGCCATTCCGCCTGCTCCATTACCCGCTTTTGCAGCACTTCCGGGGTATCACCGGGGAGGATCTCCACCGCCTTCTGGGCGATGATCTCCCCGCCGTCCGGTATTTTGTTTACATAATGCACCGTTGCGCCGGTCACCTTCACGCCCTTCTCCAGGGCCGCTTCGTGAACCCGCAGACCGTAGAAGCCCTCCCCGCAGAAGGCGGGAATCAGGGACGGGTGCACATTGAGAATCCGCTTGGGATACTTATCGGTAAAGGAGCCGGACAGGATACTCATAAAGCCCGCCAGGATGATCAGCTGAATCCCCTTTTCCTCCAGCTTGGATGCCAGGGCCTCTTCAAAGGCCTGCTGGGAGCCCAGTTCCTTTTTCACCAGGACGCAGCTTTCAATCCCGGCATTTTTTGCCCGCTCCAAAGCGTAAGCATTGGGATTGTTGGAAACCACCAGGGCAATCTCCCCGCTGCACAGCAGGCCGCTTTTCTGGGCATCGATCAGCGCCTGCAGGTTGGTTCCGCCGCCGGAAACCAGCACCGCAATTCTGGTTTTCATTCCAGGATCACCTTTTCCTCGTTCTCCACGATTTCGCCGATGACGTAGGCCGTCTCGCCGTGGGCCGTCAGGATATCAAGGGCGGCTTCTGCCTGGCTGGCGGGAACAACAACGCTCATGCCCACGCCCATATTAAAGGTATTGAACATATCCCTCTCCGGAATATTGCCGGTTTTGGCAATGAGGTCGAAGATGGGCAGCACCCGAACGCTGCTCTTTTGAATCTTCGCGCACAGACCATCGGGGATGCTGCGGGGGATATTCTCGTAGAAGCCGCCGCCGGTAATGTGGCTGATGCCCTTTACATCCACCTGCTCCAGCAGGGCCAGAATGCTCTTTACATAGATGCGGGTGGGGGTCAGCAGGGTTTCCAGGACGGATTTTCCTCCCAGGCTCTCCACAGGCTCTTTCAGGGTTTGGTTATTCTCCACATCGAACACCTTCCGCACCAGGCTGAAGCCATTGGAATGGACACCGGAGGAGGCCAGGGCAATGACCACATCTCCCTTTTCCATCCGGGTGTTGTCAATGATCTTCTTTTTGTCCACAATGCCCACGCTGAAGCCCGCCAGATCGTAGTCATCCACAGGCATCATGCCGGGATGCTCGGCGGTCTCGCCGCCAATCAGGGCAGAGCCGGACTGCACGCAGCCCTCTGCAACGCCCCCAACGATTTCCGCAATGCGCTCCGGCACATTCTTTCCACAGGCGATGTAATCCAGGAAAAACAAAGGCTTTGCACCGCAGCAAATCACATCGTTGACGCACATGGCAACGCAGTCAATGCCGATGGTATCGTGCTTATTAAGAAGCTGTGCAATCCGCAGCTTGGTTCCCACGCCGTCGGTGCCGGAAACCAGCACCGGCTCTTCCATGCCGCTGATGGGCAGGCCGAAGCAGCCGCCGAAGCCGCCCACATCATCCAGGCAGCCCTCGTTCCGGGTGCGGGCAACGTGCTTTTTCATAAGCTCCACAGCCTTGTATCCCGCGGTGATATCCACACCGGCAGCGGCGTAGCTGGCAGACTGAGAATTCTTGTGATCCATAATTAATCTCCTTTTTACCTGTTTATCGTGTTTTGGGGGGATTTATTCTTTGCCGTTCCAGCAGTAGGTACATACGTCGCATTCCGGCAGGTCGATTGCCTCCAGAATGCCCTCCAGAGTCTGGTATTCCAGGCTGGAGAAATGGAGTTTATCGCAGATCGTCTGGCGCAGCTTCTTGCCACGCTCCGATGTGCCATCCATATATTCATCCAGATGGTTAAAGCCCTCTTCCCCTTCCAGCTCCAGAATGGTAGAGCGGGCAATCAGCTCATTTTCCGAATTGGAGCGGGAGAAATTCAGGTATTTGCAGGCATAGAGAATGGGCGGGCAGGCGGAGCGGATGTGCACGTCCTTTGCCCCGTGCTCATAGAGGAAATCCACGGTTTCCCGGAGCTGTGTGCCCCGCACAATGGAGTCATCCACAAACAAAAGCTTCTTGTCCCGGATGAGTTCATCCACAGGAATCTGCTTCATCTTTGCCACCATATTCCGCTCGCTCTGGTTGGAGGGCATAAAGCTTCTGGGCCAGGTGGGGGTATACTTGATAAAGGGCCGGGCAAAGGGTACGCCGCTTTCGTTGGCATAGCCGATGGCGTGGGGCGTGCCGGAATCGGGCACGCCGCCTACATAGTCGATATCCTGGGCAATGCCGTTTTCCTTATCGGCCTTTGCCATAATCCGACCGTTGCGGTAGCGCATAACCTCCACGTTTTTCCCCTCGTAGCAGGAGGTGGGGTAGCCATAGTAAGACCAGAGGAAGGCGCAGATTTTCTTTTTCTGTCTGGGAGGCGCCAGGACGGTATCCCCGTCGGCGGTGAGCTCCACCACTTCTCCGGGGCCCAGCTCCCGGTAGTATTCATAGCCCAGCTTTTCGCCGGCATAATCCTCAAAGGTGACGCAATAGCCATCCGCATTCTTTTCCAGAATAATGGGCAGCCGGCCCAGCTTGTCCCTTGCGGCAATCAAGTGCCCATCATCCTTCAAAATCAGAATGGAGGCCGTACCCTCGATCATATCCTGAGCAAAACGAATGCCCTCCGCGAAGGTGCTCTTCTGGTCAATCAGGGCGGAAATCAGCTCGTTGGAGTTGACTCTTCCGCCGCTCATGGCCTCGAAGTGGCCGCCGCTGAAGGACAGGTACTGACGAAGCAGAGTTTCTGCATTATTGATGATGCCGATGGTGCAGATCGCATAAGTTCCCAGTTCAGAACGGATCAGCAGGGGCTGGGGATCGGTATCGGAAATACAGCCGATAGCTGCACAGCCCTTCATTTCCCCCAGAATGCCCTCAAACTTGGTGCGGAAGGGGGAATTTTCGATATTATGAATCTCCCGCTGCAGGCCCAGCTCCTTGTCAAAAGCAGCCATGCCGCCACGGCGGGTGCCCAGGTGGGAATGGTAGTCCGTGCCAAAAAATACATCCAGAATGCAGTCCCGGTGGGAAACTGCGCCAAAGAAACCACCCATAGTACTTCTCCTTTAACCCATCAATTCTTTTTGCAGCGCCGCGTCCTTTTCCAGAACCTTGGCCTTATCGGAAGCCCGCTTGTCGTCCAGCTTCTTTGCCAAAGCATCATCGGAAACCGCCAGAATTTCGGCTGCCAGCAGTGCCGCATTCACGCCGCCGTTGATTGCCACCGTAGCAACCGGGATACCGGAGGGCATCTGCACCGTCGCAAGGAGGGCATCCATCCCATCCAGCACAGGCCCCTTGCAGGGAATGCCAATGCAGGGCAGCGTGGTGTTTGCGGCGATGGCCCCCGCCAGGTGGGCCGCCATGCCCGCCGCAGCAATGAGCACGCCAAAGCCATTGGCCCGGGCCTGGAGTGCAAAGTCCCTTGCCTCCTCCGGGGTGCGGTGTGCAGAGAAAATGTGGCACTCAAAGGGAATTTCCAACGCGGTCAGGGTATCCATGGTTTTCCGAAGGATCGGCAAATCGCTGTCGCTTCCCATAATGATTCCAACTTTTTTCATAAAAACCTCCTTAAAAAAGCGCAAAGGGCCCACTCACCCTCCTAAAGGAACGTAAGCGAGCCCAGACGGTCGGCAAAAAATTTCCCCTTACTCCACGTGGTGCTCCACTTTCTCCGTCAGTCATAAGGGTCCTTATTGACAGAAAGTATTATACCACAATTCGTTTGTTTCCGTCAAGAAAGCAGATACCACAGAATTTCCCCGGAATCCCGGAAAACCATGTGAAATCTGTATATTCGATATCTTTGTATCTTTTATTGCAGAAAGCTGCCGCCGCTTCTCCCAGGTCAGTGTCAAAAACGCATATCTTTTCCCGTTTTCTTTTCATAAACAGAAAGGAAAATAGTGGGACGAAAATAATGTGTCGTGTCTGATTCGACATATTTCAGGACGAAACTCATAAAATTTGGCGCTTAATATATAAAGTCGGAACAGAAGCGCTGCATGCAAAAAGAGGTCTGCCAAAACCGCGCCATTACGAATCAGCGTCCGGGCTGAATTCTTCTCACGGCTTGGTTTGGCAGACCCCATAGGAAGGTCAAATATAAAAATCGTTACTTTACAAACAGCTTCCGGTCAAGGCCTCTGGAAGTGATTGCCAAATACAGCGCAGTGCCCAGCACCAGCACCACCGCCAGCTCCCCCAGGGCCACATATACGGCATTGATCACAAATCCGCCGCCAATGTACTGGGTCAGCTCCCAGCCCACCAGGAAGGCGTTGGTAATGGCGGGCATGGTCAGGCCCAGCACCGGCAGCTTTCCCACCTTCATATTGCGGGTCTTCCACATTCCCCAGGCTGCCAGGAAGGTTGCCAGGGTGCCCACCGCAAAATCCAGGGGCAGCGTTGCGGAGTAGGTCAGGTTAAACAGCAGACAGCCGATGCTCAGGCCGGGGATGGCGGCAGGGGTGAAAAATGCAAGCACGTTCATGGCTTCGGAAATGCGCATCTGGATTGCCCAGGTGGTTGTACCGGGAAGCAGCAGATTCTGGGCATGGGTCAGCACGGCATACAGCGCGGCGATAATGGCAGCCTGGGTCAGGTAGCGGGTTTTGTTCATGTTCTCTTTGTCTCCTTATACATATAAAAAACTGGGTGGACGAACCACCCAGAAAACAGCAGTACAACAAAAAATGGGTGCAAAAGCACCCATCCAGAAATCAGAAAAATCCTAGTTTTGTTTACCGACAGGATGGTTACGAACTGTCCTATTCAATTGCCCAGTTATTCTACAGGATAATCTTCCTTTTGTCAAGGAATATGTGCAAAGATTGCGAACCGGTGACATCGGTCACCGGTTCGCAAGGACAGTTTCTTAAGTCATTCCGAGCCAGCGCGCTTTTCTGCCGCGGCAATCTTCTCTTTTCACCGAAAACATTCGGGTAACCGCAGCGCGAAGCCTTCCGCATCAGAACTTGATGACAACCGTGTCCCCGATGATCCGAATGGATCCCGCATCTGGATAGCTGGGCATCTGCTGCACCTCCGGCAAATCCTGGTAAGCGCCTTCGTCCACGATTTCCGCGTCAAAGCCGCACCACTGGCTCAAAAACTCCCGGAAGGAGTGGGCCGTCAGCTCTGCGGTGTGCTGCAAAATGGGCTCCACCGCAAAGGTGGTAAACTCCGGAATATCCACAAAGGTCGGGTCTTTGTTAAAATCCTTGTTGATAAAGGTCAGCTTTAAATCGCTTTTGTAGCCATCCAGGCTCTTCACCTGGGTGATAATCGTGGTAAAATACTGGATGGTGCGGGTCTGATACAGATCCATCCGCAGGTACACCACATTGTCGTAGCGCACATACATCAGGCACACCACCGCCAGGAGGGCACAAACAAATCTTGCCGCGATTTTGGATTGCTTTTCCCGCTCCCGGAAGATCGGCTCCCACCGGAGGAAGCACCAGGGCAGCAGCCAGAAAAACAGCTGGCTGTAAACCATCAGGGAATGCACAATTTTAGGGGCGCACATTACATAGATAAAATTCACTGCCAGAGGGAATACGCACAGGGCAAGTCCTGCCGAAAGGCCCCGAACCCAGTTTTCCCGGAAGCGCCGCCACACATATATAATTGCCGTGAGGGCCAAAGCCGTGAGGTTCACATAATACAAAGTGAGCAGTCGGAAGGGATACATATAGGCCGATCGGTTGGTGCCGTCCGGCTTTAAAAAGAGGTAATAGCTGAGCTTTATTCTGCCCATGTATACCCCGATGCCGCCGCTGACAGGCTCCGAAAGGCCATTGTAGCCCGTCATGCTCAGGCCCAGCACCTGCAGACACAGCTTATTTGCAAGGGTATACAGCGCCAAAAAGCACAGGCAGGCAGAAACATACCAGGCAATCTCCTCCAGGAGCTTCTTAACGCTCCAATTTTCTGTCTTTGCCGTCTGCCGCAGAAAATACAACAGAAAAACGCACAGTGCCGTGGGGATAAAGGCCTGATAAATGCCCGCACTGAGAGCCAGCAGCACCACACCCGCAAGATATGCCCAAAGCTTGCGGTTCCGGCACAGCACACTGCAGCCGGATAGGGTCAGCAGCAGGCCAAAGAGATAATAAGGAGCGGTAAACAGATAGCAGTAGAACCCCGCCACCACCGGAAGAGTTACCATCAGGCCGGGAACCAAAATATAGTCCGCTTTGCCCCGGAGCTCCAATAAATCAATGAGCACACAGGCGCACAGTCCCAGCAGGGCAATGCAGGCAAGGCCGCTGAACAACGGCAGGCTAAAATTGGGGCTGCCGAACAGCCACTGAACCAGCGCCCCCAGCATTCCCAAGAACCACCGTCCGGAGCGGAAAGTGACCCCAACGCTGAACAGGAACTGGGGGTCATCCACCATGGAGAATTTATTGAACAGCGCCATGCCATGAGCCAGCACTCCAAAGGCCAGGGCGCTGAGCATGGTCACCCGAAAATGGGGCCACTTTTTCTCCGCCGTCTCTATTTTTTCCCCCAGCCAGGTTTTTTCCGTCTGCTCCATAGTACCCTCCAAATGCTAAAAATCTAGACTCATTGTAGCACAAGCCCTTTTGCAAGTCAACGCCTCCTGCCCTTTGCCTGCGGCTACAGACATACACAAAAAATCAGGAGTCGGATACATCCAACTCCTGACAATTCTATAGCATTTTAGTCAACCGGAATTTCGTAGAATTCCTCAACCGTGGGTTTGCCCTCGGCGTCTTTCTGCCAGTCCTTGAAAAACAGCAGGGATTCCACCTGGCTGGGGTCGAGGATGGCATCGAACATATCGGATTGCACGAAGTAAATCATCTTTTCCTGGTCCTCAAAGCCGCTGGTGCCCGCCACACAGAGAGATTGCGTACCGTCTTTCAT
>CAKTNN010000037.1 GCA_934589065.1 uncultured Oscillospiraceae bacterium
ACGTGAAGACAACTCATCCGTCACACGCTTCGCGTGTGCCACCTTCCCTACTAGGGAAGGCAAGGCGGCTTCGCCGCACCTTGGCCTCCCTACAGGGGAGCCAAAGCGAAGCGAGACTGGGGAGTCTCAGCGTGTCCAAATTACACAACGGTTTCGTTGAATGATGCGGCCTAACTTGCTATGGCTTTTCTGTTCAATCGGACAGAGTTGTTTGCAGAAACGTGAAGACAACTCATCCGTCACACGCTTCGCGTGTGCCACCTTCCCTACTAGGGAAGGCAAGGCGGCTGCGCCGCGCTGGTTCGCAAGGACGGCGGTGGAAATTCCACTAAGGAAAATATAATCAAATAATTGTTGTTGACAATCACGTGATTGTGTGTTATAATCCAGCTATCAAAAAGAAAGAGGTGGTCAACGTGCAGTGGAACCTACCCGGCACCGTACTCAGCGGCACAACGGAGCAGGCGGATAACGTCGCGGATACCTTCCGTGCGCTGTATTTAGCCGGGGATTTGCAGCTGGGCCAGGTCAGCGCCATATCCGGGCTGGAGGCCTACATGATTCAAAACTGGGTGCGCCGGGGGTATCTCTCCCCTCCCGTGGGGAAAAAATACAGCTTAAATCAGCTGTGCCGGATCCTGAATATCAATCTCATGCGCTCCTGCTTTCCCCTGGAAAAAGTCTGCACCGTTCTATCTTATGTAAACGGCAAGCTGGACGATACCAGTGACGATCTGATTGAAGACAGCGCCCTGTATTTTCTCTTTGTATCCCTTGCCGCCTCGGTGCGAGATCAGAATGACGGCCTGGAAAAAGCCATTCAAACAGCCCTCCGGGATTTGCCGGAGGGAATGCCCGGCGCAAACGAACGCATTCAAAAAGTGCTCAAAACTATGCTTCTGGCCTGGATCAGCGGAGAATTATCCCGCCGGGCTGAGGAATTAACCACAGAAATGGAAAGAGAGGAACCCTAAATGGAAGAAAACGGAACTTATCGCTGGTCCGCTCCCAAGCCCAAAAAGCAGCCGGACTTTCAGAAAATCAAACATACCGCCCTTCTAACCCTGCTCATTGCATTGGTTCTGGTGACGGTACTCACCTGCTACTATACGGTGGACGATAAGCAGCAGGCGGTGGTCACCACCTTCGGCAAGGTGACAAACATCACCGATGCCGGCGTACACCTGAAGCTTCCCTTTGGCATTCAGCAGGTGCAGAAGGTGGATGTAAACGTCTATCAGAAAATCACCCTGGGCTACAATCCCATAGGGAGCAGCTACACAGTAGACGACCGGGAAAGCGCCATGATTACCGGCGACTACAACATTGTAAACGTGGATTTCTTCGTGGAATACAAGATTTCTGACCCGGTGCAGTACCTCTACTCCTCCAACGACCCGGAAAACATCCTGCGGAATCTGGTTCAGAGCCAGGTGCGAAACGTAGTTGGCTCCTCCACCGTGGATTCCGTCCTCACCAGCGGCAAGGAGAATATCCAGATGCAGGTGCGCAATCTGGTTACGGAGATCCTCAGCCAGTACAATATTGGCCTGTCTCTGGTGGATGTGAAAATCCAGGACGCCGAACCTCCCACGCAGGAGGTAATTGAGGCCTTCAAAAATGTGGAAACCGCCAAACAGCAGGCCGAAACCGTCATCAACGATGCCAAGGCCTATAAAAATGCCCAGCTGCCCAAGGCCCAGGCCGAAGCGGATAAGCTCATCCAGAATGCCCAATACCTAAAAGAAAAGCGCATTAACGAGGCCACCGAGCAGGTTGCCATGTTCAATGCCATGTATCAGGAATATGCCCTGAATCCTCAAGTCACCAAGACTCGGATGTACTACGAGGCCATTTCCCAGATCATGCCCAATGTCAAGCTCTATATCAATACGTCCAGTGGTAGTGATGTGCAAATGCTGCTGCCCCTGGAAGACCTGGTTTCCCAAGGAGGAAGCGTAGAATGAAAAAAAGAACCGTTGGCCTGACTGCCCTGGCCCTTCTTGTCGTGATCGTCCTTTCCGGCAGCTTCTTCACCGTATGGGAGGATGAATATGCCTGCACCGTGCGGTTTTCCAAGATCATCTCCACCACCAACGAAGCCGGCCTGCACTTTAAGCTGCCCTTTGTAGACAGCGTCAAGTATTTCACAAAGGCCACCCAGCTGTACGACATTCCCCCTTCCGAGGTTCTGACCTCCGACAAGCAGAATATGACCGTAGACTGCTACATTCTCTGGTCCATCAATGACCCCAAGCTCTTCTATCAGCGCCTGGGAACCACCGGCAATGCCGAGCAGCGGCTGGACGCCCTGACCTACAACGAGCTAAAAACCGTTATGGGCACCCTGGCCCAGGCAGACATTGTGAATATGGAGGACGGCGCCAAGCGCAATGACATCTATAATTCCATTGCCACAGACGTGGATTCTCTGGCCCGTGCCTACGGCATCCGGGTGGAAGATGTAAAAATCAAGCAGTTTGACCTGCCGGAATCCAACCTGAACGCCGTATATAACCGGATGATCTCCGAACGGAACCAGATTGCGGAAAAATACACCGCCGATGGCAATTATGAAGCCTCCATTATCCGCAACGATGTGGATAAGCAGGTGAACATTCTGGTGTCCAACGCCCAGGCAGAGGCTGCCAAGCTGGAAGCCGAAGGCGAAGGCGAATATATGCGGATGCTGGCAGAGGCCTATCAGACCAAAGATCAGCAGGAGTTCTACGAATTCACCCGGGCTCTGGATGCCCTGAAGGAAAGCCTGGACGGCACGGAAAAAACCGTCATTCTGGATAAAAACTCCAAGCTGGGACAGATTCTCATGGGAAATAACTAAAAATGCGCCCACCTTCTTTCTGAACCACATAATGCTCCCCATAGTGTAGTCTCGAATTTTTATTTTTTCGAGTGTCTACTCTATGGGGAGCATATCATTCAAGAGGGTGGGCGTTAATATTTCCAGTTCATCCGTTTTGGTATCTGATCTGCTGCTGGGTAATGGGAACGTAGGCAATCAGTTTATTGTCTTCCAGGTTTTCCCGGTGCATATCTACTGCGGTGATCTGGTGATTGTCGTAGGTGGTGTAGTAGTAAATTCCCCGGTTTAAATTGCAGCAGCAGGTATACAGGGTAATTTCATACTCCCCTTCCCCCAGCTTGCAAAGGCCGCGCTGCTGGTCAACGCTGCCCAGAATATGAAAAAACTGGCTGACAGAAGAAGCTTCCTCCTCCCCGGAAATGGAATGAAGTTTGGTAAAGGCCACCCGCACAAACCGGGATTGGCTGGAAAGGTCACCGGGCAGACCGAGGCCGCCCATTCCCCGGCTGTAGACATTCAGATCCGTGCCGAAGGTATTCTCCGGAGTCTCTATGGAAAGATGCCGGTAATGATTCAGATTGAACATCTGATAAGGGAACGGCGGATTGTTGGTCATCACGCCCACGGGATTTTCGTAGATATGGAGCCCGTCTTCCATGGATTCCAGGGTAATACTGCTGTTTTTGTCGGCAATCAGCCAGTGCAGCTGGGCAAGGGGAAGCTCCGGACGGAAGGGAATGTTTACAAGATTCAGGTTTGCAAGCTTTTCCTTTGCCTCGAAAACCGTGGCACACTGACCCAAAATCCAGGGAATCAGCTCATACTGGGCAATGTTATCCTTGTGGGGATTTTCTTCAAAATATTTGGTATTGCCCACAAAGTTCAGCCCGCATACTCCCAGACCCTTTTCATTAAAGGCCTCGTAGTAAAGGGGGTAGTCCTCCATCACACAGGCCATCCCGATCATGGCATAGTGGGTAGGGAGGTCTTCCATGCACCGGAAGCGGAAGGGATAGTTTCTCGGGGTGACGGTGATCTTGTCCCCGTAGGAGCGCTCATAGTCCAGCGTCCGCCCCATGTAAAAATCCCCGGTTTTGTAGGTTGCAGCAGTACACATAGCAATGGTTCCTTTCCTCATTTTTCCTTAGTATACCCCGGAAAACGAAACACAAACGAAACAAAATCCGCGCGCTCACCTTTTGCAGGCCAAGCGCGCGGATTGATTATTGATTTTTGCAATGATTCAACTGCTCTTCGCAAAAAACAAGTAAGGATGGAATGTCTACCGTGGCAGTTTCCCAAATAATTTCTCTGCTCATGCTCCCATAGCTATGGGCTACCATATTGCGCATACCCTTCATTGGGCCCCATTGAATTTGCCGACTGGTGGCTTTTCGATAGTCTTCCGACAGTCCTCCGCCAAGCTCCCCAATCTGGAGAATGGAAAATGCAATACTGCGTTGGTAATCCCCATCCCGGTCAAAAACCTCAAAGGAATTTCCATACCGGTCAATGGTTTTCTGTATTTCGAGACAGTAATCCCGAATTCGACTAATTCTTTGTAAATCAGGCGACAGCATACAATTTCACCTTTTCCTTGTCTACATTTTCCCGAAACAGCCGCTCGCTGGAAAGCAAAGCCTCTTGCTGTAGAGAAGAAACTGTAATGAGGTCGATTTTCTTTTCCAGAGCAGCTTCCAAATCACAATAAAGTGCCCCCAAAGACAGTAAGGAATGAAGATTTGTTCCGGTGGTATCCACTAAAAGGTCAATGTCGCTTTCTTCCGTTGCCTGATTTCTTGCATAAGAACCAAAAACGTATAGAGCACGCAAGCCGTATGTTCTTGCAACAGGCTCGACCCGTTTGGCTATTTCTTCCAGCGTATATACCATAGCACTTCTCCTTTCCTTTATTTTGTCCAAAGATTCATTTTCCCAGCCGCTTTTCCAGGGTGTAGGAATTAAGGGACGTCAGGTGAACCTGCGTCAGGCCGTATTCGGCGGTGAGAACAAAGGATTTTGGCAGATCGTCACAGGGAACCACCTGGCCCAGAGCTTCGGCATTCTCCAAAAATGCCCTGGTTCGCTTGGAAAAGGAGGTATTGTCCAGGTCAAAAATGCCCAGAATGCTGCTGTCCCGCACGGACATATCATTGCCAATGGATAGAAACATGGTGTTTACCCCTTCTGCTTTTGGGATTGGGCCACCGCCAATTCGTCGCACCGGTTGTTTTTGGGATTATCTGCGTGGCCCTTCACCCAGTGGTAGTGCACCTGATGCTTCTGAGTCAGGGCAAGAAGCTCTTCCCACAGATCCGGATTTAAGGCGGGCTTTTTGTCGCTTTTGATCCAGTTTTTCTTTTTCCAGCCCCAGGCCCAGCCCTTTTCCAGAGCATCGATCACATACTTGGAGTCGGAATAGAGCTCCACAATGCAGGGCTCTTTCAAAGCTTTCAGCCCCTCAATCACCGCCGTCAATTCCATTCGGTTGTTGGTGGTCATTTTTTCTCCACCGGAGAGCTCTTTTTCAATTCCGTTGAAAAAGAGAATTGCCCCCCAACCCCCGGGGCCGGGGTTGCCGGAGCAAGCCCCGTCCGTATAGAGGGTCACGGTTTTCATTCTGCGGACTCCTGATTTTCTTCCTGTTCCACCCGTTCGATGGAGACGACCTTATTGCCTTCGTCAACCCGCATGACAATTACGCCCTGCACGTCCCGCTTGTACACATTGATGGAGGCGGCGGGAATGCGGATGATGACGCCGCCGTTTTCAATCAGCATCACATCATCATCGTCTCCCACCACCCGGCATCCGGCAATGTTGCCGGTCTTGGGGGTGATATTGTAGTTTTTCAGGCCCTTTCCGCCCCGGCTCTGGGGAATCTTCTCTCCATCGGGGCCGGTGCGCAGGTATTCCGGCAGAGCGGTGCGCTTTCCGTAGCCATTTTCCGTAACGGTGAGGAGGGTCTTCCCCTCTTCGGCCTTTTCTGCGCCCACCACGTAGTCGCCTTCATTCAGGCTGATGCCCCGAACGCCGCCGGCATCTCTGCCCATGCACCTGACATCCGTCTCATTGAAGCAGATTGCCATACCCTGGGCCGTTGCCAGAATGATGTTGTCGCTTCCGTTTGTCCGCAGGACGTTAATGAGGTGATCATCCTCGTCCAGGGTCAGCGCCCGGATACCGCCCTTCCGGTTGGTCTTCAGGGCGATAAAGGGCAGCCGCTTAACAACGCCCTTCCGGGTTGCCATCAGCAGGTATTCATCCTCGTTAAATTCTCTGGTAACCACCATAGCGGTAACGGTCTCCCCTGCTTCCAGAGGCAGCACGTTGACAATTGCCGTTCCTCTGGCGGTCCGTCCGGCCTCGGGAATCTGGTAGCCCTTCCGGTGGTGCACCTTGCCCTGATCGGTGAAGAAGAGAATATGGTCGTGGGTAGAGGCAATATTCAGCGACTTAACATAATCCTCTTCCTTCAGATTCTGGGCATTGACGCCCCGGCCGCCCCGGCTCTGGGTGCGGTAGGTATCCACGGGCATCCGCTTGATATAGCCGTGGTTACTCAGGGTAAAGGCACAGGTCTCCTCTTCAATCAGGTCTTCGATGTCGATTTCATCCTCGATATCCTGAATAACGGTCTTCCGCGCATCGCCAAACTTATCCCGAATGGCAATCAGCTCTTCCCGCAGCACCGCCCGCAGCTTGCTTTCGTCTGCCAAAAGCTCCTGATAATAGGCGATTTTTTCTTCCAGTTCCTTATATTCCGCTTCCAGCTTTTCCCGGTTCAGACCCTGCAGGGCAATCAGACGCATATCGCAAATTGCCTGGGCCTGCACGTCGTCCAGATTGAAGCGCTCCATCAGGTTCTGCTTTGCATTGTCGTAAGAGGAGCGGATGATGTGAATGACCTCGTCAATATTATCCTGGGCAATCAGCAGGCCTTCCAACAGATGGGCCCGCTCCTGGGCCTTCCGCAGATCGTATTGGGTTCGGCGGGTCAGCACTTCTTCCTGATACTTGAGATATTCATCCAGGATTTGCCGCAGGGACAGGATTTTCGGCTGCTTCTGGTCATCCACCAGAGCCAGCATGATGATGGAGAAATTGGATTGCAGGGCGGTCTGCTTAAAGAGATTATTCAGAACCACCTGGGGGTTTGCATCCTTTTTCAGTTCAATGACCATCCGCATTCCGTTCCGGTCGGTTTCGTCCCGCAGATCGGAAATGCCGTCGATGCGCTTGTCCTTGACCTGGTCGGCAATGGTTTTGATGAGCTGGCGCTTATTCACCTGATAAGGAAGCTCCGTGACAATAATCCGGGTGCGGTCCTTGCCGAACTCCTCAAATTCCGTCTTTGCCCGGACAACCACCTTGCCCCGGCCTGTGGCGTAGGCAGCCCGAATGCCGCTGCGGCCCATAATAATGCCGCCGGTAGGGAAATCAGGGCCGGTGATGCAGTCCATCAGATTTGCCAGGGTGCATTCCGGGTCATCCAGCACGCATACGCAGGCATTGATTACCTCCGTCAGGTTGTGAGGCGGGATGTTGGTTGCCATACCAACGGCAATACCGGAGGAGCCGTTTACCAGCAGGTTGGGGAACCGGCTGGGCAGCACTCTGGGCTCTTTCCGGCTTTCATCGAAGTTGGGATCCCAGTTGACGGTATCCTTATCGATGTCCCGGAGCATCTCATTGGAAATTTTAGAAAGCCGGGCCTCGGTGTAACGGTAGGCAGCGGGGGGATCGCCATCCACGGAACCGAAGTTTCCGTGACCGTCCACCAGCAGATACCGCATGGAAAAGTCCTGGGCAAGACGCACCATGGCGTCGTATACGGATGCGTCGCCATGGGGATGGTATTTACCCAACACATCACCTACGCAGGTTGCACTCTTTTTGAAAGGTTTATCGGAAGTCAAACCGCTTTCATACATGGTGTACAGAATGCGGCGATGGACGGGCTTCAAGCCGTCCCGCACGTCCGGCAGGGCACGGCCTACGATGACGCTCATGGCGTACTCAATGTAGGATTTTTCCATTTCCTCCACCAGGTGGGATTCGGTAATTACCTGGTCGGGAAAGGCAATGTCCTCAGGTTTGTAGCTTCTGTTATGTGCCATTTTACGTCACCTCCTTAGAAATCAAGATTGACTGCGTACCGGGCGTTCCGCTCGATCCAGTCTTTTCTGGGCTCTACCTGCTCCCCCATGAGCACGGTAAAGATTTCGTCCGCTCTTGCGGCATCGTCCAGGGTGATCCGGCGCAAAGAGCGCTGCTCCGGATCCATGGTGGTCTCCCACAGCTCGTGGGGGTCCATTTCACCAAGGCCCTTATACCGGGCGATGTCCACCTTTGCATTGGGATTATCAGCGCGCATCTCAGAGGAAACCTGATCCCGCTGCTCATCGGAGTAGGCAACCTTGGTGGTCTTGCCGCGAGTCAGCTTGTAAAGGGGCGGCACGGCGGAGTAGACATAGCCGTTTTCAATCATGGGACGCATATAGCGGAAGAAGAATGTCAGCAGCAGGGTGCGGATGTGTGCACCGTCCACATCGGCATCCGCCATAATAATGACCTTGTGATACCGGAGCTTATTGATATCAAACTCCTCCCCAATACCTGCGCCCAAAGCCACAATCAGGGGGTAGAGCTTATCGTTACCGTAAATCTTGTCGGCACGGGCCTTTTCCACGTTGAGCATTTTGCCCCACATGGCAAGGATGGCCTGGAACCGGGAATCTCTGCCCTGGATGGCAGAGCCCGCAGCGGAGTCGCCCTCCACGATGTAGATTTCGCAGAGGCTGGGGTCCCGCTCGTTGCAGTCCTGCAGCTTGTCCGGCATCTGCCCACTTTCCAGTCCCGTCTTCCGGCGGATGGATTCTCTTGCCTTCCGGGCAGCCTCCCGGGCCCGGTTTGCCATCATGGCCTTGTCCAGAATCATTTTGGCAATCTGGGGGTGCTCTTCAAAGAAGGTGGTGAGCTGATCGTTTACCACCTGGTCAACCAGGGTACGGATATAGGCGTTGCCCAATTTGGCCTTGGTCTGGCCCTCAAACTGGGCATCCGTCAGCTTGACGGAAATAATGGCGGTAATGCCCTCCCGGCAGTCCTCGCCGGAAACCTTGTCTTCTCCCTTGATGATGCCGTTTTTCACGCCGTAGGCATTGAGCACTCTTGTCAGGGCCGTCTTAAAGCCGGTTTCGTGCATACCGCCTTCCGGGGTGCGCACATCGTTGGCAAAGGACATGATAAATTCATTGTAGCCATCGTTGTACTGCACGGCGACTTCCGCGCTGGCATCCCCCTTGGCGCCGGACATATAGATGACGTCCTCAAAAATGGGGGTCTTATTTCGGTTGGCCCACCGGGCAAACTCCCGGATGCCGCCCTCAAAGCACATAATATCCTGTGTCTTTTCCTCTTCCCGGTCGTCGGTGATGGTGATGGAAAGGCCTGCATTCAGGAAGGCTTCCTCCCGCATCCGCTCATGAAGAACTTCGTAGTCATACACCAGGGTATCAAACATTTCCGGGTCCGGCTGGAATGTGACCTCCGTGCCGGTGTGGTCGGTCTTGCCCACGATCTTCATTTCCTGGGTGATGTGGCCCCGGGCAAACTTCATTTCGTAGATATTCCCGTTTTTGTGAACCCGCACCCGCAGCCACTCGGACAGGGCATTTACAACGGATGCGCCCACGCCGTGCAGACCGCCGGAAACCTTATAGCCGCCGCCGCCGAATTTGCCGCCGGCATGGAGCACGGTGTAAACCACTTCCAGGGCAGGCCGACCGGTCTGAGGCTGGATGTCCACGGGAATGCCACGCCCGTCATCGGTAACGGTAATGGAATTGCCGGGATTGATGGTCACGGTAATGTGCTTGCAGTATCCGGCCAGGGCTTCATCAATGGCGTTGTCCACGATTTCGTAGACCAGATGATGCAGACCGGAAGAAGACGTAGAGCCGATGTACATACCGGGCCGCTTCCGGACTGCTTCCAGTCCTTCCAGCACCTGAATCTGCTCTGCGCCGTATTCCTGAGTTACTTTTGTTTCGTCAGACATCGTTGTCCTCCTATATAAAACCTTTTTGCGATGGAAAATTACAGAATTCTTTGGAAAAATGCAAATCAGAATGATCTGTTTTTGTGTACCAGCTCACGCTCCCACCCCTTCTTCATTGCGAACCGGCGCGCACGCTGGTGTGGTGACCGAAGGGAATGCCCTTGGGTGCAATCTCAGACGCGGAGCAACGTATCAGCTGGCACAAGAAGATTCCCACGGCAGTGACATTGGTCACTGCCTCGGAATGACAAAAGAGGTGTCATTGTGAACCAGCACCGCAGACTATACATTGTCATTGCGAACCAGCGCGCACGCTGGTGTGGCAATCCCCCGGATTTTTAGACTGCTTATCCCAGCAGCCCATCATACAAATCAATCCATCCAGGATTCCGTGATTCAACCAGCTTATTCTTTCTTCCACGATTCCACCCCTTTAGCTGTTTTTCTCTTTCAATTGCAGCATAAATATCGGGCGTTTCCTCAAAATAAACCAATTGGTCAATATTATATCGCGCCGTATAGCTATTATCTGCCAGATGATGTTTGTGTTCATATATACGCCTGGTCAAATTGTTTGTCACACCCACATAAATTAGATTTTTATGAGCATTTGTAAGAATATAAACATAGTACATACGCTCATCCTCTTACTTTGGATATCTAAAAATTGAGGGGGATTGCCACACCAGTCTGCGGACTGGTTCGCAATGACATATTTTTTGTGGACGGTTTCACTATGTCATTTTTATTTGCGGACTGACATTTACCGGATTCTTCCCTTTTCTATTTCCATGGTCTTTCCCATTTTGGTGAACCTTCCCGGTTCGCAGCAGGTGATGAAAACCTGACCGGAAGAAATCTGATTCAGCACAAAATCCTGGCGTTTTTCATCCAGCTCCGAGAGCACATCGTCTAATAAAAGCACCGGCTCTTCTCCAAATTCCCGCTTCATCAGCTCCCTTTGGGCAAGCTTCAGGCTGATGGCGGCGGTACGGGTCTGTCCCTGGGAGCCATAAGCCTTTAAATCAATGCCGGAAAGGGTAATGGTAAAGTCATCTTTGTGGGGGCCCGTCAGGCAGAGCCCAGATTGTAACTCCGCTTTTTCGTGGCTGTCCAGATGCTCCCTTAAGTTTTCCCGCAGTGTGGCAGTGGGAGCAAAGGGGTCTTTTACCGTGGAGACGGTATTGTATTCCAGTTGGAATTCCTCCGCACCCCCGGAAAACTGCCCATGAAAGTAGGCCGCCTCCCGGCCCAGGGACGCATAAAACCTTGCCCGGTAGGAAATCAGCAGCGCCCCCACCTGGCATAGCCGCTCATTGTATTCCGGCAGAATGGAGCGAAGTCTTGTATCCTCGTCCTTTAAAATTTTGCTTTTCTGCTCCAAGATCCGGTTGTATTCCGTCAGCGCCGCCTCATAGTTGGGCCGCAGAGCACACAGCACCGTGTCTCCCAGCCTGCGCCGCTGGGATGCACCGCTTTTGAGGATCATCAGATCCTCCGGGCAAAAGAGCACCGTGGGAAGAACGCCATTTAATTCACCGGCGCTTTTCTTTCTGGCGCCGTTGCGCCACAGCTGCCGGGGACGGTTGGGAAACAGCAGCCACCGGATCTCCTGCTGCCGGTTCTGGGAAAAGACAGCGCCGCGAATTTCCCCGAATTCTTGGGAAAAACCCACCATTTCCCCGTTTTTCTGGGTGCGGAAGCTTTTTCCGCTGCCAAGAAAGGCAATGGCCTCCAAAAGGTTTGTCTTTCCCTGGGCATTGCTGCCCACAATCAGGTTCACCCCCGGGTCAAAGGCAAAGGTTTCCTGCTGGTAGTTCCGGAATCCCCGCAGCTCCAGCTCACACAGATTCATTGCCCTTAATTACATAGCTTTCGCCGTTAAAGCAGAAGCTGTCTCCCTCCCGGAGCTTCTTGCCCCGCATGGTGCAGGATTCCCCGTTCACCGTAACCAGGCCGTCCTGAATCACGGCCTTTGCTTCCCCTCCGGTGGCAACCGCGCTGGCATATTTCAGGGCCGCTTCCAATTTGATGTATTCCGTTTCAATGGTCAAGGGCGTGGCCTTTTTTCTGACGCTTACCTTCATTCCTATTTCTCCAATCAGCCGTTTTTGATTCTTACAGGCAGAACCATATAGGCAAAGTCGCTCTTATCATCTACAGGAGTCAATACAATGGGGCTCAGGCCGTTGGTCAGCTCCAAAGTGACCTCCTCGCTGGGCACTGCCCGGAGTGCATCAATAAGATATCGGACATTAAAGCCGATCTCCGTCTCCTTGCCGTCGCCGGCATAGGAGCACTTATCTTCTGCAGCACCGATGGTGTTGCTGGTGCGCATCAGCACCTCCTGGTTGGAGAAGACACAGCGCACGGGGCTCTTGTTCTTTTCGGATACGATCAGACCCACGCGCTCCACGCTGGAGGCCAGATCCGATACGTTGGCAACCAGCTTAATGGGGCTGCCGCTGGGCACGACCCGCCGCCAATCCAGGAAGTCACCCTCCAGCAGACGGCATACCAGGGTGGCAGAGCCCACCCGGAAGAGAATGTGCTTGCTGCCCAGGAGGAAGGAGGCATTTTCGTCGCTGTCCGTCAGGATTTTTTCCAGCTCCTTCAAGCCCTGGGAGGGAACCACAAAGTTCATCTGTCTGCCCAGGGGCTCTTCCGGATGATAGGTACGCCGGGCCAGACGGAAGCCGTCCACAGCAACGGCGGTTACGGAATCATCCGTGACCTCAAATTTCACGCCGTTGTGAATCGGTCTTGCCTGATTGTCAGCCACGGCAAAGATGGTGCCGGAAATCAGCTCCTTCAGCTTATTCTGGGGAATCAGAATGGGCCTACCGTCGTTGACATCCGGCAATTCCGGATAATCCTCGGCGCTTTCGGCGGAGATGGTAAAGGAGGCATAGCCCGCCCGGATGGAAACCTTATACATACTGTTGTCAACCACGACGGTAACGGGCCCCTCCGGCAGACGGCGGATAATGTCACCAAAGAGCTTGGCAGGGAGAATGCAGGAGCCGGGCTCTACCACATCGGCATCGATATCACAGGTAATGCCGGTTTCCATATTGTAGCCGGTAAGAGAAATGCCCATACCGGCCTTACAGAGAATGCCTTCAATCAGGGAAAGGCTGCTCTTTACGGCTACCGTCCGGGAGGCAACATTCAGTCCCTGAAGCAGTGCGTTTTTTTCACAGGTAAAGCGCATGGGAAAACTTCCTTTCTTTGAATAAGATAAAGATATATATATATCTTTCATATATTTTGTAGTAACAGGAGCAGTAGGGGAAATTTATGTGGAAAACCCTTTTTTTCTCTAGGCGGGGCGGCGTTTTTTATCCACAACCCAATGTGGAAAGCTATTGTTCTTTCCACAGCCCCTGTGAGGGAATTTTTTCGCCCCATTTTTTCCACAGGTTATCTTTCCACATTTCACAGCCCCTGTGGAGAAAATTTGGAGTAGAAAAGGCTCTATATTGTCATTGCTTTCCCAGTGCCGCATACCCCCTTCTTTGTCATTGCGAACCAGTGCGCACACTGGTGTGGCAATCCCCCGGATATTTAGACTGCCCAAAGGGAATGCACGCCGCCTTCTCACCCCGTCGCGGCTTCGCCGCGCCTTGGTCTCCCTACAGGGGGAGCCAAAGCAAAGCGAGACTGGGGAGTCTCTGCGTGTCCAAATTACACAACGTTTCCGTTGAATGATGCGGCCTGACTTCCTATGGATTCTCCGTTCAACCGGACAGAGTTATTGCGGAAACGTAAAGACAACTCATCCGTCACACGCTTCGCGTGTGCCACCTTCCCTACCAGGGAAGGCAAGGCGGCTGCGCGCCTCGTGTCATTGCGAACCAGTGACCGATGTCACTGGTGTGGCAATCTTGCGGTATACTGACCATGGCAGGTACTGCGCCAAGATTCCCACGGCAGTCTAGCGCCGCAGCGCTGTGCAGAGCGCAACCGCCGAAGGCGGCTCTTAGCGCGGAGCAGTGCGCACTGCCTCGGAATGACAAGAGTAGCGTCATTGCTTTCCCAGTGCCGCAGCGCTGGTGTGGTGACAGACGGAAATGCTTTTTGGTGCAAATCCAAGGAAGAGCGGCACAGGCCGTATCTTACAGGCAGGCGTTAATATTGGCGGTGATGGTCTGGATATTCTCCTGCACCGTCTTGTCCCCGTTTTTCAGGGCAACCTCCACCTTCCGAATGGCATAGAGTACCGTGGAGTGATCCTTGGCAAATTCCTTGCCAATGTCGGGCAAGCTAAGGTTCGTGAGCTTGCGGATGAGGTACATCGCCATTTGTCTTGCCTCGGCAACCCCCTTGTTTTTCAGCGTGCCCCGCAGGACGGTTTCGTCCACGGAGTAGAACTTGCACACCTGGCTGATGATCAGGCTGGGGGTGGGCAGGGCGTTGCCCTCGGACTTGAACATATCGTCAATGGCTCTGCTGACGTTGGGCAGATCCAAAGGCATATTATTGAGGTCCCGATAGGCAAGGATTTTCTTGACCGTGCCCTCCAGCTGCCGGACGTTGTTGGTGACGTTGACGGCAATATAATTGAGCACATCGTCGGAAAGGGTCAGGCCTAAGCTCTTGGCCTTGTTTTTGAGAATTGCCATTCTGGTTTCATAGTCCGGAGGCTGGATATCGGCAAGCAGACCCCACTCAAAACGGGTGCGCAGCCGGTCTTCCAGGGTGAGCATATCGCTGGGCTTCCGGTCGGAGGTCATGACGATCTGCTTGTGCTCCTCGTAGAGCTTATTAAAGGTATGGAAAAATTCCTCCTGGGTGGATTCCTTACCGGCAATAAACTGAATATCATCAATGAGAAACAGGTCACTTTCCCGGTATTTGCTCCGGAATTCGATATTCTTGCCGTTGGCAATGGCGGCAATCAGCTCGTTTGTAAATTCGTCGCCCTTGATGTAGACGATGTTTGCGTTGGGGTTTTGCTTGCGGATGCCATTGGCAATGGCGTAGAGCAGGTGCGTCTTGCCCACACCGGCAGGGCCATAGATAAACAGGGGGTTATATACCTGCCCCGGCGTTTTGGAAACGGCAATGGCGGCGCTGTGGGCGAACCGGTTGGAGGGGCCCACCACAAAGTTGTCAAAGGAAAACTGGGGGTTAAAGTCCATAGAGGTAGAGGCGGCCTTTCCCTTATTAAAATAGTTTTCCCGTTCTTCGTCTCCGAAAACCAGCAATTTGGCATCGGAATTAAAAATTTCTTTCAGGGCGTCCTGAATATATTCGGTGCACCGGCGGCTGATGATCTCCCGGCGAAAGTCTGAAGGAGAGTAGAGAATCAGGTTATTTTCGTTCAGCTCCACGACCTCTGCATCATCAAACCAGGCAGACACGGTAACGGCTCCCAGCCGCTCTTCCATATGATTCAGAATTTTTGCCCAAACATAGGCGGATGAATACATAATGGACTCCTCTCTGTCTATTTTTCCATTGCCCCAAAGCAAAAACGCGCTTTTTTGGGCACAATATTTCATCCTGCATTATAGCACATTTCAGAAGGAAATACAAGTTTTATTCCACAGAGTTATTCACAGGATTTCCCCCGCCCTTCTTCGTCATTGCTTTTCCAGTGCCGCATACCCCTTCTTTGTCATTGCGAACCAGTCCTCAGACTGGTGTGGCAATCTTAGCCCTCCCGGCTCGCAATGACGAAGGGCGCGCCGCGCCTTGGCCTCCCTACAGGGGGGCTGTCGAGCGAAGCGAGACTGGGGAGTCTCTGCGTGTCCAAATTACACAACGTTTCCGTTGAATGATGAGGCCTGACTTTCTATGGTTTTTCCGTTCAACCGGACAGAGTTGTTGCGGAAACGTGAAGACAACTCATCCGTCACACGCTTCGCGTGTGCCACCTTCCCTACTAGGGAAGGCAAGGCGGCTGCGCCGCGCCACGTCATTGCTTTCCCAGTGCCGCATACCCTTTCTTTGTCATTGCGAACCAGTCCTCAGACTGGTGTGGCAATCCCCCGGATATTCAGATTGCCCAAAGGGAATACACGCCGTCTTCTCACCCCGTCGCGGCTTCGTCACGCCTTGGCCTCCCTACAGGGGGGCTGTCGAGCGAAGCGAGACTGGGGAGTCTCTGCGTGTCCAAATTACACAACGTTTCCGTTGAATGATGAGGCCTGACTTCCTACGGTTTTTCCGTTCAACCGGACAGAGTTGTTGCGGAAACGTAAAGACAACTCATCCGTCACACGCTTCGCGTGTGCCACCTTCCCTACTAGGGAAGGCAAGGCGACTGCGCCGCGCCACGTCATTGCTTTCCCAGTGCCACATACCCCCTTCTTTGTCATTGCGAACCAGTCCTCAGACTGGTGTGGCAATCTCGGACGCGGAGCAACGTATCAGCTGGTACAAGAAGATTCCCACGGCAGTGTGCGCACTGCCTCGGAATGACGGAAAAAGTGTCATTGCTTTCCCAGTGCCGCAGCACTGGTGTGGCAATCTCAACCTCCCGTTTACCACTGGTGTGGTGACCGAAGGGAATGCCCTTGGGTGCAATCTTAGTCCTCCTCCAACCGGAGCGGGCTTTCCATTCTTTCTGTCTGCCCCATGGAAACAATATACAAAAACTTCCTATATTTCCACGGAAACTTATACTCCCGTTTCCGGAAAAGGGGTTGACCCCGGTTTTCGGGTATGTTATAGTTATTAACTAGAAACCCATTCTCTCAAGCGGAGAGAAAAATAAGTAAATAGTGTAAAAAAGGAAGAAAAATGCGAAATATCAAGCTTATTTGGACATATTTTGTCATTGCTTTCGTGGCATTGCTGGCAGCACTGAACTATGAGCTTTTCGTGTTTCCAAACCAGTTTGCCCCTTCCGGGATCAACGGTATCTGCACCATGATCCAGTACATCAGCGGCATCAGCGTGGGCTATCTGAGCCTGCTTGTTAATATTCCTCTGGCGCTGCTGGTTTTCTTTAAGGTCAGCAAGCCCATGGCTCTGCGGAGCATGGTGTATGTGGTGGTGTTTTCCGTGGGACTGCTGATACTGGACAAGGTGAATTTGTCTGCCTTCGCCTATTCTACAGAAAACGGAACCAGCCGGATTTTGGGGCCCCTGACCGCCGGAATCATTATGGGATTCATCTACTCCATCCTGATTAAGGCCAGTGCCTACACCGGCGGCACGGATTTTGTGGCTGCCATCATCCACAGCAAGTACCCGGAAAAAAGCGTCTTCGGTCTGACCTTTACCATGAACGCTTTGGTTGCCATCGCCAGCTATTTTGTGTATGATTACAAAATGGAGCCGGTGCTTTTGTGCATCCTTTACAGCTTTGCCTCCTCCAATATGGCGGAGCGGTTTTTGAAAAACGGGCGCAGCGCCGTCCGGTTTGAAATCGTCACCAATTTCCCGGAGGAAATCAGCCGGGAGATCATCAGCAAGCTTCACCACACCGCAACGGTCTTCCCTGCCAAGGGAATGTACAATGGCAAGGAAGTGGATATTGTGATGTGCGTGGTGAACAATAACCAGGTGGCAATGCTTTCCGGCATTGTAGAGCGCTATCCCCACACCTTTGCCATTATGAGCCAGGTCAATCGGGTCATGGGCAACTTCCGGCATTACTCCAAGCAGGGCCAGGAAGTGGTTCCTGTCCTGGATCAGGGCGACGGCAAAACGGTGTAATTCCCTTATCAGTTCGATACCCATCTTCATATAAAGACAAATTCTCAAGGAGGAACGATTCCAATGGCTTACTACTATCCCGAACCCAGCCACACCTTCAGTGAGTACCTTCTGGTTCCCGGCTATACTTCCGAGGATTGCATCCCCGACAAGGTGACCCTGAGAACCCCCCTCGTCAAGTTCCGCAAGGGACAGGAGGAGTCCCCCATCAGCCTGAACATCCCCCTGACCTCTGCCGTTATGCAGTCCGTCTCCAACGATACCCTGGCAATTGCCCTTGCCAAGGAGGGCGGCATCAGCTTCATCTATGGCTCCCAGTCTATTGAAAGTCAGGCGGCTATGGTCTCCAAGGTCAAGCATCACAAGGCCGGTTTCGTAACCTCCGCCTCTAACCTGACCCCGGAAAACACCCTGGCGGATATCCTGGCCCTGAAGGAGAAGAACGGCTTCTCCACCGTCGCCATCACCGATGACGGCACTGCCAACGGTAAACTCCTGGGCATCGTTTCCAGCCGGGACTACCGGGTGAGCCGAATGGATGTATCCGAAAAGGTCGCTACCTTTATGACTCCCCGGGAAAAGCTCATCACTGCTCCTGCAGAGACCACTCTGAAGGAAGCAAACGATATTATCTGGGAGCACAAGCTCAACAGCCTGCCCATTGTGGATGCCAACGATCATCTCCTCTATTTTGTATTCCGGAAGGACTATGCCTCCCACAAGGCCAATCCCCTGGAGCTGCTGGACAGCCAGAAGCGGTATCTCGTGGGTGCGGGCATCAATACCCGGGACTACGAGAAGCGGATTCCCGCCCTGCTGGAGGCCGGCGTGGATGTGCTGGTAATCGATTCCTCCGAGGGCTACACCTGCTGGCAGAAGAAGACCATCCAGTGGGTGCGCAAGACCTACGGCGATACCGTAAAGATCGGCGCAGGAAACGTGGTTGACCGGGATGGCTTCCGGTTCCTGGCAGAGGCCGGTGCGGACTTTGTGAAGGTGGGCATCGGCGGCGGCTCTATCTGCATCACCCGGGAAACCAAGGGCATCGGCCGCGGACAGGCTACGGCCCTGATTGAGGTTGCAGCAGCAAGAGACCAGTATTTCCAGGAGACCGGCGTGTATGTGCCTATCTGCTCCGATGGCGGCATTGTCCATGATTATCACATGACCCTTGCTCTGGCTATGGGCGCGGACTTTTTGATGCTGGGCCGGTACTTCGCCCGGTTTGACGAGGGCCCCACCCCCAAGATTATGGTAAACGGCGCTTATATGAAGGAATACTGGGGCGAGGGCAGCAACCGTGCCCGGAACTGGCAGCGGTATGACCTGGGCGGTGCTACCAAGCTGAGCTTTGAAGAGGGCGTGGATTCCTACGTCACCTACGCGGGCCCCCTGCACGACAATGTAGAGGCCTCCCTTTACAAGGTTCGCTCCACCATGTGCAACGTGGGCGTTACCAATATTCCCGACCTGCAGCGGGACGCCAAGCTGACCCTGGTATCCTCCGTCTCCATTGTAGAAGGCGGCTACCATGATGTCACCCTCCGCTCCTCCAACCAGGTAAAGTAAAGAAACAGAAAACGGATAAAATCCCCCTAAAGCAGACCGAGGAAAAATCCAAAGCCTGCTTCAGGGGGATTTTTTCTGAGCAGAGATCGCAAAGGAACCTGATATACAGGCACAAAAACGGGGCTGCTGTAGAAAAATGTGATTTTATATCGGCAAAAATTCAAGAAAAATGTGCGAAACCTGCATAAGGCTTTTCTCACCAAGCCAAAGAAGCCCCTTCGCAAACGGCGCGAAGGGGTTTCTTTTTAAATCCAGAAGGTTTTTTGATTCAGGATCTGCCCTTCCGGGCCATATACCGTCAGCTGCCAATTGTTTCCCGTGGGCACGGTGACGGTTTCCACCCGGCCGCCAATGTTGGTCAGCACTTTTTCTGCCAGGGGATTCATCTGGAAGGTTTCCGGAATTTCTGCCTTGGCGGTAAATTCTTCAACCCCCAAAAGGGAGAGAATTTCCCAAATATCTTCCGCCGATGTCATGGTTTCTTCCAGCCAGGCGGTGTATTGGGCGTAATCCTGGGCCCAGTCCGGATTGTCTGTGTGGGTTTCCAGGGCGTAGTTTTCCGTGAGAAAGTCCCCCACAGCACGGGTTACCTTCTTTGCCCCCAGGGGGTTGAGATGGCTGGCGTCGTCATACCAGTCGGTATCCTCGTCAATGAGATCCGTGTGCTGCAAATCCAGGGCGGCAGCGCCCATCTCCCGGGCCATGTCCATCGCCAGATTGGAGTAACGCTGATAATCCTCGGAATCTCCGTCATGGAAAGGAATGCTTATGACCACGGGGATAATATCTTCCTCTTGACAGTAGGTGATGAATTTCCGCAGATATTGCAGGGCAACGGTATCGGATTCCTCCGGGTATTGGTCGGCGGGAACAAGAATGGGATTGGTGTTCGGGGTAACTGCCAGCCGCAGCTCGCCGCCTTTTTGCCGGCTGTCCGGGGCTTCTTGCCCCATGCCCCGATAGAGTTTTTCCGTATTCAGGTATTTCCACCGGTTGTGAAAGACATCCAGGGGGAAAAACAGTTCGTAACGGTCGGAGTTTTTCGGAAACGCATCCACAATCCCCTGAATCTTGGTTTTGTTCATGGGGAAGGGGTCAAAGGCGGCATGGGCCAGGGCGGTTTCCATAGAGGTGTATTGTGCATGGGTAAGGAAGGTTTCCATCACCGCAATTTTCGGCTTGTGCTGCTCCACCGCATTGCGCATCATCCAGTAGCTGCAGGCGACGGAGCCGCCGTGAATTCCCAGATTGTAGGAGGTAATGCCGTATTCCTTCCATAGCTGCATGGGCAAAACGCTGTTGATGATGTGGCTGGTTCCGAAAAACAGAACATCGTAATCCCGCTGGTCTGCCAGAAAGGGGCGATTTTTATAGTAGCCGTCGTTCACCCGCAGGGCCCGGGACAGAAAAACCAGTCCCCCTGCCAGCATTGCCAGCAGCACCAGGATGCTGACGGCCTGCCGGAACCGTTTAGAACTGAAAATAGATAAAGCTGGACGCATTGAAGCCGTTCCCCCAAATTCCAAAAATAAAGACGAAAAGCATGAATAGAACCAGGAAAAGTTCCCGGAAAAGCCAGTTCTGCCGGGCAAATGCAGATTGCAGGTCGATTCCCCGGTATTGCAGAAGATCCACAATCAGCAGCACTGCCACAGAAATGGTCAGCACCCACATATCCGGGCTGTCCAGCCCCATGGTGTGGTTTCGCAGGGCATCCATCAGCGGGAAGACATTTCTGGAGGTGAGGATGTGCAGCAGCATATCTACGGCTACGCCCAGGCCCTCTGCCCGGAAGAAGAGCCAGGCAAAGTCCACCAGAAGAAAGGTAATCGCCATCCGGAATACCCGGTAGCTCCCGGCTTCCGTGTTTATTTTCATCGCGCACAGCGCCTTTTCCCGGTAGGGCTTGGTCACTTTCCCTGCAATCTGGTAGAATCCGTGGAGCAGTCCCCACACCGCAAAGCTCCAGCTTGCCCCGTGCCACAGACCGCTGAGGAGGAAGACGATCAGAATATTGCGGTAGTTTTTCCACTTGGCGCACCGGCTGCCCCCCAGAGGAAAGTAGACATAATCCCGGAACCAGGTGCTGAGGCTAATGTGCCACCGCCGCCAGAATTCCTGAATGGACTGGGCAAAATAGGGAGAATGGAAGTTTTCCGGCAGAAGGATGCCCAGCATCCGGGCAGCGCCGATTGCCATGGAGGAGTAGCCTGCAAAATCGCAGTAAATCTGCAGCCCATAGACAACGGTGGCAAACACCAGGCAAACCCCGGCATAGCTGCCATAAGAATTGTATACTGCATCCACCAGCACGGCGGCCCGGTCGGCGATCACCAGCTTGAGAAAGTAACCCCAGGTCAGGGTAAGCAGACCTGCGCGCAGGTCGGAATAGTTGGGCTTTTTGGGATTGGTATACTGGGGGAGCATTCCGTCTCCCCGCCCGATGGGGCCGGAGAGCAGCTGGGGAAAGAAGGAGACAAAGAGGGCCAGGTTTATAAAATTGGTCTCTGCCTTGTATTTGCCCTTGTATACGTCAATCAGGTACCCGGCACTCTGGAAGGTGAAAAAGGAAATGCCCACCGGCAGAATCAGGTTCAGCCTGGGCAAAACCCGGCTCTGGCCCAATTTACCCAGGAGGGATTCCAGGGTGTAGAGAAGAAAATCGGTGTATTTGAATACCGCCAGAATCCCCAGCACCGCCGTCAGCCCCGCCCAGAAGACCCACTTCCGGTTTTGGAGCAGCCGGGCGGCAAAATAAGTAACCAGGGTGCAGCCAAGCAGCAGCAGGCAGTAGCGTTTGCTGAAGCAGCTGTAAAAATAGTAGCTTGCCAGCAGCAGCGCCGGATTTTTCCACTTGGCGGGAATCAGTCCCACTGCAATGAGCACCAGCGGGAAAAACAGCAGAAAGGCATAAGAATTAAATAGCATACGTCCTCCCAGGCAATCTTGCCGGATTCTTGAAAATCATACCTAAAGCATACCATATTTCCGGAGAAAAAGCCATAGTATTTTTCGTCTCTTGACGAATGGTGGGAATCTGCTATAATGAAAATGGGAGAAAGCGGAGATTCCGCTTTTCGTCATCGCGAGGCAGCTGGCACAAGAAGATTCCCACGGCAGTCTAGCGCCGCAGCGCTGTGCAGAGCGCAACCGCCGAAGGCGGCTCTTAGCGCGGAGCAGTGCGCACTGCCTCGGAATGACGGAAAGGGTGTC
>CAKTNN010000038.1 GCA_934589065.1 uncultured Oscillospiraceae bacterium
CCAACGGTGTATGAAGATTGTTTGCCAATATTTGCAGAGCTTCTTAACGATGAAAACGAAAGAGTCCGAATAGAAGCTCCAGAGATGTTTCGGGTGTTAGGAAAACGAAAACCTGAGTTTGTGCGACCATATTTAGAAAAATTAGAATATATAGCAACACACGATGAGGTTAGCGTAGTTCGTATTCACGCTAAAGGGGCAATTAAAGCTACATTATCTAAAACCATCAAAGAGCCAGACGCTAAGACGCAGAGCCGATGAACTTGTGAGGTAACTCACATAGATCATCGGCTCTTTCTTTTACAACGGAATAATGAAATTTGGCAGTACAGCTCACCAAATAAAAAAACGGTGCTTTGGTGGGCAGTATAAACACGCCCAGATGAAAATTTAACTTCCCTCTGAACCCGTTTTCGAGTTTGGAGGGATTTTTATGCGATGGTCGAATATGACCGCAATGCTGCTCATCAGAAGCAGCTACTATTTACGGAGTGTCACAGTGGAGTGAAGATTACCTTTTAGAAAAAATCATCACTTACTCGTGGCACTCTTACATTTTACAAGTAGAGCTTTTCCTTTAATACGGCTTCCTGCCATGAGGGCCTTCTTTCCTTAAAAATGGGTATAAAACTTCATGCATGAGCGCTGCACCACGAAAATGCACAAATGTTATTGCATGAAGTTTTTGTGCATCATTTCCGGTTGCCCCGCAGGGGCGAGGAAATGGCACATTACTTGTTTTGCTATGCTTTTGCATAGCAAAAATGCCCGGCATTACTGCCGAGCACAGGAAACTCACCATTCCAATAAATCTGAACGATGCCATACATTATAATTTTAGCCAAACACAGTAGTACAGTCATGATAAAGACTTGTATTATTACATTGATAGACTATTTGGTATCCCGTTCTCTCAAAAAATGTAACGCAAAAATATCCGTCCTGAAGATCGATGTGATTACCGTTTAAATCTGTATATGATTTATGCTTTTCCGTCGATATGCCATAGTCCTTAACAGCTTCATTCTCTTTTCCAGTCTCAAGATAGTTAACTTGAAGTTCTGCGTAGAAACTACGCAAATTTGCGATGTCAGCTGCCACGCGTGCTTTATGAAGTTGCGAAGAGAAAATAGGCATGGAGATAGCTACCAATATAGCTATAATAGCCACTACAACTAAAAGCTCTACTAAGGTGAAGCCCCTATCACGCACATTTTTCTTCATTCGTACCCATGTCTCACTTTCATCATATATTTGCAGCGTCCACAATTATATCAAATTCTATTGCAATGTCAATACTAACGAGGAACACACCCTTGCGGGTGTTGCCTTTACATTGTGGTTGGAACGCACTTATTATAAACTCTGCAACAGTTATAAGGTCAAGAGTAATCTTATCAAAACATAACCGGAAACGTAATATCTAAAATTTTCATGAGAAAATGAAAAATTATCTAGATTTTCTGAAAAAGAATGATATACTGAAAACAAGAAGACTAAAAAGGATAGGCGGGAGAAAACTATGAATAAAAAAACAACCGGTACAGCAACCATTCGGGACGTGGCGGAGCAGGCGGGGGTATCCCTGGCTACCGTATCCCGGGTATTTAACAGGAAGGGGAACGTGCAGGAGGAGACATTCAATAAGATCGTAGAGGCAGCCAGGGCTCTGGGATATCGGACGGAAGAGCTGCCGCTGTTTTCGGATGCCAGCGTGAAAACGGAGGGCAACGACCTGATCGTGTTCAATGTGCCCTCCCTGAGCAACCCTTTTTACAGCGAGATCATCAAAGGGGCGATTTCTTCTGCAAAGGCCTACCAGTTCGATCTTTTGGTGAGCGAGCAGTTCATAAACGAGGGAAATGTGAAACGGGTGGCGGATATGTATCGGCGGATAAACGCCAAAGGCGTGATTACCATGAATCTGATGCAGCCCAATGTGTTGAAGGCGCTGGACGATGCAATTCCGGTGGTGCAGTGCGGAGAATATGTGCAAAGCGACCGGATCTCTGCGGTGAGCATCGATGACTATGCAGCCACAAAACGGGTGATTGAGCACCTTCTGTCCATGGGAAAAACCAGAATTGCCCTGATTAACAGCCCTCTGGAATTCAAGTATGCCCGGGAGCGGCGCAGAGGCTATATCGATACTCTTCGGGAAAACGGGATGGAAGTGAATCCCGCCTGGATGATGCAGCTGGATGAAATTGACGCAGAAAAGGCCTTTTCTGCTGCTGTGAAGCTATTTTCCGACAAAAATATGCCGGATGCCATTTTTGCTGTGTCGGATGTTTTTGCAGCCGGTGTGCTGCGGGCTACCAAATTTGCGAACCTCTCCGTTCCACAGGATGTGGCAATCGTTGGCTTTGATAACCTGGATTTTACCTCTATGATGATCCCCTCCATCACTTCCGTGCGTCAGCCCCGGATGCAGATGGGGTACCTGGCGGGGGAGCTTCTGATTGAACGGATACGAAATCCCAAGGTGGAGGCCAAGACGATTTTGCTGGATACGGAGCTGATCATCCGGGAATCTTCCCTGGCCTGAGACGAAAAAGAAATGCAATTGTTTTCATGAAAAAAGATATTTTCATGAAAATTAGAGCAAATTTGAGAAACAATGTGCTCAAAAATGCCCGACGAAAAATGTGTAATATTACAAAAATACCTGGGAAACGCAAAACAGTATTGACAAAATCGGAAAAATGATGGATTATATTTACAGAAACCACGTTATAAATTTACAGAAAATTTATAACGTGGAACGCGAACCGATAAAACGAGGAGGAAACAAAAATGAAAAAACTGTTCGCACTCATTCTTGCCCTGGTCATGGTTCTGAGCATGGCTGCCTGCGGCAGCAGCAAGCCTGCACAGGATGCATCCGGCAAAAAGACCATCCGCATTGCCTGGAGCGACGATACCCAGGATGCCACCCGTGCAAAGGTGCTGGAGCTGATGAGACAGCGCTGCGAGGAAATCAATGCCGAAAGAGACGACATCGAAGTGGTTCTGGACTACTACGATGCAAACAAGACGGTGGACAAGCAGATTTCCGATGTGGAAACCGCCTGCCTGACCAAGCCCGATGTATTTGTGTTCAGCTGTGTTGACTCCGAAGGCTCCAAGCCCTGCCTGGATCTGATGAAGAATACCGGCGCAAAGATCATTGATATCCGGGATATGGGCTCCGACGTCCCCGATGTTATTTTCTACTCTTCCGATGAAGAGACCTACGCCAAGGCAACCTCCGCATGGATTGTGGACTACATGGAAGCAAACCCCGATAAGCTGCCCCTGAAGGTTGGCCTGGTTTACGGCGCAGCAGCACAGACCCCGCAGCTGAAGCGCTGCGACCTGGTTAAGGAACTGGCTGAGCAGTATCCCGACAAGATCGAAATCGTTGCCGAGTCCTTCGCCGACTGGGATACCCAGAAGGCTATGAACGTTATGGAAGACTGGATTCAGGCCTTCCCGGAAATCAACTTTGTGGTCTGCGCCAACGACATTATGGCAAAGGGCGTTTCCAATGCCCTGGTTTCTGCCGGCATCAAGGACAAGGTCGCCATCACCGGTGTTGACCTGGACGGCGGCGCGGAGCTGATTGCAGAGGGCAAGCAGGATCTGGACGTTGCCGCTGCCCTCTCCGTAAATCAGGACATCATCGATATTGCCGTGCAGCTGACTGAGGGTACCTATACCGGCGACAGAAAGAACGTTGCCCAGGGCGTTATGAGAGTGGATGCTACCAACGTAGATAAGTATCTGTCCGGCGACCAGGCCGCCTGCCTGTTTGCCGGTTAATCGGGAAAACAAGAGACGGAAAAAGGAGAATGGGCGGGCTCGATGCCGGAACTTGGCGATTAGCCCGCCCTCTCTATAACCAGAGATAGCGAGGAACGAATATGCAGGAAACCATACTTGAAATGCGAAATATCGTAAAGGTGTTTGCCGGTGTTCATGCGCTGAACGGTGTTCAATTCAAGCTGAACAAGGGTGAAATCCATGCATTAATCGGAGAAAACGGCGCGGGAAAATCCACCCTGATGAAAATTCTTCTGGGTGTGCACATGGCAGATGAGGGAGAAATCTATCTGCGGGGGGAGAAGGTATGCTTTCACAGCCCCAGTGAAGCGCTGAAAAACGGTATTTCCATGATTTATCAGGAAATCAGCCTGGTTTCTGAAATGGATGTTGCGGAAAATATCTGGCTGGGCCGAGAAAAGCTGTTTATGACCGCCGGCATGATCAGCAGAAAAAAACGAATGGAAGCAACACAGAAGCTGCTATGCGAGCTGGGCATCGACCTGAAGCCAAATGCTTATGTAAAGGACATCAGCATTGCCCAGGCGCAGCTTGTTGAGCTGGCAAGAGCAGTTTCCTATAACTCGGACATCATCATTATGGATGAACCCACATCCGCCCTGACGACGAAGGAGGTGGAGATACTCTACTCCATCGTCCGCAGGCTGGCGCAGGAGGGAAAGTCCATTGTGTTTATTTCCCATAAGCTGGAAGAAATATATGAAATTTGTACCAAGGTCACGGTTTTGCGTGATGGTACTTACGTGGCAACGGAGAATTCCGAGGATTTGCCCATGGATAAGCTGATTTCCCTGATTGTGGGACGCAAGCAGGATAAGGTTTATGAAAAGGCAAACTACGCCAAGGAAAAAGTCCTGCTGGAGGTGCAGAACCTCAGTTGTGAGGGTGTGTTTTCCGATGTCAGCTTCCAGATTCACGAGGGCGAGGTGCTGGGTTTTTCCGGCTTGATGGGCGCCGGGCGGACGGAAATCATGGAGGCCCTGTTCGGACTGAGAAAGCTCACCTCCGGCAAGGTGATTCTGGACGGTCAGGAGGTTCACATCAAGAGCCCCAAGGATGCCGTGGCACTGGGAATCGGAATGCTGACGGAGGACAGACTCCGCTCCGGCGCGATTCACACGCTGTCCGTTATGCAGAATGCCACCATTGTAGAGCTGCCGAAGCTGGCATCAAAGCTGGGGGTATATTCCCATAAAGAGGAAGAGAACTTCTTTGAGGATGCAGCCAAGACCTTTGAAGTGAAATACGGAAAGCCAACGGATCGTATCGGCACGCTCAGCGGTGGCAACCAGCAGAAGGTGCTGTTTGCAAGATGGCTGTCGACGAACCCCCGAATTCTGATTCTGGACGAGCCCACAAGAGGAATCGATGTGGGTACGAAGGGCGAAATATACAAGCTCATTGAAAAGCTGGCTTCCCAGGGCATGACGATCCTGCTGGTATCCTCGGAGATGCCGGAGCTGCTTTCCCTGAGCGACCGGATCAATGTGGTCCGGGAGGGAAGAATCGTGTATACCTGTTCCCGGGAAGAGGCTACCCAGGAAACCCTGATTGCCCATGCCTTTGGCGTTGTGAATGAATAAAAGAGGTGCAGCAGTATGAAATCATCCAAGCAGCGTATTGTAGACTTTATTCTGAATAACAAGGCGGTGTTTATCGCCGTGATTATGGCGGTGGTCATTGGCTCCATCGAGCCCCTGTTTTTCACCACCGCAAATATGTTTAACGTGCTCAGACAGATTTGCTCCAATGTCATTCTGGCTGTGGGCTTCACCTTTGTTCTGGGTCTGGGAGAAATCGATCTGTCCATCGGCGCAGTGGTGGGCCTGAACGGCGTGATTATGGCAAAACTGATGACGGAGGCCAATTGCCCGATCTGGTTGTCGATTCTCGCGGGGGTTGCCTGCGGCGTCCTCACCGGCGTGATCAATTCTTCCGTTATTTCCGCCCTGTCTATCCCGCCCTTTATTGTCACTCTGGCAACCCAGTCCGTATTCCGGGGCGGTGTTTACGTCATTACGAAGATGGCTCCGATTTCCACCCTGCCGGAGGCATTCAATAATATCGGTCAGGGCTATGTGGGCAGCGTTCCCATCCCGGTGATCATTATGGCGGTCGTTGTGGTGGTGGGATACTTTGTCGCCAATTACACGGTGTTCGGTCGCCACGTCATTGCCTGCGGCAGCAGCATGGATGCGGCAAAGGCCTGCGGCATCAATACCAAACGGGTTCGTATGGGCGTGTTTGTCATGACCGGTATCTGTGCGGCCCTGGCTTCCATCGTAACCACCTCCCGGGCGGCCTCCGCCCAGGTCGGCGCCGGACTGAATGCGGAGCAGGATGTCATTGCGGCGGTGGTCATTGGCGGCACTGCCATGAGCGGCGGCAACATGAATCCCATCGGCACGGTCTTTGGCTGCCTGATCGTAGGCATGATCACCAACGCCATGAATCTGATGGGCGTCAATTCCAATTATCAGGTGGTGGCAAAGGGCCTGCTGATTCTGTTGGCTCTGGTTATCGACCGGGTCAGCGCAATGGTGTATGAAAACACCGCAAGAAAGCAGGCGCTGAAAGACCGGGAAGAAAAGCAGAAGGCCTGATATGCGCCGAAACTGCCGAAATAAGATACTTGAAATAACTACTATTAAAGTAAGGAAAGGATATATGACTAAAAAAACAATTAAAACTGCCATCATCGGTTCCGGAATGATGGGCGTGCAGCACGCGCTGGCTCTGAGACGGATTCCCGGCGTGGAGGTGGTTGCGATATGTGACCCGGTTTCCAAAAATCTTGCCGAGAAGGCGGAGTCCCTGGGCATTCCCTACGCCTATTCCAATATAGAAAAAATGCTGGAAGAGCAGCAGCCGGATGTCATCCACAACTGCACCCCCAACAGCGAGCACTATAAAATCAGCAAGCTGGCTCTGGAAAAGGGCGTGGCGGTATACTCGGAAAAGCCCCTTGGGGTTTCTGTGGAGGAGGCCCAGTCCCTGATTGCCCTGGCGGAGAAAAACCACACCGCCAACGGCGTGAACTTTAATTACCGCAGCAATGCCATGGTCAGAGAAATGCGGGCGCGGCTGCGCAGAGGAACTCCGGGAAAGGTGCTGCTGGTTCACGGGCAGTATGTTCAGGACTGGCTGATGTACGATACGGATTTCAACTGGCGGGTGGATTCCAGAATCGGGGGCAAGTCCAGAACGGTGGCGGATGTGGGCTCTCACTGGTTTGACACCATTCAGCTGATTCTGGATGCCCGAATTGAAGCGGTGTACGCAAAACTTTTAACGGTTTACAAGCAGAGAAAACGCTCCCTGGTGGAGACCCAGACCTTTTCCAATGCTTCCGGCGGAGCGTATGAGCTGGTGGATGTGGATACCGAGGATGCCGGATTTATTATGGTTCGCTTTGCGGACGGCACTTACGGAAATATCGTATTGTCCCAGGTGAGCGGCGGATACAAAAATTCCTTTACGGTCTCCGTGGACTGCGCAAATTACTCTATGCAGTGGGATCAGGAGTCCCCGGATAAGCTTCAAATCGGCGACCGGAATGTGGGCAGTATCAAGGTTCTTTCCGCTGCCGGCGGAAATACGGATGACGCCAATGCCTACACCACCCTCCCTGCCGGTCATGCCGTGGGCTGGGCGGATGCGCTGACCAACAACATCAATCTATTCTATACGGCGATCAAGAATGGCACGGCAAACGAAGAAAAGCAGGAATATGCTACCTTCCGGGATGCGGCCTACATTATGAAAATCGTGGATGCCTGCCTGAGAAGCAATGAAGAAGACAAGTGGATCGAAGTGAAGGAATAAGGAGGCGACAAACATTGAAACTTGGCCTTTTAACCGTACCCTACGCCTCCAAAACCCTGGAGGAAACCCTGAAAATCATCCGGCCTCTGGGAATTGAGGCCGTGGAGCTGGGGGCAGGCGGCTACACCAATGATGCCCATTGCCATGTCCACGAACTGCTGGAAAACCCCGGAAAAATCCGGGAACTCAAGGCGCTTGTGGATGCTTACGGCATGACGATATCCGCCCTGAGCTGCCACGGAAATCCCGTCCATCCCAACAAAGCCATTGCCCAGGCGGCAGATCGGAACTTTCATGAGACGCTGGAATTGGCGGAGCAATTGGGCGTGGATACGGTGGTAACCTTCTCCGGCTGCCCCGGAGGAAGCAAGACCGATACGACCCCCAACTGGGTAACCTGTGCCTGGCCTACGGAATTCCAGGACATTGGGGATTACCAGTGGAACGAGTGCCTGCTTCCTTACTGGGAAAAGGCGGGAGCCCGGGCAGAAGACCACGGCGTGCGGGTCGCCATCGAGATGCACCCCGGCTTCTGCGTGTACAATACCGAGACGATGAAGCGGCTGCACCGGGCTAGCAAAGCGGTGGGTGCAAACTTTGACCCCAGCCATCTGTTTTGGCAGGGGATGGACGCCGTGGAGGCAATCTACGATCTGGGAGCGCTTATTTACTATGTTCACGCCAAGGATTGCGTTGTCCACGACAACGTCCGGCGCAGAGCAGGCGTCCTGGATACCAAGTCCTTTAACGAGATTCCCAACAGAGCCTGGATTTTCCGCACCGTGGGCTACGGACATGATGCCAAGGTGTGGAAGGATATCCTATCGGCCCTGCGGGTAAACGGCTACGATAAGACCGTGAGCATCGAGCATGAGGATGCTCTGATGTCCGTGGACGAGGGCGTGAAAAAGGCGGCGGCCTTTTTGAACGAAATGATGATTCGGGAAGAAGCCTGCCAGGCATGGTGGGCGTGAATACACAGGAGGTACTGTAAATATGCCAGCTGGAACTTCTTATTTGGTCAAGGAGGGCATGATCGGCAAGACGGTGTGCCGGGAGACCTACAACGCGGATGCCTATTACAAATTCACCGTTAAAAACAATTTTCTTCACGCCATTCACCCGGTGGGATGGTTCTGGAAAATTGACATCGAGCTGGACGGGAAGGCCTGGGATACCAAGGATAGCTATTTTGTCCTGCGGGGGCAATTCTTCCGGATTCCGGATATGCACACCATTTCCGAGGTCTACTGGAACCTCTGCGAGCCTGCGGAAATCTACCTGAAGCAGAACCGGGAGCTGGAAAAAGGAACGCACGAGATCACGGTCACTTTTACAACCAGCCTGCTGGAGGATACACAGATTCTTGACCGGGAGAGAAAATACAGCGACCGGGTGGAATTTGCCCAGAGCACCATTGAACTGGTTTAAGGAGAGGGAGAAACATGAAAAGCTATATTAGCGTCAGCACCTGGTCCATGCAGCAGCTCACCTATTCTAAGGGGGTCACTCTGGATGATATGATCCGCATGACCAGGGAGATGGGCTCCGACAGCATTGATATTTGCGAAGAATATCTGCCCTGCCATCCCCAGCCGGATCTGGTAAAGATTGCGGAAATTCGGGAAAAGGTTGCGGATGCAGGCCTGAAAATGGGGGTAACCTGGTTCTCTACGGAAATCCACCGGGGCATTGAAGCAAGCAGCGAGGAGCACGTGCTGGAGGTTTACAAGAAGAACATCCAGATTGCCAAGGCCCTGGGGACGCCCTTTATCTGCATTCCCATGCTGCTGGAGCGGAGATGGCCCAGAGAAAAGTGCAAGGATGAACTGCGCAGCTTCTTTGAAAAGCTGATTCCCTACGCGGAAAAGTTCGATATGCCCATTTCCCACGAGTGCGCCCGCAAAGGGACCAATTCCCTGGTGCTGGAGCTGGTTAAGGAGTTTGACACCAAATATTACCGTATATGCCCCGATCTGGAGGCCTGGCGCTTCGGTACGGAGGATCTGCCCCTGCTGCCCCATGCGGAAGACCCCGGCGCCGGGATTATGGAGCCGGAACCCACCCAGCTTTTCCGGGATTGCGTGGAGTATGCACCCTACATCCACTTTAAGCTTTTGAAGATGGAAAACGGAGAGGAGCCCCATTTCCCCATTCCGGAGGTGATGGATGCCATCAACAATAGCTCCATCGACCATCTGCTGTGTCTGGAGTATGAGGGCTGGATTCCGGATGTTGTGCCGGAGCGAGACTCCTACGAGGAGACAAGAAAATGCGTAGAAATGGTACGCAGATACCAGAAAAAGTTCTGATTTTCCGAAACAAATAAGAAGCCGACCCACGAAGCACCCTCGTGGGCCAAAACAAAAACTGTCATTGCGAACCAGTCCGAAGACCGGCGTGGCAATCTCCCCTTCGATTTTGAAGACCCGGGGGATTCCCACGCCGGTGTGTGCGCCGACTCGCAATGACAGTTTTTTATAACATAAAAATCTCCCCCGCCGGGAGAAGAGAAAAACGGCGGGGGAGCGGGAAGAGAAATGGACGCGCAGGGAAATGCGAGTGCCTGTTCATATTATTATTTTTTGATATCCGGAGTGTTGCGAAGCATGATGTTCATAATCTGTACATCTGTTTCTCGCATCCCGTCTCGCCCAACACAGCCAACACAACGGATGGTATCTTCGATATCTCCTTTAATAAGGCCTGTATTGGCAAGAAAACGTTTCTTTTCCATAGACATATGGTGTGCGGTGATTGCCGATTCTAGTGCACAGGATATTTTTGCGGCACAGGATGCTTTCGCTCCGTCACAGACAATGCCGGTGGTTGTGCCAAGTGTATTGACGATGGTGGAGCAAATCTGGTCATAATTTCCGCCGTAGAGATAAGTGATGGCTGCACCTGCACCGCAGGCAGCACTAACTGCGCCGCAAAAAGCGGATAAACTACCAATTTGACGCTTAATATGTATGGAAATTAAGTTGCTTATCAGAAGAGCACGGTACAGCTTCGTATCCCCAACATTCAGTTCTTTGGCGTATTCGATTACCGGAATGGAGAGTGTCATTCCTTGGTTGCCGCTACCGCTATTGATCATTACAGGTAAGGAACAGCCATCCATTCTTGCGTCTGAACCTGCCGCTGCCAGTGCCCTTGCGCGTACACTGAGGGAACAGCCTTCTGTATGAAGCAGAGTCTGACCTACAGAGACACCATATGTATTCTTGATCCCCTCGTGCGCAATTGCCATATTCATCGAAATCTGTTGGTCTAAAAGCTTTTTGACCTTGTCCGTATTTACTGATTCGGAAAAATCCAGAATGCCCAAAACAGTTAACTCAGTGAGTGCAGCATCCGAAGCGTGTTCTTTTTTTCGATGGTCTTCAAGAATAACACCATTCTTCGCAATGTAAGTAATATCGGTGTGGTGCTTTTCAATAATGACTTCAGCTTGATTGTTACCGGAATAGACAATTGCGCGAACATACAGATTTTCTACGCCTTCCTGCAGATAGCACTTGGCAAAGCCTTGCTGAAGAAGCTGCTTTGTCCTGAAAACATCTTCTTCTGTTGCATTCTCAAGAACTTGCAGCCTGCTTTCAGCTCTGCCACAGACAATTCCCAACGTCCCTGCTGCATCAATCCCACGCATACCGTTTGAATTCGGTACAACAACTCCACTGACATTCTTTATTATGTTGCCGCTGCAAAACAAATCAATATGCTCAGGAAATACACCCAGTACATCACGGGCAGTCGCTGCTGCATACGCAATTGCAATCGGTTCTGTGCAACCTAATGCAGGCATCAATTCTTGATTCAGTATGTCCAAGTATTCTTGTTCGCACATAATAATCACCCAATCAGACCAAGCAGTGCATTATATGCTGCGTAGAGATTAAATCCCAGAATCAGAATGGTAACAAGAATCTGCCATGTAGGAACCTTGACCTTCATAATATCTTTGTGCAGCATCAGGTAAAGAATGCCAATGCAGACAAAAGGACCGGCTAAGGTCATGCAGGACATGACAGCGACAACAAAGTCCATGGAAGAGAAATTGCCGTAGAAGATGCTTAGTGAAACAACCAGGCAAAGAGCAATGTTAATTTTTTTCATCCAAGGATTTTCTTTGGGATTTGGCTCTTTTCCCAAGACATCGGCAATAATGCAGGAATTGAGTGTACAGACACCGCCTGCGGAGGTTATACACGCAGCCAAAATGCCCAGCAGCATTATGTATTTCGCAAATGACCCCGCAAGAGGCTCTAATGCCAGAGCAGCTTGCAACGCGCTTTTCACTTCTACACCAGCGGGATTCAATACGGCTGCTGCAGAAATATAAATTCCGATATTCCACACAAAGAACATTAAGCAAGTAACCAGCGTGTCAATTCTTACGAGGGGCAGGTGCTTTTTCTCAGTCAAACCGCTATTGCGGATACCATAGGATTGCAGGATGAAGGTTACACCTCCACAGGAGCCGCCAACCACACCGGCAAACGCAATTGCCTCACCGGAGCTCTTTGGAAGAGAAGGAACCAAACCCTTTAGACATGCAATGAAGTTTGGAGCACAGACAATTCCGTTTACCAGAAACAGCAGCGTGAGAAAACCGATCATATATTTGAAGATTTTCTTTACGGCATCGAAGCTATGAGAAAAAAGTAGCGCAATAACAGGGCCAGCAAGCACCATAGCAACTTTTGCGGGAATAAAGGGCAGTAAATCGTGAACGATTGTGCCAATGAGAGTTCCCTGGCTCATTAATACAAAGCAGAATGCCAGAGCAACCGGGGCAGTGATAATAAACGAGGGAATTTTGCCGATTTTCTTGTTAAAAAGCTGAATTAATGTGGAAGCCTTCTCTCCTTCTATGTGGCTACCGTAAATTATGTAGTTTGTGATGTAGGTTTCTGCTGCCATGGCCAAAGCAATAATCAGCATGACCCAAAGCATACGATACCCAGAAAGAGCACCAAGCTTTAGCGCAGAGCCAATGGAACCGGGGCCCATGGAAAGACCAACGCCCAATGCTGCGGGGCCAACACTGGCTAGGATATACTTTAGTTTTCCACTGGCGGGAGGGTTCCAACCGTTTATTTTTCGGTCTTCCGCAACGGATAATTTCTTATTGTTCATGTCGATACTCCTCCTGTTTTTTAAATGAATTTGTTTTTGGACAGAATGCTTTTCAGCATCTGTGGGTCCTGTAGCAATTTGCTTCCGGTAAGAGCTAAAACTTTAGATGCTGTCATCATTCCTCGCCATCCAATTTCAGAACCGGAACAGGCGGTGATTGGCCAGGTGTGCCCGGCTGTACCAACGGGAAAACAGGCAACCGTAATTTGTCCTGTCGGGATACGGGCACTGACGGCTGAAACATCGGAAGAAGCAGGAAAAGGCTTTGGGATATTTGATAACGGCGTGAGACCGGTGTCTAACGGTCCCTGCTCCTTCAATCGGGGGCAATCCTCAATTTGACCTGTAAGCTGCTCAACTGGGAGCGTGCGCTGAATCTCTCGTCCAAAAGCGAGCTCTCGGTTTGTCCAGCTGGGTGTTCCGACTTCTTCGAATGATTCAAAAAGCACTTTGTTCAAATCCGGATATATTTTTGTTGCAGGGCAAGCTGTTATTTCATCAATAGTGACTTCCGTATCTGTCATTAGTGCAGCACCCTGCGCAATCCGGCAAACCCGGGCATAGATATCCTTTTGTAAATCGTCTCTTGGAGTGCGAATGAAATACCAGGATTTCGCATAATCAGGGACGACATTTGGAACCTTCCCGCCATTGACAGTCACATAGTGGATACGTGCTCCTGGATGGATATGTTCCCGTAAATAGTTTACACCCACGTTCATCAGTTCTACTGCATCCAATGCACTCCGCCCTGCATCTGGAGATATTGCAGCATGAGCCGGAGTGCCGCGAAAGGAAAAGTAAACCGAACGCATTGCCTGATAACGCAATTCTGAAACCTGGTTAATTGCCTCAGGATGCCAAGTCAGAGCAACATCAAAATTGTCAAAATAACCTTCTTGAGCCAAGCGTATTTTTCCGGTCATGGTTTCTTCTGCAGGGCATCCCATCACTGCAACAGACCCGTGCAGCTTCATTTTTTCCATACGTTCTTTCAGTGCAACAGCGGCACCAACAGCGCCGACACCTAAAAGACAGTGCCCACAAGCATGTCCACCCTTCCCTACAATCGGACTTTCATGGCTGACGGCGGCTTGACCGGCATTTTGCAGCGCATCATATTCTGCGAGAAACAGGATGCGCGGGGAATCGAAACCCCATTGTGCCAGAAAAGCGGTATCTAGCCCTGCTAACCCACGGCACACCGAAAATCCTTGGTTCACAAGATAATCTATTAGGGCAGAGGAGGAACGATATTCTTCCAGCGCGGGTTCAGCATAGCTCCAAAGCTTTTTGCTAAGTTCTTGAAGCTCCCTACCGTGCAGCTCCTCAAACTCATTTAGCCAACTCGGACTCATGACTGCACTCCTTGCTTTTAACCGGGGATACATTGAATTCGCAGTAATCACCGGTTACGGTAAGTACATGATCTCGTTTTAACGCAAGATTAAAGCCGTTGAAGATTACGTGGTCAACTTCGCAATAGAGTTCTCCGTACTCCATACCCTCCGGGCCATAGCTTTTCCATAGGTCATGAAATGGACAATATGAAATATGATGTGTGTCACCCTCCCAGTAGCCATCATATCCCGGGTTCGGCATATCCCGAACCAGATGGAAGGTCTGGTTGCTGGTAACACTGAGCCCTCTTTCAGCGGCTTCCTCCTTCATTGCAGCCACACGGGCCGCACCAAAGGCTGTGACTGCATTTCGAATGGCTTCTTTCCCTTTCTCTTTGCCCAACTGCTTGCACATTTCGTGACTCATGTGATAGAATAATAGTGCGATTAGTTTTGCAAAGCGTGCATTTGGTTCTTCGCTGCTTTTTATCATGGACATAATTATCTGCCTCCTTTTTCCTACATTGTATCTATTATTTATTTTCCTTTCTGTGTAATTTCTCACAATTATCTCTTGAAAAATTCTTTATAATTAAGTAATACATACAAAAACAGAATGCCTCACAGAATCCATTTCCGTGTTGTTCTGCTCCTGAATAGGGTTCTGTGCTGCGTTCATGCAGCAAAAGTAAAAACGTACTGCAATTGGTAGCCCATTGACTCTGCAGTGTGAAATAAAACGATTACGGAATATCAAGAGGTGATGTGATATGCATTCCAAGTGCTATGACAGCATGGACGAAAGTTTAGAGGTGACACCACAGGAGCTTCAGGAAATAATCTGCTTACTGGATCGCCTTGGCTGTACGATCGAACATGCAAGCAAAAAGTCTATTTTGGGACACCAGGGAGAAACTGCCCAGTGGCTATTTTTAATTCTGTCTGGTCAAGTCAAAGTAGCTGTCGTTGAATCCAACGGACAGGAAAAGGTTTTGTGTATTAACGACAAAACGATCATTCTGGGGGAATCGGGATTTTTTAGCCGTGAAACGTATAATGCAACCATGATTGCAAAAACAGACTTGGACTTTATTCGTATTGACCATCAGCATTTGAAAACCGCTATTATGATTTATCCAACGCTTGCTTGGAAAATCATGAACTCTATGGGGAAAAAGATATACCACCTGACATGCGATATTGCGGAATTATCTTTCTATGATTCATATACACGACTTTGCGAGAAACTCCTTTCCTTAGCTTCCGAGAACGGAAGCGTCAATGATAAAGGGGAGGTCGTTATCGAATTACGACTCACGGATGAGGAACTTGCACAGCTTCTTGCAACGCAGCGTGAAGTAATTACCCGGCATCTGGGAAAGCTAAAGAAAAGAGGCATTCTGCGCCGCGAAAATCAAAAAATCGTAATTTGCGATGTTTCTGCGCTCAAACAGGATAATTAGCAGCGCCAAAAAGCAAATTCGATACCCTGGGGCCTTTTCGGAGAAATACTGGATTGGGATACATATCGCTTAAAAATGCACAAAAAATCTCCCCCGCCGGGAGAAGAGAAAACCGGCAGGGGAGGGGGGAAGAAGCGAAGGTTTACAGCTCCTTGCCGCTGGCGGCAAGGTCAAATTCCTCCTGGATTTCTTCGCTGGGGGCTTTGGTCAGCAGGCTGACGACAACAATGGCAATGAGCCCAACCAGGAAGGCAGGCAGTAGCTCGTAGATTCCGAAGACGCCGCCCATGGGCTTAATCAGATACTTCCAGACGAAGACGAACACACCGCCGGAGATCATACCGGCAATGGCGCCGGGGAAGGTGGTGCGCTTCCAAAATAGAGCGCAGATTACCAGAGGGCCAAATCCGGCGCCGAAGCCTGCCCAGGCAAAGGAGACGATGCCAAAGATGGAGCTGTTGGGATCCCGGGCAATCAGAATGCCCAGGATGGCGATGAACACCACCGTCAGCCGGGCTACCAGCATACTGGTCTTCTGGCTCAGCTTCATGCCGAAGGTATCCTGCAGCAGGTTCTGGCTGACGCTGGAAGAGGCAGCCAGCAGCTGGGAGTCGGCGGTGGACATGGTGCTGGCGAGAATGCCGGCAAGAATCAGGCCTGCCATCAGAGCGGGCAGCGGGCCGTGGGTGGACAGGAGGGTTGCAATCCGGATGATGATGGTTTCGGTGGCTGAGCCTTCCAGAGCTTCAATGGAGCCCTGGGCGCTGAGGGTATTGCCCACAACGCCGATCATAATGGCGAGGGCCATGGCGATAACCACCCAGATAGAGCCAACCCGGCGGGAGAGCTTCAGCTTCTTTTCGTCTTCAATTGCCATAAACCGCAGCAGAATGTGGGGCATTCCGAAGTAACCCAAGCCCCAGGCCAGGGTGGAGACAACGGTCAGCAGACTGTAAGAACCGGCAGAGCCTGTGGCAGCAAGATATGTCTTGCCGAAGGACAGGTAGCCGGGCAGGGCCTTGGCATTTTCCATGACAGCCCCTACGCCCCCGGCCTGAACGGTGGCATAGATGAGAACAAAGAGAATGGCAATGGTCATAATGATGCTCTGCACCAGGTCGGTAATGGAGGCTGCCAGGAAGCCGCCGGCGGCGGTGTAGCCCACAATGACGATAGCGGAGACAATCATGGCGGTCATATAGTTGATGCCAAACAGGGAAGAGAACAGCTTGCCGCAGGCGGAGAAGCCGGAAGCGGTGTAGGGAATAAAGAAGATGATGATAATGACGGCGGAAATGGCTGCCAGGATGCTCTTTTTATCCCGGAAGCGCTGGGAGAAGAACTGGGGCAGGGTGAAGGAATTGGTGATCTGGGTATAGCGGCGCAGACGCCGGGCGGTAAAGAGCCAGTTAAAATACGTGCCCAGACCCAGGCCAATGGCAGTCCAGCCTACGTCTGCCAGACCGCTGAGGTAGGCAAGCCCCGGAAGGCCCATCAGAAGGTAGCTGGACATATCGGAGGCCTCTGCGCTCATGGCAGTGACCAGGGGGCCCAGTTTCCGACCGCCCAGGTAGAAATCGGAGGCGGATTCGTTTTCCTTGGCGTAGTGCGCGCCAATCCAGAGCATACTGGCTAAGTACAGGACGATTGTGATGGTGATACAAATGGTCGATGTGGTCATGATGGGCTACCTCTCTTTCGCATTCCCCGAAAAAAAGCGCTTGCTTTTCGGATGAATGGATTGTATCATAGGAGTAAACATTTGAAAAGCGAATGTTTTGCATGAAGACTATGAGATTTTTGCATGAAAGGGGGCTGCCGGCATGGATATGAATATCCTCAAATACATGGCCTTTATTAAGGCTGTGGAATATGGCAGCTTTACCAGGGCGGCGGAGGCGCTGAACTACTCCCAGTCCGGGATCAGCCGCATGATCAGCGACCTGGAAAAGGAGTGGAGCATTACCCTTTTGGGGCGGGGGCGCTCTGGCATTCGCCTGACCTCCGATGGCTCCCGGATGCTGCCCTATGCCCAGAGCCTGTGCAGCGAATACCAGAAATTGCAGATGCAGGTGGATGATCTCCACGGGGTGCAGTCCGGCATTATCCGCATCGGCACTTTTTCCAGCGGTGCAATCCACTGGGTGCCCAACGTTATCAAGGCCTTCCAAAAGGATTATCCCGGCATTGACTATGAGCTGCTTCTGGGGGACTATACGGAAATTGAGGACTGGATTGCCCAGGGACGGGTGGACTGCGGCTTCCTGCGGCTGCCAACCCGCCCGGATTTTGATACCATCCCCCTGGGACGGGACCGGCTTTTGGCAATCCTTCCCCAGGATCACCCCCTGACGAAGTATGATAAGGTGCCCATTGCCGCCCTGTGCGAGGAGCCCTTTATGCTGCTGGAAAAGGGCGCTCAGGCAGAGGTATCCGAGGTGTTTGAGCGCAACCACCTAAAGCCCAGAGTGCACTTTACCACCTGGGATGACTATGCCATTATGGCAATGGTGGAAAGCGGCCTGGGGGTGAGTATGCTGACGGAAATGATCCTCAAACGCACCCCCTACAAGATTGTTGCCAAGGAGCTGGATGTGCCCGCCTACCGGGAAACCGCCCTGGCCCTGAGAGACGAGAGCACCGCCTCCCTGGCAGTGAAGAAATTCATTGGATATTTGCAGTACAGGTAAGAAAAGAGAACCGTTTATGGATAAATTGGAAATACTCAAGCAGGTCTTTGGCTACTCCTTCTTCCGACCGGGGCAGGAAAAGCTCATCGATGCTCAGTTAAACCACAGGGACGCCTTTGGAATTATGCCCACCGGCGGGGGAAAGAGCCTGTGCTATCAGATTCCGGCGCTGATGCAGCCGGGAGTTGCGTTGGTGATTTCTCCTCTGATTTCTCTCATGAAGGATCAGGTAATGGCCCTGAAGGATGCAGGCGTTGCCGGAGCTTATGTCAACTCCTCCCTGACCCCCAACCAGATTCGCCTGGTTTACCGCAATATCCGGGAGGGAATGTATAAAATCATCTATGTTGCCCCGGAGCGGCTGTTGACGGACGGCTTTTTGGAGGCAATCAGCGCCCGGACGGTTTCCCAGCTGACGGTGGACGAGGCCCACTGCATCTCCCAATGGGGGCAGGATTTCCGGCCCAGCTATTTAAAAATTGTGGATTTTCTGAATCTGCTGCCCCAGCGCCCGGTGGTATCGGCCTTTACAGCCACCGCAACGGAGCGGGTGCGCCGGGATGTGGAGCAGATTTTGGGGCTGCGGGATCCCGTGCGGGTGGTAACGGGCTTTGACCGGCCCAACCTGCGCTTTGAAGTCCGCAGCCCCAAGAATAAGGACGCAGAGCTTTTGCAGCTCGTATGGGACAGGCGGGAGGAAACCGGAATCGTCTACTGCTCCACCCGCCGGGATGTGGAAAAGGTATGCCAGCTGTTGCAAAGCCGGGATATTGCGGCAACCCGCTATCACGCGGGACTATCCGAGGAGGAGCGCCACGAAAATCAGGAGGACTTTATCTACGACCGTGCCAGGGTGATGGTGGCGACCAATGCCTTTGGCATGGGCATTGATAAGTCCAATGTGTCCTTTGTCATCCATTACAATATGCCCCAGAGCCTGGAGAGCTACTACCAGGAGGCGGGGCGGGCCGGACGGGACGGAGAGGATGCCCAGTGCATTCTTTTGTTTGCTCCCAGGGATGTCCATGTGGCGGAATTCCTCATCAACCACCCCTCCAAGGAAAGCGAGCTGACCCTGCAGCAGCAGGAAAACCGAATCCGTCAGGATTTGCAGCGGCTGGACAGCATGAAGCACTACTGCAAGACGAGATCCTGCCTTCGGGGGGCAATCCTTAGCTATTTCGGGCAGGAGCATCCGGCGCGGTGCGGCAATTGCGGCAACTGTGACCCCAAAAAGGAAAAGAAGACTGCTCCCCAGCCCACTGCCAAAAAGCTTTTGGAGGAGCTCAAAGCTCTGCGCTGGGATCTGGCGAAGAAGGGCGGCGTGCCCGCCTACATCATTTTCACCGATGCCTCCCTGGAGGACATGGCAAGGAAGCGCCCGGAAACCATGGAGGAATTCCTCAAGGTCACCGGTGTGGGAAAAACCAAGGCCCAGCGATACGGGCAGGCCTTCCTGGAAGCAATCCGGGAGCACCGGGAGTAAAAAAGCACATCTTTCTTAAAAAAGCACCTGTTTTTTTAAGGAAGACTATGCTATACTTGTTATCAGAAAGGGCAGCGTACCGTTGCCGGAAAAGGAGTAGAGTGGAATGAGAAGAAAACTATTTGCCTTCCTTATGGCGATCTGCCTTCTGGGCAGCCTGACGCTGTGCGCCGGGGCGGCAGGCTTCTACGGGGATAGCGTCAGCGGCAAGCAGCAGGGCTCTGTGTTTGCCAGCGGCTATGCCGTCACCAACGATGCCGATATCGATGGCATTGCCTTCCTGGCGGGAGAGTCGGTGGCATCCGGCGGAAATGCAGAGTACCTTGCCGCCGCTGCCCGCACCGTGCGGGTGGAAGGCAGCGTGGAAAAGGATGCCTTCCTGGCAGCCCAGGAGATCTATGCGGAGGGCACCGTGGGCCGGGATCTGTTCGCCGCAAGCCAGCGCCTGGTGGTTGCCGGTGACGTGGGCGGCACGCTCTATGGCGCAGCGGAAACCATTGTCATTCAGGGCGACATCCAGGGGGATGCCTACCTGTCGGCAGACAACATTGTAATTGATGCAGGAGTTACCGTGGGCGGTACGCTCCACTATCCCGACAGCGCCAAGGTCTCTGCGGAAGAAAGCCTGCTGTCCGGCGCGATTGTGGAACAGACGGAGCAGAAAGAAGCACCCAGCCGGGGGGAAAGCGTTGGCAAAACCGTTGTGAATAAGCTGGTATCCTTTATCGGGCTGGCGGCGGTTGCCCTGGTGCTGCTGTGGCTGACGCCCCTGTGGGAGACGGTGGATCGCCGCTATACCGGCAAGCCCTTTGGGGCTTACGCCGCCGCCTTTGGCATTGGCGTTGCCGCTCTGATCGGGGTTCCCCTGGCAGCCGTCCTGCTGATGATCACCCGGGTGGGCCTGCGTCTGGCCTTCCTGCTTTTGGCAGTGTATGTCGCTGCCCTGATTGCCTCCGGCATCTTTGCGGCGTTCTTTGTGGGCTCGCTTCTCTGGCGCAAGGCCTTCAAAAAAGCCCCGAAGTTGTGGGCGGAGCTGCTTATCGGCACTGCCGCCTGGACGCTTCTTGGGTGCATCCCCGTTGTTTCCATGGTGGTTGGATTTGTTGGCGTTCCCTTTGGCCTGGGCATGGTGACGGGACTCATTACCTCCGCCAAGGGCCCCCGGCGCCCGGAAGCCCCCCAGCTGCCGGAAGGAACGGAAGAGTAAGGTACAATTTCCGCGCCCGGGATTGCCACACCAGTGTGCGCACTGGCTCGCAATGAC
>CAKTNN010000039.1 GCA_934589065.1 uncultured Oscillospiraceae bacterium
TCCAGAGCGAAGCGCTGCTGCACCAGACTGCGGAAAACCTCCTGCTGCACCCGCCCCATCATCTGCACGTGGATCTGTCCGTTTTCCCAGAGCAGACGCAGCTGGGGTTCTTCTTCCTCCAGCTGCCGCAGCTTGGGCAGAACCTGCGCCGGGTTGGCGCCTCCGGGCAGATTTACCCGGTAGGTCATGACCGGCTCCAGCACGTAGGGCTGTCCCGCCGGTTCCGCTCCCAGAGACTGCCCCGCGTAGGTTTCGGAAAGCCCCGTCACCGCGGCCAGCTGCCCGGCGGCAACTTCCTCCGGGGCGGTAAATTTGTCGGCGGAGTACCGCCGCAGCTGCACGACTTTCTCTTCCCGCGGCTCGTTCTTCTGATTTACATAACGCAGCATGGAGCGAACTTTCAGACTGCCGCCTGTGACCTTCAGCCATGTCAGGCGGTTCCCCTGAGGGTCGCGGGAGATTTTATAGACTTTTGCGGCGAATTCGCCGGGATAGGCCGTTTCCGGGGCGTATTTGTCCAGAATATCCAGCAGCGTCCCCACACCGTCCAGTTTGAGAGCGGAGCCGAAGCAGCAGGGGAACAGCTTCCGTCCGGCGATCAGCGCCCGGAGGTTCCCTTCCGTAACGCCGCCGGTTTCCAGATAGTTTTCCAGCAGCGCCTCGTCGCACATGGCGGCGTTTTCCGCGATCTCCTCCGGGGACGCGGTGAAATCCACACAGGCGGGGCTGAGCTGCTGCCGCAGCTCGGCCAGCAGTTTCGCCTTCCCCATTCCGGGCAGGTCCATCTTGTTGAGAAACAAAAACGTCGGTACCTGATAGCGTTCCAGCAGCCGCCAGAGGGTCAGGGTGTGGGCCTGCACGCCGTCGGTGCCGCTGATGACCAGCACGGCGCAGTCCAGCACCGGCATGATGCGCTCGGCCTCGGCGGAAAAGTCCACATGGCCGGGGGTGTCCACCAGCGTGACGGCGCGGTGCTCCGTTTCCAGCAGCGCCTGTTTGGAAAAAATGGTGATGCCCCTTGCGCGTTCCAGCGCGTGGGTGTCCAGAAACGCGTCCTGATGATCGACCCGCCCCAGGGTACGTCTCACCCCGGCTTCATAGAGCATCGCCTCACTGAGCGTGGTCTTCCCCGCGTCCACATGGGCCAACACACCAATACCACACGGCGTCTTTTTCGGCTGCTCAGACATGATGTCAGCCCCCTTTCACAATCAATTTTTCGTATTATACCATGAAAGGGGGCTATAGTCGATAGATCAGCGTGGATTTTTCTTACATTTGTGGTATTGCCCGCCTATGGCGGTTCGTTACTTTGGAAGATTTGGGTAAATGTGAATACGCACTTCCCCCTCGGGTTCCCGATAAATCGTTGCCCTTCTCATAACCAGTTTCCAGAGGCTATTTTTCTCCTCCACAGTAAGCGCATCATAGCTATCCAGAATGTGCTGGGTGGTTGGGATCAGCTCAGATGCTGCCCGATTTCGCTTATTGCCTTCACTTTCCTGTCGAAGAAGATCCGTTTCGGATTCCCGGAGCTGTTCAATCTCCTTTGACAGAGCTGCATTGCGCTTGCTGAACACCTCGACTGAGTAGATACCCTTTTCCAAATACTCACAAATTTTCTCCTGTTGGAGCTGCAAGCCGGTTAGCTGACTGTGAACCGTTTCCAAAGCCGTGTCAATCGGGTCAACAGTCTGTGTTTGTGTCTGCTCAAGCTGGATTTGATATTCCTCAAGCCATTCCTCCATAGCATTCAGTATATTTTCCTCTGCTACCTCGCATTTAATCATTTTGCAGTCGCAGTTACGAGTCATACACCGGAACCAGGCAGTTGGACTTTCCTTGGGACGGGGAACATACCGCTTCATAATTCCCCCGCACTTTTCACAATACAGCACCCCAGCAAACGGGTTTTTTAATTGCCGTTCCGTATGATTTGAGGTGTGTTTATGACGGTTCAATATTTCCTGCACCCGATCCCACTGTTCCTCTGTGATAATAGCCTCGTGTCTGCCCTCATACAGTTCATAATCATCATTAAGAATCCGTTTCTTGGACAGCATTCCTTCCTTGACAACGCGCTTTACCGGTTCTCTGCGCCACCTGATTTTACCGAGATACACCTCGTTGGTCAGGATATTGCAAACTGATGTCTGGCTCCACTGCCCTTTCCGGGCGGGGATGTGCATATCATTCAGCTTGTAGGCAATGGCATTGTAGCCCATGCCCTGCTGCCCGTACATATCAAAAATCATCTGTACTACCTTGGCTTCCTCCGGGACAATCATAAGACTGTTTCCCTTCTCTCCGGGGAGTTTATAAGCCCGATAGCCATAGGGTGCCATTGAACCCATGAATTTGCCTTCGGACGCAGACTGATTTCTGCCCCGCACCAGCCGTTTGGTGATGGTTTTCAGTTCATAGCGGCTGAACATGAATTTCATATCCGTAAACTGCTCGTCAGATTCATTCTGCAAGTCGTAGGTCTTGCCGGGGGTAACGATTTTACAGCCGTTGACCTGCAAAATCTGCATGATATAGCCGGATTCCATTGACGAACCTCTGGACAGTCGCTCTATGTCCATGCAGACCACGCCCGCATAGGAACCCGTACTGACCAACTCCAGCAAGCGCATCATCTGAGGACGGGCGGCAAGGGATTCACCGGATACCACTTCCTCCAGAACCTCCGCCACATTGAGCCGCTTGGACTTACAGAATTTTTCAAGCGTCGTTCTGTGTCGGCTCAGCGTTTCAGCAATGGATACTTCCTCAAAATCCGTATCCATTCTCGACTTTCTTAAATACATCAAATATCGCTCCATATTGTACACTTCCTTTTACCGAAACCTGTTTTTCTTGATTTTATTGGGATAAGGTTTAAACGGCAAAGGTGCGGCCCTGTAAGCCGCACCCCTCCCGATACTTCTATTACGCAGCCGTCTCCGGTTCTTCCGGCTGAACACCTGCCCGGAGAATTGCCCCTGTAATCAGGGCAGTAACCTCAGACAAAACTGCCTGTATATCTTCACTACTCATATTGGAGCAGTCGTCATCGTGAATCTGAATCTTTGCGTCCATCATCACCGCTCCCCTCTGCTCAGCTGCCGCTTACGGCAGTCCGCTTCCAGCAGCTTCAAAATCCGCTCCTGAATCCGGGCGACGCTGTAGGTTTTGGGGAAGTATTTCCGCAAATCTTCCACCCGGAAGCTGATCTTTTCCTGCTGGTTGGCCTTGGGTTCCTGGAGAATTTCAAAGATTTTGTCCATATTCAGTTCCCCGGACTGGCTCAGCTTTTTCAGCTGGACAGCTTGGGACAGCGATGGGGTGCAATCCTCGCTTTCCATGGTTTCCAGAAGGTCACACTGCTCCTGTTGGGTCAGATAGGACAGCTCCACCGCCGGAGTCAGGGCGATTTTTCCTGCATCCACCATACTGAGAATTTGGGGGATCAATTCTGTCAGGCGGATGTATCGCTGGACTTGTCGAGCGCTTTCACCAACGGATTCTCCAATAGTTTCGTCCGTACGAAACTTCGTGCCAACTTGGCACGAAGTTCCCTGATGGCTCAGGGCATCCATTTTCAGCTTGTAGGCGAAAGCTTTCTCGCTGGGCAAAATCTTCTCCCTGTGGAGATTGCTGTCCACCAGCGCAATGGCAGCGGCATCCCGGTCGAGGGCATAAATTAAGGCAGGAACCGTTTCGATTCCTGCCTTTTGGCACGCGTGCAGTCTCCGATGCCCGGAGATCACTTCGTATTCATTATTTTCCAGGGGACGGACAACCAGCGGGGTCAGGACGCCCTGTGTCAGGACACTCCACACCAGCTGATTCATTTCATCATCGTCCTTCACCTGGAAGGGGTGATTTTCAAAGGGGCGCAGCTTTTGAATCGGCAGCTGCATAGCCTGTATTTCTTTGCTATTATTCAAGGGAAAAGATTTCCTTTCTTTCAGTTTTGGCAATGTATTTCTCACGGATTTCGGGCGGAATGGCGGCGATTTCATCCTCCAACTCCTTGACAGTCTGCTGGAGAGCTTCGAACTCCTGCAACTTCCTAGCAAGTTCCAGTTGGCGCTGGACACTGGCTTTGCTGCCATTGAGTTCCTTTTCCAGTGCGGCGATTTCCTTTTTCAGTTCTTTCACCGTACTGCCGGCTTTCTTCATCCGGGTCATCAGCTTTTCCACGCTGGGAATGTAGTCCGTGAGGATTGTATCGATTTCTGCGGATTTCTTCTTTGCGTTCAGAGGGGTGATTTCTGAAAGCAGTTGGGCAATCTTATCCTTCTGCCTGTTCAGGCGAACCGCTTCCTTGAACAGTCGGGGCGGGATATGGGTTCTGCCGGTTTCGCTGGCGGATTCCCCACGCTCGAAGTCCGGGTATTTCTTTACCATGTGCTTCCAAAATTCATCCTGCCACTGGGTCAGCTTCTTTTTGTTGCCGATGATATCCTTTGCACTGAGCCGCCCGTCTGCCGTCAGCGGGACAAAGCAGAGGTGCATATGGGGCGTTTTCTCGTCCACATGCACCACGGCAGAGATGATTGTTTCGGGAGACTGCTTGCTCTGGATGAAGTCAAGAGCATATTTAAAGAACTCCTTTACCTCCCGGGGCTTCTTGCCTTGAAAGAACTCCGGGCTGGCGGTAATCAGGGTCTCCACCACCCGAACGCTGTCCTTTCTTGCCCGGCATCCAGCCTCAGAAATCTGCTTTTCCGCCTCCGCCCGGTAGGAGCGGCAGGGTTTCACCAGATGGAAATTCAGCCCGCTGCGGCTGGTATCCACATCCGGGTTGCTGGCATATTTCTCCTTGGCGCGCTCGTCATGAGCTTCGATTCTGCCAATCTCTGGCCCTTTGTATTTGGCAAAGCGCAGGATGGCATACTGGGGCTTGTCCATTATTGATCCCTCCGTTTCTGCCAGACGAGGTCATACCCCATCACATCCGCAATCTGAATTGCTTCCCGGTAGCGCAGGGAGCCGCGGCTCAGTTTGTTGGAGAAGTTGGAAATGCTGTCGCTCCAGCCGTATTCGTCGGACAGCAAATCAACCACCTGCTGCATAGTCATGCCGGAACGGACGATGATACTTTTGATTTCATTTTTCACATTCATAGTCATACCTCTTTCATTGAAAATTTCATTGAAAATTTGGATTTGGAGACAATAGAAATTGCTCCCATGATGTCTGCATCGATGATGCTTTGTTTGGTTTTCCTGTTTCGGAATGGATTTTTTGGAATGGCATAGAAAAACACGAAACCGTGCATCGGCTTCACCCTTCTCACCGGCGCGATTGGGTGAAGAACTGCTGCGGTTTCGTGTATCATTTTTCTGTTTCCACAATCCTTGGGAAACCAAACCTTTTTTCCTGTGTTTCCTGCGGTTGTTTTCTGCTTTCATACCGCCGGCAAGAGAGCAGCTCTACCCGGAAGCTCTGCTTGCAGCGGTTTCGGCAGCAGCGGCATACGGAATTGAACTGGACACGTCCTAACCGGTTGCGGAAGAACGCCCACTCTTGCCCGTTGTACTTTTTCATAATCTTTCTCCTTCATTTTTCCGTTGAATCCCGAATCCTCTATCCCCATCCATCCCATCTATCCCCGGGATACTTGGGATGGATAGGGATGGATGTTTTCCACATCAGAGAATTATTGGTGATGTCAGCGCCTGAATGCCCCAGAAGCCGTTGACCTTCTTTCCCGACTTATTGGTGATCTTGTTGCTGGCTTCCAGATTGTAGTCCTCCAGATGACTTTTTAGGTAACTGCTCACAGACCGCTGGGCGATAGGACGGTAGCCGTTGTCCTCGCACCACATCTGGTAGATGGCGTATAAATCCCGGGAGGTGATGGTGCTGTCGGCTTTCAGCTGGATGTACCCCTCGGACTGTAGGAACTCCACCAGATTGTTGGCGTTCCGCTTGGCGTGTTCCTTGTTCTCTGCTGCCCGCTGGCTCACCGTAAATCGATAGTTGTTGGATTGCAGCCGTTTCAATCCTTCCAGACACCAGAGGAAGATGCCCTCTGCCTCCTGCTTCAGCTTGTCAGAAAGATAGGGATCGTCCACCCTGCCCGGCGGTTTTCGCTTAGTCTGCAAGATCAGCTGCCGCCGGAAGAAGCCCTCGGATTTATCGTACAGGGCTTCCAGATCGCCGTTGGAAAAGGCCATGAACCGCACATACATATCCCCTTGAAAGCTCTGTTCCTTTTTGCGCTCCAAGTCCATAGGGGTTTCCGCGGTGATGATGGACTTTACATAGTGGGTGGAGGATAGCGCCTCCATTTTGGTATCATCGTCCACCATCACCAGCACATGCTGCAAATCCGCCCGGGCGAAGGCACTGTTTTCCACCTTGTCGATGCTGCCATTCTTGGCGTTGGCACCGAACAGGGTGTGCATCACCACACCGATCCGGGACTTGCCCTCGCCGCCGTTGCCTTTGATGAGTAGCATCACCTGACCCCGGGTGCAGGGAATCAGGCAGTAGCCCATGAATTCCTGCAAGGTCAGAACATCTTCCGGTTCCAGAAGCTCAGACAAAAACCGCAGCCAAACCTCCGGCTGGGGAGCGTTGGGATCGTAGCGAATGGGCAGGCGGTTCAGGCAGAACCCTCTTTCCTCCACGAACCTTCCGTCCAGAAACAGAGTTCCGTTGGCAAGGAAGATACGATCCTGATGTTTTTCCAGCTCTCCACGGTCATAGCACTCCATGCGGATGGCTTCCAGCAGATTTTTGGCTTTCGTCACCAGCCCGCCGGTAAGGTGCTCTTTGATATCATCGAACACATCCCGCAGGAGCCGGTCTTTGTCGGTGACAACGCCTTCCGTGGTGAAGAAGTCCTCTCCCTTGCTGAGCATGGGCTGCTTTTCCAGAAAGCATTGGCAGTATTTGTGCTCGATGATCTTTCCCTTGTCATCCAGCCACTCCGGCGTCTCACTCATGCACATTCCCTCTCTTTCTCAGACAGTGTCCCGAGATACTCGGACAGCCGCCGAATATGCCCATCGTCACAGAGCATTTCCGCCGTCTTTTCTGCCAGAAGCAAATCATTTCCCAACAGGCAGTCGAGAAGATGATTTACCGTGGGCAGTTCCTTCATCGCCTCGGCAAAACGGGAGTGGATTGGGTCACCCGGCTTCTCAGGACGATACCGCAGCTGCCAGATGCGCAGATACCGAAGATATTCCCGCAGAACAGAAATGCAGAGCCGCTCCCTGTTCCGGGAAGGCTCTGCATGGTTGGGGAAAGGAAGCGGTATTGTTTCCGCGTCAATTCCAAAGTCGGTTTCCAGTTTCTGCGCGGCGGCATAGGGCGAAAGCCCGAAGAGGCGGGAAGTGAAGTCAATGACATCACCTCTGGCTCCACAGCCGAAGCAGAAGAAATAATCCTCATTCAGCTTCAAACTGGGGTGCCTGTCCTTGTGGAATGGGCAGCAGGTCATGCCGTTTGGTTGTACCCGCAGCCCGTAATGTTCGGCAGCTTGCCGCAAAGTGACAGCTGCCTTAATGGTTTCAAATACGCTCATTATCTTGCCTCCATAAAAATATTGGGGAGGAAAATGCCCACTGGGGTTGGCAGGCATCTTACCTCCTCACTATGGTTATGGGGAAATTATCAAAAAGCAGGCTAATCGCAGGACAACCCTATTTAAAAAAACCGGACAACCCCTCTTCCAATTATAGAACATATGTGCTATAATGAACAAAAACAATAATGGAGGCGTTTATGAAACACGAAGTATTATCTCTGGACTTCTGGCAGAAGGTGACAATTTATGGGGACAAGAGTTTTCCCTGCGGAACCATTGGCTGTGATGCACTGAATGTGCCGGCAGAAGTGCTTGACAAGCTGGCAGTCTATTGCTCGCTTCTGAATGCGTTGTTGGGAACCTTCAATGCCGGTTGCGGCGATCCGGCTCTGCTCCCGGCGGCTAGGGAGAGTGTAAAGCAGATGGCGGAACTTTTGAAAGATGTGAAACCGTTCTCCTATGTAGAGCTGTCCAACGCCGCAGAACGGATTGATCGGGTGCTCTCGGAAGAATCCCTCGATAATGCCAATGCGTATACCGCTGCATTTGAAATCAGCTCTGTAACGGCACTTGCTGACCCGCAATATGAATCAGGCAGGAAGCATCTGCGGATATTGGCGATGCTGGGAAATCTGTATTACTCCTTGGGAGAATATCAGAGAACCATGACTGCTTTTGCAGAAAAGCTCAACGCCCCGGAGTTCAAACGTACACCGGAGAATATTGCGGCTCTTTTCGGCAAGTGTTTCCCGGAGATTGAAAACTTCGCAGAAGGCGACAGTTGGATGGCGATGACCAACGCCACGCTGCAGTACACAACTGTTCAGCGTCCTGGCTGCATGACACCAATCATCGTCAAGAGAATGCTCTATGTCACCTTCGTGGGTATGTTCCGATCCGATCTGTATGAAGGACTGTGCGTGGGGCACGCTCCCAAAAAGTGCCGAACCTGCGGATGCTGGTTTCTGACCACCAATGCCAGACCAACAAAATACTGCAACGGCTATGCCCCCGGAGATAAGCGGAACAGAAGTTGCAGGCAGGTTGGAAATCTGAAGGGCCGGAAGGAACGGGAGCTTGCAGAGGATCATCCATATGTTGCGCTGTATGAGACACGGATGAATTCCATCGATCACCGTCTGGATAGAAATCGTACAGATCCTGCGCTGGCAAAGATGATGAAGAAGCTGGCGAAAGATAAAATGCAGCGAGCAAAACATAGCGTCAGCTATGCTAACGGGAAATACATTCAGGAGATGGAGCTGGATGCCTTGGAAGCGGAAGCCAGAGCACTCCTGTGATTTTGAAACAGAGGAAAGAGGTGCCCCATGCCTAAGTTAGCAGAAAGGTACACCACCAAATATGGTTTCCAGTGTCTGGAAAAGAACGTGACCCGGTTTGAGGCGGAGCACACCTTTCAGATATCGCCGGAGCCGCTGGTTGTGGAGGATATCAATCAATATATCGTCATGGCAAACCGGGAGCACAATCTTTTGTATCTCTGCTTTTATCTCCACCACATTGAGAAAATTCTGAACGGACGGATTTACCGCTTCTTCCACCGGGAGGGGCTTTACGCTTACGACCCGGTTCGTCTGCTGGATTACAAGCTGAACTGCGTATCTGCGATTGTGGATTGTTGCTCGGGGTACGATCCTGACAAGGGTGCAGACTTTCTGACCTACGCTTACTATGACATCGGCAACGCAATTCTCAACTGCCGCCGCTATGAGGAATCCGGCTCCTTCAAAAATCTGGACGAATACAAAACCGTCCGCGGCATTGCTTGGCTCTATAACAAAGCGAGGGATTCCCGGAAGAAAACCATTGCGGCATTCATGGAGAAAACCGGCTGCACTAAAAAGACGGCGGAGGATTATCTCACAGCAGCCCGCAAAAATCGTGGCATCGTTTCTATCTATGATACCGTTCTCCGTGAGAGCGACAAGGAATTCAGCGAGGATTTCGATACGGATATCAACGAGGACGCAGGGGAAGATTTAGGCCGGGATGCCGGTGGCGTGTACAGTGCAATGCTCTGGGACAGCTCCTGGGGCGGTGCTGTCCAGCGAGCGCATAGCAAATTGGATTACCGTTCTCAGATTCTGATAGAGCGGCACATGGCAGTCTGCACGGACTGCCGCTGTGTGCTGCCTATGCGTTGCCGTCCCACATGGGAGGATCTGGCGGCGATGTTTGAAGGCTCCACAGCCAGCGGTGCGGAGCGGGCTTACAAGAAAGCGGTACAGAAGCTGACGCAGCTGCTGATTGAGGATGGTCTCTTTCATACAATCGTGCTGAAACGAAAGCGTCAGAAAAAGCGAAAAGAAAAAATCGCCGCCGCGACCTACCTGTATCAGGCAGACAGCGACGGTGAGTGGGGTGAGATTCAGTTTGACTTTGAAAACAAAACGGCGCAAATTATTCAACTGGCGGATTGGGACAAAATGATTTCTCAGCCCTTTGCCAAGTACGCAATCTCCTATCTTCTGAATTGCCAGAATGAGAAGCTGCCGAAGGAAACAGTGATTTCATTTGAGGAGTAGTGCGAGAGAGTAGCGTCGCTGCGGCGGGTTTGATATACCTTTTGCTCCCCCGGTGATGCTGCTGCACTCCAAGAATTTCTCCCGAAATTCTCTCCGCTCCGCCGCACCACCTACACCCGAACAGGCGGATTCTGCTAAAGCAAACTCCTGGGCTTCTCGTCCGGGAGGACGCAGAACCCGCCTGTTCTGCTGCCACCGGAAAGAGTGTGTTCTATATGGAAACACCCCCTTTCCAGCGTCAGCGGTCGCCAAAGGTATAACACACTAGACCTTGCGAGCAAGATCGTGTGCCACGAAACCGCCGGTTTCATTGGATTCTTCCTGCCACGGAGGGCGCTGCCCTCCATTGGATGCCTCCCGCCAAGGCAGCGCTGCCGCCTTTGGAAACCACTGCCAAGGGAACGCTGCCCCCTTTGGATTCCCCAGCCAACAGGGCGTTCCTCGCCCCTATTGGATGACCCCGAGCCAAAGGAATTGCCATCCCTTTGGAATCCCAGCTCGTTTTGAAATGAGTACCCACAAACAGGAAAGTGCGTTTGTGGCCACGCATTTCAAAACGCAAAATCCCCAGGACATTATCCGATAAGAAGATAACGTCCTGGGGATTCTGAACGCCGCACGCATGGTAGCCCGCAAGTAATTCGTGCGTCACACCGCTTCGGCGCTGTGATTTGCATTACGTTGGAAGAGACGGTGCCATCGGAGATACGATAGTACGTTTATTCGGCACCCAGTTCCTTCAAAACAGACGCCAGGGTTTCGTTGCCCTTATCGAAATCAGCAACGGCGGACATGACCTTCTGATAGGCTTCTTCGCCTGCGGCACCTTTCAGCTGCGCGGCCAAATCTGCCAGCTCCCTGGCATGGGCTGCGTTATGGCCCACCATGTATTTCATCAGTGCCAGCAGTTCCTCCATGGGCGTATGGGTGTGATCATGGGCACTTCCGTCCTCGTGGAGGTGGTCGTGGTCATGGGGATGCTCGTGGGTGTGCGCATGGATGTGCTCGTGTTCATGGGGATGGCTATGCTCACCGCTGGCAATATGGTCGTGATCAATATGCATGGTAGTATCTCCTTTTTTATTCAGTTACATCTTCGGCATCCACAAACAGGTTCATGACCTGGGTGGGGACGGGCAAATGGCTCATTTTCGCCGCTTGAAATACAAAGTTCGTCAGATCGGCGCAACAGGGTTTTTCCATCTTCACAACCGTGACACTGGCAATCTCGTTATTGGAGAAAATATCCCCCAGCTTGGTGGCGATATCAAAATCAGAATCCGGGCAGCAGATCAACGTCACCTTTCCTTTGGACAGCTTATCATGAAAGGTCGGGCAGGAGAAGGCACTGCAATCCGCAGCAATCAGCAGATGGGCATGATGGAAATAGGGAGAAACCACCGGCACCTTCCACAGCTTGATGGGCCACTGGGGAAGGTCGCTGGACTTGTCATCAAACATCTGCTCATGGTAATTGTCATAATGCTTCCATGGGTTAAAGTCCTTACCGATCATAACATACCCTCCGGTTTATATGGATTATTTCATGAACTTATCAACAGCCGCGCACAAATCGTCAATGGCTTCTTCATCGCCTGCGGCAACAGCATCCACAATACAATGGCGCATATGATCCTTCAGAATCACCTTGCCGGTATTGTCAAGGGCGGAGCAGACAGCCGCAAGCTGAGTAAGCACCTGAGAGCAGTCCTGACCTTCTTCCACCATGCGCTTCACCTTCTCGAGGTGGCCCAGGGCTCGGGACAAACGGTTCAACACCGCTTTCTGATTTTCGTGGACATGGCTGTGAGAATGAGCAATGCCGTGTGCGTGGCAATATGCGTGGTCGTTACACTCAGGATGTTCGGCCATAACGATCCCTCCCAGCTGCGTTTAGAAAATCGTATCATATCCGCAGCCCTTTCACAAGCCCCCTAGGGGGATGGGCATTTCACGATTTTTATGATTCGGTAGGCAGGCTTGTAGGCCTGACGGTATTCCGGGCTGTGGGATACTGTCGGGAAACCGGCTTTCGCGTATTCAGTCCGGTAGGATTCGAACTCCTCCGCACCAAAGCCGAACGTCCCACGTTCGGTCATTTCAGAAAGCACCGCCAGCTTTCCTTTGAAGCTGTCCAGACTGCCCTTGTGCTCCGCTGCGGAGCGGATGAATGCTTGCCCCAGCTTTTCCAAATCGGTTTCCCGTACTGCCGCCAGATTCACTCGGACAATTCCGTTTCCGATATCCTCATACAGCGGCATAGACGCATTCTTTTCTACCGATTCATATTCCTGACGCAGGTACTTCAGGACAGCCTCCTCGTCCCGGATCAGATGCCCTCCGCCAAATTCGTTCTGATAGATCAGCTTCACAGCATCGGTTTGCCGCATTTGCGGATAGCGTTTGGCATGAGCAAGCAAAATATCTTGCAGTGTTTCCCCGTCCATTTTGTGCTCCTTCCCACTGAAGTGTTCACCCTGATAGTATCACGCGATCTTATCTCAGCCAACAAAAATCCCCAGATCTTCCAGAGTTTCTTCCAGCGTACCGCTGTCCAAATCCCCGTCAATCGCCAACTGCTTGTTCGCCATCTGCACGACAGCGCCATTGATCCCCTCCAGACGCATCAGCATTTGGGATAGCCTTTCTTCACATTCCTCGCAATGAACACGGGCTTGACAGGTTTGGCATCCCATGTAGAAAAACGGAAATCGATGTGTCATGTCATTTCCTCCTCTGTCTGTGAAAAACACCACACTGCTTCCCCAAACAGTGTGGTGTCTTCCGTAAGGATTGGGTGAGTGTATTAACCGATGGCATCATATTACCACAGATCAGGCGAAAGCGGAAGCCCCCTGGGGGGATGGAGAAGGTTGGAGCGTCATATCCCCCACGCAGGGTTATTTTTGTATAAATCCGATAAAAAGCAGGGCATACAGCTCCGGTAAGTACCCTGATTGAGGCGCAAGAGCCCTGGAGATTTGTATGCTTTGTCAAAAACGGCTTTTCATTACCCTGGTATCCCCCTGCCCCATTGCTCTCCACGCAGGAAACATCCTCCAGAGTGCATCCATGGAAGGATTCATGACAAGATAACACAAAGTCCGAACCTGTCAAAGGGAAACACCGTACTCTAATGGGAATGCGAGTACGGTGTTTCCTTGCTATACGGTTATATCAGATATGGAATCGGTCATAGCTTTCGTAACAGTCCAGGCAGAGCTTCTTGCCGCCTGCCAGACGGATCCAGTTTGCGCCGGTGCTTTCGCCGCAGCACTCGCAGACATAAGAATCAAACAACCGAGCCTTCTCAGGGAGTTGGATAGTAGTCTGCTTGACATCGAACATCTGGGAGGGATCGCAGCTCTGATAGTATTGGAATGATTCTTCCCTGGTCATCGCCTTGGGATTGGGCTTCAGAACCAGGCGGACAGACTTGCCGGTCTTCCGGTTGTAGAAGGAAAACGCCTGCTTCCCCCGCATATGGAACAGCAGATTACCTTTGCCAATGCTGCAGCCCAGAATCACCTGGATGGCATCCACACCGCAGGCATCGTTTTCGCTGACGCATACCACCTGCTCATCCTTGGAGAAGGTCAGATCCAGCAGGTCAATTGCGTACAGAGCGGCCTTGTAGCCGATGGTCAGACCGGGGCAAACATGACCGTGAAATGCGGCAGCTTTTTCCCATAACTCTTTTTCGTTTACATTTGCCATAATGTTCTCCTCTTATTCGCCCAGGTTGACCGTCTGATAACCGCCATAGTAGTCATTTGCGATGGAATCGTAGCAGTTCATGCCCAGCATAAACTCGGAAATCTCAGCAAACTTGGTCTGAATGTCGGTATCCGCAAACAGCTCAGGATATACAACAGAGCCGATGTAGTAGGCATCTGCCATAGCAATTTCCAGGTTGGTGGAGTAGTAGTTATAGGGCATCTGCATATAAACTTTGCCTTCCTTGAATGCCCGCAGGGAATTGTAGAACTCAGGATTTGCATTATAATCTTCCACCAGCAGGTCATAACCACCGGCATCGACGATGATAATGTCGGGATTCATCTCAATGATCTGCTCCTTGTCGATCATTGCGTACTCAGGGATACCGGCCTCACCGGCAGCGTTGCGGATGCCCATGACATCGAACAGAACGTAGTTACCGACGGTGCTTTCAATGCCGTGGCTGCCGCGGTTGGACTGGCAGCCCAGGTATACAGAGGGCTTATCCTCCACATTGGCGGTGATCTCAGCCAGTTCAGTGGCCAGGTTCTGCATATAGGCAACGACCTCAGCCGCCCGGTCAGTGTGACCGGTAATCTGACCAATCAGAGTCATGGAATCGTAAATACTCTGATCGAACACTCCGGTATCACCGTAGCTGAGGGCAACAACTGGGATACCGGTTTTGTTCTGAAGCTCATCGATGATGGAAACATCAGAGTTATACGTAGTAAAGATGACATCGGGATCAGCAACAAACAACAGCTCAGCATCCGGTGCATTGCCAGGACCACCAGGTCCAATCACAGGCAGCCCGGAGATCTTGTCTTGAATCGCCATATTATAGGGGCGGCCAGAAGAGCCCCAGGAGAATTCTGCATCTTCCACACCGGCTAGTTGGGCAGCATCTGCTACATAGGTATACAGACGCAGGCAGCCGGGTCCGATGCAGGCAAAGGACTCTGCACCGGCGGGAACGGTAACGGTACGACCCAGCAGGTCGGTCACTTCATAGTCGGTTGGGGCAGACTCAGCTTCCACAGGTGTAGTGGTCTTTGTTTCTGCGCTTGCGTCCGGCTCGACCTTGCCGCCGCATGCACACAGGGACAGCATCATAGCCAAAGCCAGGATAAGTGCCAGGATTGATTTCTTCATTTTGATATATTTCCTTTCTTTTTGTTATGCATTAATCGGGAATCAGCACCCGATGATTGCCGTAGTCAATCAGGGATGCCTTCACTTCATACACATCCCAGATCAGTTTTTCTGTGATCACTTCCAGTCCCCCGAAGGAATAGACTTCGCCATCCCTCAGAACCAGGAACTTATCCGCGAACCGCAATGCCATATTCAGGTCATGGATGGTAACAACCGCCGTCAGCTGCTGCTGGCGAACGATTTGCTTTATAATGTCCAGAACTTCGATTTGGTTTTTGATGTCCAGATTACTGGTAGGCTCGTCAAACAGCAGAACAGGTGTCTGCTGAGCCAGAGCCCGGGCAATGGAAACCTTCTGCCGTTCGCCGCCGGACAACTCATTGACATTACGGGAAGCAAAATCCTCCAGCGACATGGTGTGCAGCACTTCCTGTACGATTTTCAGATCTTTTTCTGTAATATCCCACCGAATAAACGGCTTTCTGCCCAGCAGAACCGCATCAAAAACGCTGGAATCGGCGAACTGGCAATTTTGGGAGACATATCCGATCCGTTTCGCCAGCTCGTTACCGGAAAGACTCAGCACATCCTGGTCGCCAACCAGAACTTTTCCGGATTGGGGCTTGATAATGCGGTTGATGCACTTGAGCATGGTGGATTTACCTACGCCGTTCATGCCCAGAATGGCTACGCACTCGCCGGGATTTGCGCGAAAGGACACGCCCTTGACAACATCATGGGAACCATAGGAAAAATATAAATCTTTTACTTCGAGGATCATTGGGCTCTCTTTCCTTTCAACAGCATATAGAAGAACATGGGAGCGCCCAACAGGGAGGTGATTGCACCCACCGGCAGAATGATCGGAGAAATCACGGTTCTTGCGCAGGTGTCTGCCACCAGCAGAATCACCGCACCGAGCAGTGCGGAAGCGGGAATCAGGAACCGATGGTCACTGCCGACGATACGCTTCATAATCTGAGGGCCAATAAGACCGATAAAACCAATCATACCCATAAAGGATACGGACACAGCAGTCAGCAGGGAAGCGGTCAGCATACCCCAGAAGCGAACCCGGGAAGTGTTGACACCCAAGCTCTTTGCCAGTTCTTCGCCATTGGCCATGGCATTGTAGTTCCAGCGCATAAACATATAGTAAATAATAACAGCGCCGGTTATGACAGCTAGAATTGCCACCTCCGTCCAGGATACACGGCCCAAATCGCCAAATGTCCAGAACAGTGCAGCGGCAATTTTTACATCGTTTCCGAAGTACTGAATAATTGTCGTGCCAGCAGAGAACAGGGAGCTCAGCGCAGTCCCTGCAAGCACAATGGATTCCGGTGTGAATCCCCGCAGATTGGACAGAGCCATAATCAGAAGCACTGCACCTGCGGCGCAGGCAAAGGCGCAGCAAGTGACTAAGTACGGATTATTGATAGCAACAGCATCCGATGCAGTGTTCATTACCGTGCCTGCACCCAGCACGATGATTGCCAGGTTTGCGCCGAAGGTAGCTCCTGCGGAAACACCCAGTGTGGAAGGAGACGCCAGCGGGTTTTTCAATGTAGTCTGCATGACACAGCCAGCGATGGACAGACCCGCACCGGCAACAATGGCTGCCACAACCCTGGGCATACGCAAGCGCCAGATAACCACAAAGCTGCGTTCATCACCGCTGATTCCCAGCAGTGTTTCGAGTACTTCAAAAGGAGACATGGACGCTGCGCCCGCATTTACGGACAGCAGGCACATAAACAAGGAACTGATGACCAGCACGCCCAGCACATACCATTTCCTGCGAATTGCCCGATGGTATCCCTGAATACCGCCATCAGCAGCTACCATGTCTCCAATAAATTCGTTTTTCTTTCTTTTATTGTTCATGATTCCCTCACCGATCAAACAGCTGATGGCCCTTGATCGCCAGTCGCTTGCCGAACAGTTTGCAAATCTCCTCTCGCTCCTCAATTTGGTCGCGCACTACCGTGGGGCCCACATGAATAATGGGACGGCCAAACTCAATGCCGGAGGAATAGACTAGCATACCCTTGACCAGCATATGCTGCTGCAAGGTGGTCAAAGCCAGCTCACCGCCACCACCGTTGGGGGAGTTTTCCGTGGCAAACGCACCGCCCAGCTTGCCGCCCAGGTTGACGGAATGGCCGGTGTCAAACCACTTCTTCATTTGCCAGCTCATATTGGCATAGTAGGTGGGGGTGCCGAACACCACAACTTTACTTTCATTCAGAAAGTCCATATCCAATTCATCGGTAATGTTCATAATCTTCACTTCGGTGTCAGGTTCGCTGAGCGCACCCTGTTCAATATACCGGGCGACTTTTTCCGTGTTGCCGCTCTCGCTATGAATCAAAATCGTATATTTCACCTTATACCTCCCAAAAGAAAGTCACCAGTGTGGTATTCGTCTGCTCACAGACCATTCCATCCACACTGATATCCTGTAAGTATTTCCGAACAGCTTCTTTCTGGGCATCGGTAAAGGCTTCGCTTCCATACAACCGGCCAAGATACCAGTCATATGTCTGCTCCAGAGGCTTTTGACTCCGCCACACGGTCTGCTTGTAGGTCACTTCGGGATTTACGCCGTGCCCCCATAAAGTATCAAAGGTATAGGCTACAGAATCCACATTCTGTGTGGGCTTTCCCCCAACGATCTCTAGCAGCGCATCGTGCACCTTATCCGTACGGCGGGAGGGCATACAGAGCATACCATAATGGGTGGTTGCCTTCATCAGCTTGCGCAGTGTGTTGTAGTCTGAAACGGCAGGGGTTGTATGGGCAAATGCCAGATCGTACTGACCTTCAAATTCTTTGCCGTCGCAGCCAAACCAGTCACGCTCCAGAAATGTGATGTTCTGCACGCCCATTTTCTTTGCAAGACGGGCTCCGCCCTCCAGCATCCTGGGAGAAAAATCTGTGGCGACTGCATGGCCAACACGGCTGGCGATGGCCAGGGAGTAGTTTCCTGTGCCACATCCAACATCCAGTGTTTTCATGTCTTTTGTGAAGGGAATCTTTTCTGCCATCAACTGAAGGAAGCTGTCATTTTGGGTGGTGATGGTTTTGCCATTTTCATAATCACCTGCAACACTGTCCCATGCGCGGATACTTGCCGCAATATCGGAGAAGGTCTTTTTGCACCAATGCTCCTGAATATATGTTAAATCCATATATTTCCTCCTTTTTGACATCCCTGCTGATTGTACCACAATCGTCGAACGCAATGAAGCCCCCCTGGGGGATACTGGTTTCCAGATTGTCCTATCCCCCAAGGGGGGATTGCTTTATTAAAAATAAACAAAAATGTCGCAAAATACAGCAATAATCCGGCATTTATCTGCTGGATATTTGTATTTTATTGTGCATTATGCTAAAAATGTCTTTTTGGATGTTCATACTCAATCCTCCTTAACTTTGTTACTGCCATTGTATCGGAGAATGATTGGAATGTCGATTGTACCGCAATGCACAAATTGAAGTCACTATATCCACAGAACGCAAAAAGCCCTGAGAAATCCAAACTTCTCAGGGCTATAAAAATGTGGTACTCCTCTACCCGCTCACACATGGGCAAGTAGAGCCGTACAACATGGCGTCTTATTCACTTGTTCAGGCATATAAAACGCCCCCTTCCATGGAT
>CAKTNN010000040.1 GCA_934589065.1 uncultured Oscillospiraceae bacterium
TTGCGCATTGATTGGATCAGATCCCCGTAAAAATTCAGGGCATTCGATTTTACCGTATCCAGAATGCCGCCCATGCTCCCTGTTGCATCGATGCACATAACGATGTCAACATTGTACTTCAAGCTATAATTACTGCCCATATTCTCTCTCCTCCTTAATTAGTTTTATTTTTGAATTGTTGCATTTGCAATCGCCAGTAATGGATAATAATCATACATGGTTTGGTAGGTGCTATCATAAATCTTGCCGACTCCCAAGAGAACAATCTTCAGTTCTCGTACGCCTGTTACATCCGCATGAATAGTGTACTGATCGTAAGTATCTCGAGTGATTTGCGGTCCTTCATACAGCAGCACACCGTCTCCATAAACCTTCGCAATTGTCTTCTGTGGCCAATTTTCCTCCTTTACAGACAGAGATTTATAGGTTCTGAACAGAGTTGCATCAAAACTTTGGTATTCTCCATAAAGATAATAGGTTATATAACTATCTGACTCGCTCTCTGCAATATCAGCGCTCGTACGACTTCTTGGCAATATAACCGTGTTTTTGTCATAGACATTGCCATTAACATCCGTATAATTGCTTTCGTATGTCGCACCAACCCACATATAACTCGATACAGCTATGGGTTTGAACTCTTTCAATAAAACCGGAGCATAACCTTGATACTTCGCAATCAAGGCGTCAACACCATCCCCGTATAGACCGCTTTCCTGTAGAACGTGAATGGCCGCTTGGTAATCCTTATTGGTGCCGAAAGCGTTCTCGGCCTTTTTTGCCACAGAATCTAGCCACTCAGTGTCAATTTTTTGCAATTCTGCTGTCACCTCATCCGGATTCGCTTCCAGCCCAGAAGCTTCAAAGCCCTCCACTGCTTTTTCCCGTGCCTCGGCATAGCGTTCCTCTTGTCGAAGCTGCTCCGCCTGATCAATGCTACTTTGCATCCACTGCTCGGGTATATAGTCCAGCATACCTGCCAAAAACTCGTTATTCCCCCAGAGTTCAATTGCATCATTTACCAGATCAATAGCCTTCTGAAAATCCTTTTTCGCCATGGCATCATCGATTTCTCTGTTCAACGAACGCATGCCGTCATTGATAATCTCAGCTTGCTTTGTGCGTGCGGTTTCATAATTGGTATCTGCAGCAATAACGTTTTCCAGGAACTGATAAGCAGCCAGATAGTTCTCTGCTGCGATTGCGTCCATGGCATCGTCATAGCTCCTTTTAGACTGAGTCAGCGCATCGAGCTTTGACAGAATTTTTTGGGTATAGGAACTGTGCGACATCTCCAAAGTGTAAATTGTAGTCAGCGTTGCCTGGGCATCGGCAGCTGAAACCTTACCGCTGTTCAAATCCTCATAGAGGTTTTCAATATAAGCCTGGAGAGAATCCTCTAAGTCAAATTCCTTATCGGAGTTCCCGGCGATTTTCTCTCGGAACAGTCGGTTTGCTTCGTCCGCATCTCCGTCCTTAACGCTTTTCATAACAACACTGACACCACTGCAGCCAGATAACAAAAGCAAGCAGCAAGCAAGGCCAACGGATAACAATCTTTTCTTCATAGAATAATCCTCATTTCCCAATTTGATATGCCAGCGCAATGAACTGGTACAGAACGTACAGTTAATCATCCAATTAGTACTTGCAAATAAATTGTATAAGAGTTACAATAAAATTATTAAAAATCAGTGGCATTTTGTCTGGTTAGCAAACTGTACTTTTTTATCCGTTACCTTCCTTTAACCATCTCAAAAAGGTACTATGCGTAATCCCCAGCCGCTTTGCCGCGGTTCTTGCAGACACTTCTCCACGCAGCCACTGCGTTTTCAGCAATTCGAAGCTGTCTGGTTTTGCCATTGGCTTTCTGCCGAATCTCACGCCGTTCTGCTTCGCAGCTGCAATTCCCTCGGCCTGCCGCTGGTGAATAAACTCCCTTTCCGTCTGGGCCACATAAGACAGAAGCTGCAAAACGATATCCGCAATCAGTGTTCCTGTCAGATCGCGGCTTTGGCGGGTGTCCAGCAGAGGCATATCCAGCACTACAATTGCCGTCTGTTTTTCCTTCGTAATAATGCGCCACTGCTCCAAAATCTCATCATAATTTCGTCCCAATCGGTCGATGCTCTTCACCACAAGTGTATCACCTTTTTTCAGCTTTCTAATCATTTTCTTATAGTTCTGCCGTTCAAAGTCCTTTCCGGACTGCTTGTCCATGTAAATCCGGGTTTCGGAAATTCCAAATTCCCGCATTGCAATTAGCTGCCTCTGCTCATTTTGTTCTCTTGTTGAAACACGGATATACCCATACTCCATGATACAAACCTCCAATTTATCAGTATTCGGATAAATTGTAATACAATTTGCTAACCGTGTCGTATCGAGCAATAGTGGTATATCACTAATATAGCACATATTTTGCAATTAGTGAAGTGTCACTAATGTGTAAAAGCCGGACGATGTATCATAGCAGTGATAAATCGTCCGGAGGTTTTTATGGATACGAGGGAAGCCATTGCAAATCGAATCCGTCAGCTATGCAAAGAACACGGAATTACCCCCAATGCACTGAGTAATATTTCTGCTGTTCCTCAGGCTACGGTTAAAAGCATTCTAAACGGAGAAAGCAAAAATCCGGGAACTGTTACAATCAAAAAGCTCTGCGACGGACTGGAAATTACGCTGGGAGAGTTTTTCTCTACGCAGGAATTCGATGAATTGGAGCAGGAAATAAAATAACACTGAGAAAAACAGCAGGAGGATTTCATTTCCCCCTGCTGTCAAATTCTATTCTACATCAATCTTCCAGTCCGTGCAGCGTGGCATCCCTCAAATAATTCTTCATCTTCCCGGACAGTATCAGTCCGGCGTATTCCATCGGTGCATGGTACACCAGCCAATTGAGGTCTGCCATCTGTCCGTTCGTAACATTGTAGAAGTTTTCCACTTCTTCACAGTCAACGGTCAGAACGGAACCGTCGCTGTAGGTGAGTTCCACGGAATTGATGTCTTGCCGATAATATCCATGAAGCAGTTTCAACATTGGGTATTTCCTCCATTCACTTTTGAAATCCTATAATACATCTGCGCAAAAAGCCGTCTGGACTCCTGAAAAGGAATTCAGACGGCTTTGCGTTTGACACCACTCTTTGTTTGCCACCTGATCTATCTGTATTCATTGGCGTAAGCTTGGCGTAATATGGCGCTTTTAAGGATTTGAGAATGGGAGAAACTCTAACTTTTAGTACATCTTCGCACCAGCAGGAATGTGATTATCCAGCATGATAAGATGCAGCTTTTCCTCACCGTTTTCGTGGTGAACCGCACTAATCAGCATACCGCAGGAGTCAATGCCCATCATGGGTCTGGGGGGCAGGTTGGTGATGGCAATGCAGGTCTTGCCTACCAGCTCTTCGGGCTCATAATAGGCATGAATTCCGCTCAAAATCACCCGATCTGTGCCCGTTCCGTCGTCCAAAACGAACTTTAAGAGCTTCTTGGATTTCTTCACGGCTTCGCATTCCTTGACCTTCACGGCCCGGAAATCGGACTTGCTAAAGGTTTCAAAGTCCACGTAGTCTGCGAACAGAGGCTCAATTTCCACCTTGGAGAAGTCGATCTTCTCTTCTGCTACAGGTGCAGCAGGAGCAGCCTCGGGGGCAGCTTCAGCCTTGGCCTTCTGCTCCTCGGCCTTCTTCTTTTCCAGGTCGGTGGGCTTCATTGTGGGGAAGAGCAGCACGTCCCGGATGGAGGCGGAGTCCGTCAGGAGCATGACCAGGCGGTCCACGCCGAAGCCCAGGCCGCCCGTGGGGGGCAGGCCATATTCCAGGGCGGTAACATAGTCGTAATCCACCTGGGCGCGGGAGGCGGGGTCTACCGCCAGGCGGTCAGCCACCTGCTTTTCAAAGCGGGCCTTCTGGTCGATGGGGTCGTTCAGCTCGGAGAAGGCGTTGCCAAACTCCGTGGCGTTGATAAAGTACTCAAACCGTTCGGTGAAAGCAGGGTCACCCGGCTTCCGCTTTGCCAGGGGGCTGTTTTCCACGGGATAATCGTAGATGAAGGTAGGCTGAATCAGGTTCTCTTCCACAAATGCATCGAAGAACTCGGCAAGGATGGCACCCTTGGTGGGAATTTCCGGCAGCTCTACCTTGTGTGCCTTGGCCTCAGCGATGGCCTCCTCATCGGAGGAAATGGCGGCAAAGTCCACGCCGGAGTACTTCTTGACCGCCTCGATCATGGTCATGCGCTCCCAGTGGGACAGGTCAATGTCCTTGCCCTGGTAGGTGATTTGCAGCGTGCCGCAAACCTTCATGGCAACGGTCTTCATCATTTCCTCTACCAAATCCATCATACCGTGGAAATCGGTGTAGGCCTGGTACAGCTCAATGGAGGTAAACTCCGGATTGTGGGTGGGGTCCATGCCTTCGTTCCGGAAGATACGGCCCACTTCGTAAACCCGGTCCATGCCGCCCACAACCAGACGCTTCAGGTAGAGCTCGGTTTCGATACGCAGAACCATATCGATATCCAGAGTATTGTGGTGGGTATAGAAGGGGCGGGCGGAAGCACCGATCTCAAAGGGGGTCAGAATGGGGGTATCCACTTCCAGGAAGCCCTTGCTATCCAGGAAATGCCGCAGCTCCCGGAGAATCATGCTCCGCTTGACGAAGGTATCCTTTACCTCCGGGTTTACAATCAAATCCACATAGCGCTGACGGTAGCGGGTCTCCCGGTCAGTCAGGCCGTGGAACTTCTCCGGCAGGGGCAGCAGGGATTTGCTTAAAAGGGTTGCTTCATGCACCCGCAGGGAAATCTCTCCCCGCTCGGTTTTGAATGCATCGCCCTTGACGCCCACAATATCGCCGATGTCATTCTTCTTGAAACGCTTGAAGTCTTCCTCCTCCATGGCGTCAAACCGGACATAGAGCTGGATTCTGCCGGTGTTATCCTGCAAATCGCAGAAGCTCACCTTGCCCATGCCCCGCTTGCTCATCAGGCGGCCCGCCAGCGTGACGGTCTTGCCCTCCATAGCATCAAAGTTTTCTTTGATTTCCTGGGCGGAAGAGGTAACATCAAACTTGGTCTGCTGGAAGGGGTCAAACCCCTCGGCCCGGAGAGCCTCCAGCTTTTCCCGCCGAACCTTCACCTGGTCGGACAGGGGCACTTCTGCCTGAGGTACAAACTTTGCCATGGCTTAGCCCTCACGGGAGACGCTGATGACCTTCATGGTGTAGGAACCGGCGGGGGCATTTACGGTGAAGGTTTCACCGGCAGCCTTGCCCACGATGCCACGACCAAAGGGGGAATCATCAGACAGCTTGTTTTCCATGGGGTTTGCTTCCTGAGAACCGGTGATGCGGTACTCAATCTGCTTGCCCTGCTCATCTTCCACAACCACGGTGCAGCCCAGGCCGACACGACCGGTGGCCTCGTTCTCATCCTCGATGATAACGGCGTGGGACAGGATGTCTTCAATCTCGGCAATGCGCCCATAGAGCTTGCCCTGCTCGTTTTTGGCGGCATCGTATTCGGAGTTTTCGGACAAGTCACCGTAGGAGCGGGCTTCTGCGATCATTGCAGCAACCTCGCGCTCCCGGGTGGTCTTCAAATAGTTCAGTTCCTTTTCCAGGTCAGCCAGACGCAGGCTTGTAATTTTGTATTCCTTAGCCATATTCAAAATCCTTTCTTAATCGGCATCCCATCATATCTGGGCGCACAGGTAAAATATCCATAGCTCAGAATATTATAGAGGAATTTTTACTGCTCGTCAAGAAGAAACCGGGGGAATTCATGAAAAAATCCGCTGCGGAAAGGATTTCTCCGCAGCGGAAGCCGGTTAATTCAGATAAGTCTGGATTTTCTCGTACAGCATCTGGGTATCCTGGGGCGTTTTGTCACTGAGAACAAAGATTTTCCCCTCAGAAGTCCGGACAACGATGGTACTCTGGGGATTATAGTAGGTCAGGCGGGTATAATCCCCAAACTCCGCGTTGTGAAAAGAGCCTGCCAGCAGCCGGAAGGAGCCCAAGCCCCACTGGCGAACACCGTCCACATTCTCCCGGCGCAGCTCCACCCCGGAAATATCGGCGTAGGGAATGCTGGCAGAGCCATAATAGCTTACGTCCACATTCAGGGCCGTATCCGAAAAGCGATACTTTACAGACCCGGTGAAGAGGGATCCGGCAACCAGCACCAGGATTGCCGCCGTAAAGCCCAGCGCCGCCTTATTGAGCTTTCCTTCCCATTTGGGCCGGGGCTGGAAGGCTACCCCCTGGCGCTGCTGCTTTTTATAAAAGGCGTAGGAATAGACCAAGGGAATGGCATTGCTCACCACCAGCAGCGCAGCCAGGCACCCCTCCGCAGCCTTTTCCGGAAGGAACGAGCCAATGAGCATCAAAAAGCCGCACACAACGTAGCAGGGCCCTGCCATCCGATGGGTGGCGTTCCAGTTTTCGTCGCTGGAGGCGGTCCATCTGACCCGGATGCCGACGGTGCTGTTGGGGCGGCACTTGGGCATATAGTTGCCCAGTACCAGATACATGGCGGCGAAGAGCCAACTCAGGATGCGCAGAACGGGCACTTCCATGCGCTGCACCGCAACGGCATAGGAGATCCAGAAGGTGACATTGGACAATACGGGAATGATCCAGATGACAACGCTGTTGATTTTCTTGTTCTTCTCCCGGTCCTTTTCCAGTTTTTCGGTCAGATACAGGCACAGTGCCAGTGTCAGTGCCAGCAGTACTGGGGTGAACAGCACAGCCCCCGGAAAGACAGTCTGGGGATTTGTGCGCCAGAGCGCGAGCCCGATGAGGGCGGGCAGCAGGGTAAAGGCATAGCAGAGTACGCGGGTTTTCTTACTGTACATGGTTGGGCACCTCTCTCCAGGCAAACGAGATTTTTTTCAGAATCCACAGGCAAAGAGCTGCCATGACGGCAAGAACCAGGTAGACAAGGGAATAGGTCAGGGCCTGGGATGAAAGAAACTGAGGGATACCAGTGAGGCTGTCCAGCAGAAAATGAATGCCCAGGCAGCCCAGGATCCACCGGGAATCCTTTTTCCGGAAACCGTAGAAGACCATGGCGGTCATGCAGGTCTGGCAGGCAATGGTCAGGACCCGCTCCAGCCCTGCCAACAGGAAGAGCCCGGCAGAGGTGCGCTTCAGGGCTGCGGCAGCAGCGGTCAGCTGGGCGGTATCTGCCCCGGCGGCGGCTGCCTGCGCAGCCAAAGCATCGAAGCCGCCGCTTTGCAGCAGAAACAGATATACCAGGTTATTGATGTAGGTCAGCCCGATGAGCAGAATCGCCTCTATTCCACCGTGGCCCAGGCCTGCGGCCAGGGCGCGGGGAAAGGTCAGATTCTTTCGCAGCAGCCCCGCACCGGCGCAGCGGCCTGCCAGCTCGAAAAGCCCCGCGGTCAGGGCAAGCCCCAGGGTATAGAGAAGCAGATGCTTCTGCGTCCAACTCAGGAATCCGGCATTTGCGGACAGGGCTGTGAGAATGGGCAACCGGATGAGCATCTGGGGCACGAAAAAGCCCAATGCGCCCACAATCCAGGCAGAGACGATACCCTCCCCCCTGTGCTTTTGCGCGTAGAAGATCAGGCCTCCGATGGGCAGAATCAGACAGATGCCCAGCGTGATGCAGCAGGCAATGATTTTGGTGGCGTAGTGTTCCATGATTTACTCTCCTTTCAGGTCGGCAATCCACAATAGTGTTTCTTCCAGCACGGATGTGTTCAGCGTGTAATAGATAAATTTTCCCTCCCGGCTATCGTAGACCAGGTCTGCATCCTTCAGCACGGACAAATGCCTGGAAATGGCGGCAGCCGAGATATCAAACTGCTCGCAGATCTCCCCGGCGCTCTTCTTGCCGCCTTTCAAAAGGTTCAGAATCTCCCGCCGGGTGGGGTCTGCCAGGGCTTTCAGGGTTTGCTGCAATCCCATGCTCTCACCTCGTTTAACATTTAACTTAACTGTTAAATGTATAGTAGCACGATATTCTCCCTTTGTCAAGCCCCATTTTTACTTCCTTCAAAAGCTTCGGTCTTTTGGGGCTTATGGGGGTTATTTCCGAAGATATGCAATGTCAAGAGGAAATCTATCTGATTTTTTGGATTTAATTCTGTGGAATGTGCCAATTGCCCCCCCGGTTCTGCCGTGGTATAATGCCGCACAGTGTGCTTTGGGAGGAATGAAAATCGTGTCTAGAGAGGTTTGCCCCACCACCGCAGCGGTTTTTCAGCAGGAAGAAGCCATCTTCTCTCACATCCGTGGGATGGAGCTTCTGCGTCAGGCCCCGCCTGAAAAGAGCGCCGCCCTGCGGGCCCAATATCCGGATGCCGCCTTTGCCCTGATGACCGCTGACAACCTGTTCACCGGCGACAGCGAGCAGTGCGCCATCCACCAAACGGCCTATTTCTCCATTTTGAAGGGAGAGAATATAAAAAACATCCGTTTCCGTTACGAAAAGGAAATGGATGCCTACGTTCAGCGTCACATGTGGGATGACTAAAATCACGCACCGCCCTTCCGGAACCCCGGGAAAGGCGGTGCGTTGTTTTACTTTCTTCCGAACAGGTGGAAGCCCCTTTTTTCATAGGGTGCGGAGGTGATTTCCCCGGCGGAGTAGCCGGTGGGGTCAATGGCTGCACGAATGGCGCGCTCCTCCAGGGGCTCCTTGGACAAAATCACCGTCTCCCCTTTGCTGTGGGAAGAGGTCACCTTCTCCACGGGAAGCGCCGCCCGGAGGGCATCGTTTACGTGGCTCTCGCACATGGAGCAAGCCATGCCGGATACTTTCACTGTTGTTTGGATCATATCCATCCTTCCTTTCTCCGGTAGAGTATAGCACAGTTTTTAGTTAGCGTCAACTAACTAAATTATACAAAAACACGCAGAGATTCCTCCCTGCGTGTTTCGATTTTACAAATGCAGCACCCGATCCTTGATTTCCTGGGTGCGGCCCTGGTTCCAGAACTGCGTGCCGATATAGCCGCAGGTGCGCCGGGCCACATTCATCTTGTTCTGATCCCGGTTGCCGCACTGGGGGCAAACCCAAACCAGCTTGTGATCATCCTCTTTGATCTCGATTTCTCCGTCGTAGCCGCAAACCTGGCAGTAGTCGGACTTGGTGTTCAGTTCCGCATACATGATGTTCTCATAGATAAACTGCATCACTTCCAGCACCGCATCGATGTTGTTCTGCATATTGGGCACTTCTACATAGCTGATGGCGCCGCCGGGGGAAAGCTGCTGGAACTCTGCCTCAAACCGAAGCTTGGTAAAGGCATCGATGGGCTCGGACACATGGACATGGTAAGAATTGGTGATGTAGCTCTTGTCCGTAATGCCGGGGATGATGCCAAAGCGCTTTTGCAGGCACTTGGCAAACTTATAGGTGGTGGATTCCAGGGGTGTGCCGTAGAGAGAATAGTCGATATTCTCCGCGCTCTTCCACTGAGCGCACTTGTCATTCATCTTCTGCATGACAGACAGGGCAAAGGGCTTTGCCTCGGGATCCGTGTGGGAGCGGCCCGTCATGTACTTGACACACTCGTAAAGGCCCGCGTAGCCCAGAGAAATGGTGGAGTAGCCGCCGTAGAGCAGCTTGTCAATGGGCTCACCCTTTTGCAGGCGGGCCAGCGCACCGTACTGCCACAGAATGGGAGCCGCATCGGACAGCGTGCCCTTCAGCCGCTCGTGGCGACATTGCAGAGCCCGGTGGCACAGCTCCAGGCGATCCTCAAAAATTTCCCAGAACTTGTCCACGTCCCGCCCGGAGGACAGGGCCACATCCACCAGATTGATGGTGACAACGCCCTGGTTAAACCGTCCGTAATACTTTGGCTTTCCCGGCTCGTAGTTCTTGGCGTTTGCCACATTGTCCCAGCCGTTGCCGGAGCGGTCAGGGGTCAGGAAGCTGCGGCAGCCCATGCAGGTGTATACATCGCCGTTGCCGGGAGTCTCGCCCTTGGAGAGCTTATATTCCTTCATCTTCTTTTCGCTGATGTAATCCGGCACCATCCGCTTTGCGGTGCACTCGGCAGCCAGACGGGTCAGATACCAGTAGGGTGTATCCTCCCGGATGTTGTCCTCCTCCAGCACGTAAATCAGCTTGGGGAAGGCCGGCGTGATCCACACGCCCTTCTCGTTCTTCACGCCCTCGTAGCGCTGGCGCAGGGTTTCCTCGATGATCATTGCCAGGTCTTTCTTTTCCTGCTCGTTCCGTGCCTCGTTCAGGTACATAAACACGGTGATAAAGGGAGCCTGACCGTTGGTGGTCATGAGGGTCACCACCTGATACTGGATGGTCTGCACGCCCCGGCGGACTTCATCCCGCAGGCGATCCTCTACCACCTTGGAGATTGCCTCCTCGCCGGGCTTTACGCCAAAGGTTTCCATTTCCTTTTCCACATTGCGGCGAATCTTCTCCCGGCTGATCTGGACGAAGGGGGCCAGATGGGTCAGGGAGATGGATTGCCCGCCATACTGGTTAGAGGCCACCTGTGCAATGATCTGGGTGGCGATATTGCAGGCAGTGGAGAAAGAATGGGGCTTTTCAATCAGCGTGCCGGAAATGACCGTGCCGTTCTGGAGCATATCTTCCAGGTTCACCAGGTCACAGTTGTGCATGTGCTGGGCATAGTAATCCGAATCGTGGAAGTGAATGATGCCTGCCTCGTGGGCTGCCACCACTTCTTTGGGCAGCAGAATGCGGCTTGTGATATCCTTGGATACCTCGCCTGCCATATAGTCCCGCTGCACGGCATTGATGGAGGGGTTCTTGTTGGCGTTCTCCTGCTTTACTTCCTCGTTGTTGCACTCGATCAGGCTCAGAATCCGGTCATCGGTGGTGTTGCTCTGGCGGGCCAGATTCCGGGTGTAGCGGTAGGTGATATACTCCTTGGCTACCTCGAATGCACCGTGGGCCATAATGGATTTTTCCACCAGGTCCTGGATCTCTTCAACAGAAGGGCTGCGGCCCATCTCTTCACAGGCCACACTGACGCTTTCGGAAATGCGCTGAATCTGCATGGGGGTCATGCGGACTTTCTCATCTACCGCATCATTGGCTTTGGTAACAGCCATGATAATCTTGGAAATATCGAACACGACCTCTGTGCCGTTTCGCTTGATTATTTTCATAGTACAGTCCTCCTCTGGAAATTCTCTCACTCTTTGCTGCCTCATTATACTACATATTGTGGTTTTGTCAAGCACCGACCACAAAATGTTGTGGTCACGGTTTTTCACCAAAAAGTTTCCGAACCGCTGAGCAGGCATTGCCCCGGGATTTCGGATAGAAAGTTTGTTTTTCCCCAGGCGGTCAAAAATATTCCATTGTAAAATCCATCGGAATATAGTACAATTGGAATGTATGGTCTTAACATAATTCCGCTTGTTCCACACAGAAAATTGAAAGGAGCATTTTCATGAAAAAAAAATTCAGCAATCTGCACATAGACCAGGGCGCAACGCTCTATACCATCACCGGCGGCGGCCTGAGCGCCGTTGTTTCTGACTTGGGCGCGACCCTGGTGCGTCTGATGGTGCCGGATGCCGCAGGCAACGTGGAGGACGTGGTTCTGGGCTACGATACCGCCAAGGGCTACCTGGAAGGAACCAGCTTTCTGGGAGCAACCGTAGGCCGCAGCGCCAACCGAATTGCCGGTGCCTCCTTCTCCCTGGGGAAGAAAACCTACGCCCTGACCCCCAACGAGGGCAAAAACAACCTCCATTCCGGCCCCAACTGCTACAATACCCGCCTGTGGGCCCTGGATGAGCAAACCGAGTCCTCCGTCAAGCTGTCTCTGGAAAGCCCGGATGGTGACCAGGGAATGCCGGGAAACGCCCATATCTCCGTCACCTACTCCCTGGATGGGGAAGGCGGTCTGCATATCGTATACGACGGCCTGTGCGACCAGGATACCATTTTCAATATGACCAACCACAGCTATTTTAATCTGGCAGGCCACCAGCATACGGACAAGGCCATCCATCAGATTCTCTCTCTGCCCGGTCGCCACTTCTGCCCGGATGACGCCGAAAGCATCCCCACCGGCGAAAAGCGCAGCGTAGAGGGAACCCCCATGGACTTCCGCACGCCCAAGCCCATCTGCCGGGACATCGATTGCGACTATGAGCCCCTGCACCTTCAGGGCGGCTACGACCACAACTGGGAGGTCTTCTGCAACCCCTGCGCGACCCTGACTGACCCGGATTCCGGACGCACGATGTCCGTTTATACCGATTGCCCGGGCATCCAGTTCTACTCCGGCAATTTCCTGAACGAGGCCGGAAAGGACGGCATCCACTACGGAAAGCACGCCGGTATCGCCCTGGAAACCCAGTTTTACCCCGACAGCATTCACAAAGCCGACTGGGCTCAGCCTGTGGTGGAGGCCGGAAAGAACTATCATTCCGAAACCGTCTACCGCTTCAGCTGCAAGTAATTCCCCGCAATAAGCGCTTTCTAGTCAAAACGAACCGGTGCAAAAGGCATCGGTTCGCTTTTTTATAGGCTGCTGCAAGGCAGCAGCACCGTCAAGGATTGTCACATTTCCAGTCGGGCGCATAAAATGTCCTGTAAGTAACTCTTACAGGAGGGAAAATTATGGCAGATCAATGTCAGGACACCCTGCGCTGCAACCCCAGCGATTTAAGGCAGGCCATGTCCATTCACACCCGCAAAATCACCGATTCCTGCCGGGATAAGGATTGCATCGAAGATCTTCCCGTCTACCTCACCGCCGGCTCTCAACGGATTCTGGACGGCTCCGCCGGAACGCGGGTTCGCTGCGCCGAACTCATCAGCACCTACATAGATGTGCAGCCGGTGGCCTTTGACCGCAACCACTACTGCATCGATATCACCTTCTACTACCGCATCCTTGCCGATACCATCATCGGCGCCAACCGCCCCGCTACCCTGTGCGGTCTTTCCGTCTTTACCAAGCGGGTGGTGCTCTGTGGGGAGGAAAGCTGCGCCCGCATCTACCGCAGTGATGTCCATTGCGCACCGGACGCCCGGAATCGGGCCGGAAGCCCCGCAGCCGTCATTGAAGCCCTGGATCCCATGGTGCTGAGCTCCCGGGTGCGGGAGGCCTGCGAGTGCGGCAGCCGGGATAGCTGCCCGGTGCAGCTGCCGGACTGGGTGCGGGCCGCCTTTGACGAAGACCTGGCAATGCAGGGTGCAGGGCGGCGGCTGTACGTCACCCTGGGGCAATTCTCCATTGTCCGGCTGGAACGGGACGCCCAGCTGATTGTTCCCGTAATGGACTACAGCATTCCCACCAAGGAGTGCTGCGATTCCCCCGGCTGTGCAGAGGATCCCTGCGAGCTTTTCAGCCGCATTCCCTTCCCTGCCGCCCAGTTCACCCCCAAGGGCTGCGACTGCAAGCCCCAGCCCCGGTGTGCCCAGGAGGGCTGCTGCGGGAAATAGGCCATAAGCAAGCACCCCGCCGCCCGAAATTGGGCCGGCGGGGTGCAATTGCCGCCTTGGGACAGATAAAGATAGCCGTCATAATGATCTTCAACGGTCACCTTCCCGTAGTTGGTAAAAATCTGTTTTGGGGGCGTATTGAAGGCCCTGCTCCAGAAAAAGCCGAACGCAGGTGGATAGAATCCGCTTTTGGGTCGCCTGTCTGTCATATCTGGTTCTCATATCATCACTCCACAAATTCTGGAACTGATTCTACTTTGATTATAATATCGGATTTCCGTAGAATTGTTAAGGAAAATCCCAGGAAATACAAAGGTCAATCCGAGCCCTTTGAGTACAAAAAAGCACACAGCATTCCGTTTCCGGTGCTGTGTGCTTTTTCTGCAACATTTTCTATTACGTAGCGTGTTTTTTGGACTAACCGGGGTTCATTCAGCCCTTATGTCCGCAGTTCATAGAGCAGTGTTGGCAATTGCCGCCGCAGGAGGATTTTCCGTTTTTCTTGTCCTTCACCATGGAATAGACAATTCCGCCTACAATTGCCAGCAAAACCGCTGCAACAATTACCGTTCCCATAAAACTTGCTCCTTTCCGAATTTGGGAGAACTCCCCCATCCGCATTAAACTCTTGCGGTAAGCTTGGTGGCCTCCTTGTAGGGCCGCACCAGCATATAAACCATGAAGCACAGGACAATCACGGCAGCGCCCAGTCCCAGGATGTTTGCATTACCGGTGAAGAGGTTACCGAACTGATTGATCATCAGGGCGATGCAGTAAGCAAAACCGCACTGATAGCCGATGGCGAACCAAGTCCACTTTGCGTTGTTCATTTCCCGCTTGATGGCGCCGATGGCTGCAAAGCAGGGAGCGCACAGCAGGTTAAACACCAGGAAGGACATACCGGAGATGGAGGTAAAGGTAGCCGCCAGAGTCTGGTACACATTGCCGGATGCACCGTACAGAATGCCCATGGTGCCGACGATGTTTTCCTTGGCAACCAGGCCCGTGATGGAAGCAACAGCTGCCTGCCACTCGCCCCAGCCAAGAGGAATGAAGATCCAGGAAATCAGGCTGCCGATGCGGGCCAGGATGGAGAGGTTCAGTTCGTCCTCAGCAAGCATCCGGAAGCCGTCCTCGGTAAAGCCGAAGTAAGAGGTGAACCACACCACGATGGTGGACAGCAGGATGATGGTGCCGGCCTTCTTAATGAAGGACCAGCCGCGCTCCCAAGTGGAGCGGAGCACGTTGCTCAGAGTGGGGATGTGGTATGCAGGCAGCTCCATAACGAAGGGAGCGGGGTCACCGGCAAACATCTTGGTCTTCTTCAGAATGATGCCGGAGATAACAATGGCTGCCATACCGATGAAGTAAGCGCCGGTGGAAACCCAGGGACTGCCGCCAAAGATAGCGCCTGCAATCATGGCGATAAAGGGAACCTTTGCGCCGCAGGGGATGAAGGTGGTGGTCATAATGGTCATCCGGCGGTCACGCTCGTTTTCGATGGTACGGGAAGCCATAATACCGGGCACGCCGCAGCCAACGCCAACCAGCATGGGGATGAAGGACTTACCGGACAGGCCGAAGCGGCGGAAGATCCGGTCCAGAACGAAGGCGATACGGGACATATAGCCGCAGCCTTCCAGGATTGCCAGCAGGAAGAACAGGACCAGCATCTGAGGTACAAAGCCCAGCACAGCGCCAACACCGGCAACAATACCGTCATTGATCAGGCCGGACAGCCAGTCTGCACAGTTCAGGCTCTCCAGGAGGTTGCCCACCAGCACAGGCACGCCGGGCACCCAAACGCCGTAATCTGCGGGGTCAGGCTCCGTGCCGTAGGCATCCAGAGCAGCCTCAATGGCATCGTAGTCCGCGGTCTCGGTGGAAACTGCCAGAGTTTCCTCGTCCTCCAGCTCGTAGTCAACGGACGCACCGGCGGGAACTGCGGCACGCAGGGTTTCAATTGCTTCTGCGGCAGCGGCTTCGTCGTAGTCCTCGCTCTCGGAATCCAGAGCAGCTGCCACGTTATCATCACCGTATTCGGCAACCAGCGCATCGATGATCTGATTGGTGTCGCCGTACTCGTCAGCGGCTTCCTCATAAGCGGAGGTGCCAATGCCAAACAGGTGGTAGCCGTCGCCGAACAGGCCATCGTTGGCCCAGTCGGTAGCGGCAGTACCTACAGTGACCATGGCGATGTAGTAAACCAGGAACATAACCAACGCAAAGATGGGTAGGCCCAGCCAGCGGTTGGTAACAATCTTATCGATCTTATCGGAAGTGGTCAGGCTTCCGGCATTCTTCTTTTTGTAGCAGGACTGGATAATGGAGGCGATGTAAACATACCGCTCGCCGGTAATGATGGACTCAGCATCGTCATCGTTTTCCGTTTCCGCAGCCTTGATGTCGTTTTCAATGTGTGCCATCACATCCCCGGGGATGTTCATCTGAGCAAGCACCTTCTCGTCCCGCTCAAAGATCTTGATGGCGTACCAACGCTGCTGCTCTTCCGGCATATCATGGAGCACAGCTTCCTCAATATGGGCGATGGCGTGTTCAACAGGCCCGGAGAAGGTGTGCATCGGGACGGTCTTCTCGCCGCCTGCGGCCTGGATAGCAACCTCAGCAGCTTCCTGAACGCCGGTGCCCTTCAGGGCGGAAATCTCAACAACCTTGCAGCCCAGCTGGCGGCTCAGTTCGGCGATGTTGATCTTATCGCCATTCTTTTTTACCAGATCCATCATGTTGATGGCAACCACCACAGGGATTCCCAGTTCGGTCAGCTGCGTAGTCAGGTACAGGTTACGCTCCAGGTTTGTACCGTCAATGATGTTCAGGATGGCATCCGGGCGTTCACCGATCAGGTAATTCCGGGCCACGACCTCTTCCAGCGTGTAGGGGGACAGGGAGTAAATACCGGGAAGGTCGGTGACAATCACGTCATCATGCTTTTTCAGCTTGCCTTCCTTCTTTTCAACGGTAACACCGGGCCAGTTGCCCACAAACTGATTGGAGCCTGTCAAGGCATTGAACAGGGTCGTCTTGCCGCAGTTAGGGTTACCGGCAAGGGCGATCCGAATGGTCTTCTTTTCCATTTCCATTGCTTCCTTTCTTACTGAACTTCTACCATTTCTGCATCCGCTTTCCGAATGGAGAGCTCATATCCCCGAACATTCAGCTGAATGGGATCTCCCAGCGGGGCCACCTTACGCACGGTAAGCTGAATGCCCTTGGTAATGCCCATATCCATGATTCTCCGGCGGACAGCACCTTCTCCGTGAATCTTTACCACGGTAGCGCTCTCGCCTACGGGTACCTCTCGCAAAGTTTTCATTTCTGAATTCCTCCTAAACCATTATTTTACGGGCCATTTCTTCACTGATGGCAATCCGGGATTCTTTTACGTTGACGATTACATTTCCGCCCAAGCGGCTGACAACCTGCACGTTTCCCCCTACCACAAAGCCCAGGTTTTCCAAATGCTTTTTCACTTCCGGGCTTCCGCCCACATGACGGATGATATTCACCTCGTCATTCTGTGCAAATACAAGCGGCATCATAGCTTCCCCTTCTTTCCATACGGGATAACCTAATATTAGTCAAAGCTAACTTTTGGCCTCAAAAAATATTAGCTCTCGCTAACTGCAATGAGTATACTCCCCATCCCCCCACTTGTCAACTAGGTTTAACTCTGTTTTTAGAAGTTTGTCGATGCTAACCAAATATCAGTTAGCGCAAAGCAACCGCATTGGTAAAATTTGTATAGATGCACCAGGCATCTATTTCGGCGAAAGAATCTATTTTATTCTCACATGCGGTCTTCGTCATTGTAAGGCAGCCTATGCCACCCCAGTGTCATTGCAGCACCTCTCTCCATTCGTAGAGAAACTTTTTCTTTATACGGGCTCCCTGGTCGACCGGGATTAAGGTTGCACCCAAGGGCATTCCCTTCGGTCACCACACCAGCGTGCGCGCTGGGAAAGCAATGACGTAGGGAGCTTGGTCGCGCAGGCTGTTGCCACCACCAATGTCATTGCGAGCCGGTGACCGACGTCACTGGTGTGGCAACCGCAGGTATGGGATATGCCCAGTCACCTAAAAAAGTAAAAGAAAACCGCCTCGCATAAGCGAAGCGGTTTCTACTTGTGTTGGCATTACCTATCTTCCCGGCAAGTCACCCTGCAAGTATTGTCGGCGCAAACGAGCTTAACTTCTGTGTT
>CAKTNN010000041.1 GCA_934589065.1 uncultured Oscillospiraceae bacterium
ACTTCCATATATTGCTTCAGGGAGATGCCGTCAATCAGCTCCATCACCAGGTAGTTTGCCGTATCCGAGGAGGAAACGTCATAAACCTGGACGATGTTGGGATGGCTCAGCATTGCGACCGCTTCGCCCTCCGCCCGGAAACGGCGGCGGAACTCATCATCTCCCGAAAATTCGTCTTTTAATATTTTAATGGCGACCAGCCGATTCAGCCGGTGATCCAGCGCCTTATATACCACAGCCATGCCGCCGGTGCCGATAACCTCCAGAATCTCGTACCGGTCATCCAGCAGCTGTCCAATATAATGATTCATATTGCCGCTCCTTTCCCGACCGGTCAAATCGACACCAGAATGCTGGTTACATTATCGGGGGAACCCCGCATTTTTGCAATATCCAGCAATCGCTTGCAACAGTTCTGTTTCTTCACTCCGTGGACGACCTCAAAGAGGATTTCCTGATCGTCCAGCATATTGCTCAACCCGTCTGAGCACAGCAGCAGGTAGCTTCCCTTTTCCAGATCCTGGCGGTAAAGGTCGCACTGAATCGTTGGCTCCGTCCCCACTGCCCGGGTAATGAGGTTCTTTCCCGGGAAGGTTTTTGCCGTTTCCGGCGTCAACTCTCCCCGGTCCACCATCATCTGCACCACGGAATGGTCCTTGGTGATCTGGCGGATGCTGCCGTTTGTAATGCCGTAGCAGCGGCTGTCCCCTACATTAATGATAGAGGCCTGATTCTTCCGAATCACCGCCGCCACCAGGGTTGTGCCCATACCGGAAAAATCCACAAACTGGTTTGCCTGGTCATAAACCGTAAAGTTTGCCAGTTTTACGGCAGAGCGCAAAATCATATCGCACTTATCCCAGTCCGTCTGGGGCGTCCAATTCCGGCAGACCTCCTGCACAAACACATCCACCGCAAGGGAGGAGGCAATGTTGCCGGACTTGGCGCCTCCCATGCCGTCGCACACCACGCACAGGATGCTGTGGCGATCCAGTTTTTCAATATGAAACGCGTCCTGGTTCTGTTTGCGGACGCAGCCGACATCTGTCAGGCCCCAGCTTTGCATGGCAATGCCCCTTTCTCTATTGACCCTTGGTATACTTTCTGCGGAGCTGTCCGCAGGAAGCATCGATATCGCCGCCAAGGGTACGGCGAACCGTGGCAGGGATTCCTCCATCCTCCAGTGTCTTCTGGAACAGAGCCACAGCCTCTTTGGTGCTGGGCTTTAGAGGACTTTCCTCCACATGGTTTAAAGGAATCAGATTGAAGTGACAGGGCAGCCCCTTCATCCGCCTTAAAAGCTCCTTTGCATTCTCCCTGGAATCGTTGACCCCGCCAATCATGGCATACTCAAAGGAGATCCGCCGGGAGGTCGCTGCATAGTACCGGCGGCAGGCATCAATCAGTTCCTGGCTGGGGTACAGCTTGTTCACCGGCATGATGGTATCCCGGATGCCATCGTTGGGGGCATGAAGGGATACAGAAAGGGTCAGCTGCAAATTCCGCTTCGCCAGCTCGTCAATTTTCGGCACCAGGCCGCAGGTAGACAGGCTGATATGGCGCATGGAGATATTCATTCCCTCCGGGCTGTTCACCAGCTCCAGGAATCGCATCACATTGTCAAAGTTATCCAGGGGTTCTCCAATGCCCATAAGCACGATGTGGGAAACGGGCAGCCCGGAATCCACCTGGGTAAAGAGCACCTGATCCAGCATTTCAAAGGGCTCCAGCCGCCGAACCAGGCCGCCCAGGGTGGAGGCGCAGAAGGCGCAGCCCATACGGCAGCCCACCTCGGTGGAAATGCACACGGTGTTGCCGTAATGGTAGCGCATGAGCACCGTCTCCACACAGTTGCCATCGGAAAGCTGCCAAAGATACTTAACGGTTCCGTCCCGCTGGGATTCCTGCTTGCGCACCACCTGCGGGGAACAAATGGGGTATTTTTCTGCCAGGCAATCCCGCAGCGGCTTCGGGAGATTGGTCATTTCCTCATAGCTCCTGACGCCCTTGTGGAGCCAGCTATACACTTGTTTGGCCCGAAAGGCGGGCTGCCCAAGCTCTTTGATGGTATCTGCCAGCTCCGGCAGTGTCTGGTTTTTGAGATTCATGGTTTCCTCCGCAGCCGACAGATAAAGAACCCGTCGGTATCATATTGTCCGGGATAGAGCGTCAGCATTCCGGTTTCGTTTTTGGGAAAAACCTCCGGCAGGTTCAGTCGCTCTGCCATAAAATCCGGATGCGTTTCCAGGAAAGCCGCCACCACCTGCTCGTTTTCCCGTTTTAATATGGTACAGGTGGAGTACATCAGCACTCCGCCTTTTTTTACATACCTGGCCTGGTTGGCAAGAATCGCCCCCTGCAGCTCCGGCAGGCTTTCCGTCTCCCGGAGATCCCGATAGCGGATATCCGGCTTTTTCCGGATAATCCCCAGGCCGGAGCAGGGCACATCCGCCAGCACCACATCCATTGTCTCCTCCCATTCCGGGCGGAAGACAGAGGCATCCTGGGTTTCCGCCTGGATGCAGTCAAAGCCAAGACGCTTTGCCCCGTTTTCAATCAACGCAATTTTGTGGGGATGGATATCTCTGGAAAGGATCTCTCCTTTTCCGCCCATATCCACCGCGGCGGCAAAACTTTTGCCCCCGGGGGCGCTGCAGCAGTCCAGCAGCCGGATGCCGCCGTTTTCGGGCAGCTCCGCGCACCTTACAGCCAGCCGGGAAGCAGGATCCTGCACGTAAAAGAGCCCCTGCCGGAAGGCTTCCAGGTTTTCCAGATTCCCGGTAGCGCCCAGCACCAGGCAGCCCTCCATCCAGCTGTGGGGGTGGGCTTCCACCCCTTCCTTTGCCAGGCGCTCAATCAGGCCCTGGGTGGTAGTTTGGGTCAGGTTGACCTGCACCACGGTTTCCGGAGCGGCATTGTCCGCCCTCAAAATTCCCTCCAGGCTGCCCTTGGGCACATTGGCTTTGAAAAGGGATATCAGTTCCTCCGGGTGACTGTATAGGTCGGCATAAGAGGTAGGAGGAACCAGGTTTTCCCGATTCCGCACCGCATTGCGGAGCACACCGTTGACAAGCCCCGGCTGCTTGCCGTATTTCTTTGCCAGGGTGACGGATTCATTCACCGCAGCGCTGTCCGGAATGCGGTCCATTTCCAGCAGCTGGTAAAGCCCCAGGTGGAGCACATCCCTTGTCGCCGGGTGCAAATCCTTGAGTTTTCCCCGAAGCAGCTGCTTCAGATAAAAGTCCAGCTTTCCCCGGTTTTGCAGTACCCCGTAGCACAGTCGGGTTGCCAAGGCCGCATCCCGGGTGTCCAGCTTATCCCGGCGAATGGTCTCTTTTAAGACCCCATTTGACCAGCCGCCGTTTCTGCGGCAGGCAATCAGCGCGTTAAGCGCCGTTTCCCGGGCGCCCACTTAGCCATTCAGGGGATGGCCCCGGAAGTAATCCGGGGCGTTCATCCGTTTGCCGCCCTGGGCCTGCAAAACCCGCACTTCCACTGCGCCCTCTCCGCAGGCAATCACCAGGCCGGTCTTGGTCAGGCCCAAAACTGTCCCGGGCGCACCGGAGCCGGAAACAATCCGGGTTTCGTGTACCTTAAAGGGAATCCCGTTCAGCTCCATGGTCGCCACGGGCCAGGGCTGCAGCCCCCGCACATGGTCATGCACCTGCTGAGCGGTTTTGCTCCAATCGATGGGACACATTGTCTTTTCCAGCATAGGCGCAAAGCTGACCTGGCTTTCGTCCTGTTTTTGAGCCGGAACCTTTCCCTGGGTGAACCGGGTCAGGGTCTTGCTCAGGAGCTCCGCCCCCAGTACCGCCAGCCGATCCAGAAGCTCCCCGGCGGTTTCATTCTCCCCGATGAGGGTCTTCACCCGGTCGATCATGTCTCCGGCATCCATCTCCCGGCACAGATACATTGCCGTAACGCCGGTTTCCTTTTCTCCGTTTAGCACCGCCCACTGGTAGGGGGCAGAGCCCCGATACTTGGGAAGCAAACTTGCATGGATATTGATGCACCCCAATCCCGGCACATCCAGCACCTTCTGGGGTAAAATGCGCCCATAGGCCACCACGGCGCAGATATCCGGCTTCAGGGCCTTCAGCTCCTCCACCGTCTCGTCTTCCCGGAAGGATTCCGGCTGAAATACCGGGATTCCAGCCTCCAGCGCCACTTCCTTAACCGGGGAGGCCGTCAGCTTCATGCCCCGCCCCTTGGGCCGGTCGGGCTGGGTGTATACGCCCACTACCTCAAATCCGTCTGCCAGAATTCGTTTCAGGCAGGTGGCAGCGATATCCGGCGTGCCCATAAATACCACTCTCACGGTTTATTCCTCCCCGTTCAGTTCTTCCTCCGTCAGGAAGCGTTCCATGACCTCCGTATAGACAATCCCGTCCAGATGGTCAATTTCGTGGCAGAAGCACCGGGCGATCAGCTCCTCGCCCTCCACTTCAAAGAAATTGCCGTCCCGATCCTGGGCACGAACCTTTGCCACGTTGGGGCGCTTTACCAGGCCGTATTTTCCCGGCACGCTCAGGCAGCCCTCTGCTCCCACCTGCTCGCCGCTGGTTTCCAGCAGCTCGGGATTCACCAGCTCCAGAATTTCCTCACCGGTATCCACAACCACCACCCGGCGAAGAATGCCAACCTGAGGGGCAGCCAGGCCCACACCGTTGGCGTCTTCCAGGGTTTCCTTCATATCGTCCAGCAGCTTGTGCAGCTTTCCGTCAAATTTATCCACCGGTCTGCACACCTTGTGCAGGCAGGGCTCTTTCACCGTAAGGATTTTCCGAAGTCCCATAATTCTTTCTCCTTAATCAAAACCATTTATATCAATAAATGCGGTAACGCCCCGCATTTTACTGTCTTTTCCAAAAGACCGCAGCAAAAACGCCAGCGCCGCCCGAACCTCCCGGGTCAGCTTGCAGCCCAGGGTCAGCCGATAGCGATAGTGATAGTTCACCTTGGGAATCGGACTGGGTGCCGGGCCAAGGCAGGTGATTTTTCCCAGATTCCAACTCTTTTCCGCCAGCATTCCCAGCAGGCTATCCCGGAATTTGGTTGCACCCAGCAGCACCTGGTGCTCTTGCTCCCCCTGGAACGCAACGGTCACGCAGTCCCCAAAGGGCGGAAAATGCTGCATCTGCCGCAGCTGGATTTCCAGATCGTAAAACCCGTCGTAATCCTGCCTGGCTGCCAAGCGGATAATCGCGTGGCCCGGAACCATGGTCTGTATCACGGCCCGACCGGCAAACTGGCCTCGCCCCGCCCGGCCTACCACCTGGGTAAGAATGTGGAAGGTATCCTCCCCTGCCCGGAAAGAACCGGTATACAGGCTCAGGTCGGCATCCACCGCCCCCACCAGGGTCACATTGGGAAGATCCAGCCCCTTGGCAACCATCTGCGTGCCCAGCAGGATCTGCTCCTGCCCCTGGCGGAAACGATCCAGAATCGCCTCGTGGGGGTTGGCAGCGCTTACGGTATCGGCATCCATTCGGGCAACGGAAACATCCGGAAATAGCTCCGCCAGCTCCTGCTGCACCTTTTGCGTGCCAATGCCAATGGGCTTCATTGGCCCGCCGCACTTGGGGCAGCGATTGGGTACCGGCTGTGAAAAACCGCAGTAGTGGCACATCAGCCGCCCGTTTGCGCTGTGGTAGGTCAGTCGGCTGCTGCACCGGGGGCACTCCGGGGCTTCCCGGCAATCCACACACACCAGGGCCCGACTGTTGCCGCGGCGGTTCAGCAGCAGAATCGTCTGCTTTTCGGCGGCGCAGGTATCGTGAATGGCCTGACGCAGGGGGTAACTCAGGCTGTAGGCATTGCCCAGCTTGAGCTCCTGGCGCATATCCACCACTTCCACCTCCGGAAGCGGCTGCCCATTAAATCGCTTTGTCAGGCGGTAGAGGGAATACTCCCCCTGCCTTGCCCGGTACATAGTCTCCACACTGGGGGTAGCAGAGCCCAAAAGCACCAGCGCTTTTTCCTTTACCCCCCGCCAGATTGCCGTTTCCCTGGCACAGTATCGGGGGGCATTTTCTGATTTATAGGAATGCTCCTGCTCCTCATCCAGGATTATCAGGCCCAGATTGGGGCAGGGTGCAAAAACCGCCGACCGGGTTCCCACCACAACGGCGGCCTCCCCACTGCGTACCCGCTTCCATTGATCAAATCGCTCGCCGCTGGACAAGCTGGAGTGGAGCACGGCAACCCGCTCCCCAAACCACGCCGCCATCAGGCCCAAAAGCTGGGGCGTCAGCGCAATTTCCGGCACCAGCAGTACCGCTGCCCTGCCCTTTTCCAGAGTTTCCTGAATCAGGCGGATATACACCGAGGTCTTTCCGGAGCCGGTTACGCCGTACAGCAGCGCAACCCCGGGATTTTCCCGCTCCATTTGCCCTTGCAGGCCTTCAAAGCAGGCCATTTGTTCCTCATTGAGAACCAGGGGCTTTTGCACCTGGGCTGGCTTTATTTCTCTGCAACGCAAAACCTGCCGCTGCTGAAATTCCAGGTAGCCCAGCTTTTCCAACCGATTGACGGTTGCGACGCCTGCTCCCGTATAGTAGCAGATATCCTTAACGCTGGCGCTGCCCACCCCAGCCATCAGTTCCAGAACCCGTTTCTGAGCCAGGGCGCTTTTGGGCCGGGTTGCGGCAAAGGCCATCGCTTCTTCCCCGGGCACTGCCAAAAGGGCAATGCGTTCGGTTTTTTCGCCGCCCTTTTGCAGGTATTCCTTCTCCGCCTGAACCCACTTTTTGCGAACCAGGTAGGAAAGGATTTCCTTCCGCTTCTCTTCCTCCGGGAAGGGGCCGGAAAGACTGGACGCACTGCATTTTCCCCCCATAGCTTCAATGGCTTTCAGCATGGCAAGGGCGCCCTCCTTACGGATGGCGGCGGTTTTCCAGCCTGTATCCTCGGTTAAGGATACGGTCTGCTTTTCCTGAAACCAAAAATTAGGGGGCAGGATCGCCCGGACGGCATCATAGAAGGTGCAGAAATATCGCTCCCGCAGGAATGCCGCCATGCGCAGCTGATACTCCGTCAGTAAGGGAGCATCCTCCAGGGGCTTTTCCACACATTTTAAATTGGTTTCGTCTCCTTCCGTTAAGGAAAGGACAATCCCTTCGGTGCGGATGTTTCCTCGACCGAAGGGAACGGTTACCCTTTGACCGGGAGCAAGGAGCATTCCTTCCGGAACCCGGTAGGAGTAGGGCTTATCCATGGCGTAAGTCGCCGATGAAATCACGATCCCTGCAATCATGCTCCTTTTCCCGCCTTTCTTTCGGCGCGGTTTCCCCACCGACAGAGGGGATTTTACCGCTTGTACTCTTCCTTTACGGTGGCGCTGAGCTTATCCTCAGCAACCTCCTGAATTGCCATGGTTACAGGCTTTTCGGGCAGCTCCTCATGGAATTCTTCTGCCTCGGCGGCAATCTGACGGGCCCGATGGGCAACCAGATTGACCAGCAGGTAACGGCTTTCAACTTTGGTCAGCAAATCTGCAACAGGTGGATAAAGCATTTTGATTCCTCCATAAATAGCTTTGCGTTTTTCCCTTTTGGGAATTCCGCTTATTCTTTGTCAAATTTATATCAAGACCGCACCGGGATTTTCCGGAACAATCTATTGATCGATCAGTGTCAGAATTTCCTGAGCACAGCGCTTTGCGTCATCGTTGACCACCACATGGTCGTACCAGACGTTTTGCTCCATTTCCCATTTTGCCCGCTCCATGCGGATGGTAATCTGATCTTCCGGGGTATCGTTTCTGCCCCGAAGGCGGCGCTCCAATTCCTGGATGGACGGGGGCATGATAAACACCAGCATCGCGTCCGGATAGTTCTTTTTTACATTTTTTGCCCCATTGGGCTCGATATCCAATAGCACATGGCCCTTGCCCCGCTTCTGCTCGATCTGGGCTCTGGGGGTGCCATAGTAATTCTTGGCGTGCTCGTCATATTCCAGGAGCTCGCCCTTGGCAATCATTTCCTGAAACTGCTCCCGGGTCACGAAATAGTAGTCCTTTCCGTCCACCTCTCCGGGTCTGGGAGGGCGGGTGGTGGCAGACACCGAGAAGAAAAGATCCTGGCGGCACGCCATCATTTCCTTTACCACCGTTCCTTTGCCAACCCCGGAGGCGCCGGAAATTACAATCAGTTTTCCCATACTCCTGTCTCTCTTTCTCCCTCAATTTCCTGCGGTTCTTCTTTGCCCATAACCCGGGCAGCGATGGTTTCCGGAGAAACTGCGGATAAAATCACATGGTCTGTATCCATCAGGAGGACGGATTTGGTTTTTCGACCGTAGGATGCGTCAATGAGCATTCCCCGGTCCTTTGCCTCCTGAATGATGCGCTTAATGGGAGCGGAGTCCGGAGCCAGAATTGAGAGCACCCGTCCTGCCGCCACCATACTGCCGAAACCGATATTCACCAATACCATGATGGGCTCCTTATTCAATATTCTGGGTCTGTTCCCGGATTTTTTCCAGCTCGGCCTTAATTTCCACCACGATTCTGGCAAGGTGCACATCGGAGCACTTAGAGCCGATGGTGTTGGCCTCCCGGTTCATCTCCTGCAGCAGGAAGTCCAGCTTTCTGCCCACGGCCCCGCCGGTGGTGAGCATGGTATCCATCTGGTTCAGATGGCTGCGCAGGCGGACGGTTTCCTCATCCACGGCAATTTTGTCGGCAAAAATGGCTGCCTCGGTCAGGATTCTGGCCTCGTCAATGGCGGTAGAAGAGAGCACCTCTTTGATTTTTTCTTCCAGGCGCATCCGGTAGTCCGCAACGGTCTGCCCGGAGCCGGCTTCCACCTGCGCTACCAGGTTGGCAATGGTCTGCCCTCTGGAGCGGAGATCCTTTTCCAGGGCTGCCCCCTCCGTGGTGCGCATGGCATCGTATGCCTTCAGCGCCTTCTCCACCACCTGCATCAAATCCTTTTGCAGCTGGTCTTCGTCCACCTGAGGTTTGTCCAGGCAGAAAACATCCGGCAGCCCCACCAGGCTGGAGGCCTTGACATCATTTTCCACCCCGTTCTTTTCGCAAAGGGCACGGATGGCATTGAGGTAGCCCTCCACCATGGGCTCATTCAGGCTCACGGTAACATCAGGCGCCCCCTCGCTGCGCACGGTAACAAATACATCCACCTTGCCTCTGGAAATGGTGGCCTTCACCGCCTGCTTTACGGCATCCTCTCCAAAGGAAACCGCCCTGGGCAGCTTTACGGTGCAGTCAAGATAGCGGTTATTGACACTGCGGACTTCCACGGTAAACTCTCGTCCGTTTACCGTTTCCACTGCCCGACCGTAGCCGGTCATGCTTTTCACCATGGTCATTATCCCCTTTTCTTCCGGTTGTGTGCCCGGAAATCATTTTTCGCTGGGTAATATTTCCGCTTTTATTTTGCTCTCTCCGAATTTCCGGCTGCAGCCCAAAGGCTTACCTTGCCTTTTCGATTTTGGCGCTGATGGGCTCGGTTTTCAATGTGCCAACCTGGCTGAAGTTTTCCCCGTAAGCAACGCTTGCCTTGAAGGTGGAGGTTCCCACCTCTGCGCCGGAGAAATCCACGGTAACCGTCAAATCGTCGGGCGTGATTGCCGCCACCTCGTTGGAGGGGCCCCGCAGGGTAACTACCAGCTTTTCGGTAATCAGGTCTACCCGCAGGCCTTCCGGAATATTGATGCTCTGGATTTTTTCCACCGTCAGCTCCCTGGTTGACAGGCCGTTAAAGCGCACCTGTGCGGTAACCTCGGTAACACCGGTGAGATTAATCACGCCCTCCGGCAGGGATACACCAAAGGTCAAATCGGAATCCTTGGCAATATCCCCCAGGTTGATGGTGCCGATGGAGAGCACATCACCCATATTATCCAGCGCCGTTTCGCTGCCGGATACCCGGATGGTTTCGGCGCTCAGGGTAATTGTGGTATTGTGTGCGGTAGCGCCGCCGCCTTCAACCAGATTGTAGGTCAGCCGCAAATCCTTCACTCTGCGGATTGCCACATCCAGACGTACCTCTTCCACATCGGTGGTTATGAGCTTGGCATCCACAGGATCGCCGTTTTCATCGCACAGAGTGTAGTGGTAAGTCTCACTGATGGACTCCCGCCGCTCGCTCAGGTCCACCGTGATGGTTGCCTTGGCAATGGTATCCACCACGGATTCCGGGCCGGTGACGGTAACCTCCGGATAATCGAGAGTCTTGTTCTCCCGGTCGATCATAAAGCCCTCGGCAGGAGAGCCGTTCCAAACGACCTCCACCGGAACGGTTTTGCTGACCCGGCGGACAACGGTAACATAGATGCTGTCCGGGTCTTTGGACTCAATGACAAAGGCATTGCTGGCAACGTCCCCGGGGAAGGTGGGGGTGGAGTAGGTAATGCGGATCTGGCTGCCGGGCTCCCGGATGTTGGAAAGATCCGCTTTAATGGTGATGTTTCCGGAATTCACCCGGCTGAGATCCGACCGGTTGCCGGATAGCTTCAGGTTTACGGTATTGGAGGACACGGCGGTGACCATCAGGCCGTTTTCATTCAGCACCGATTCGCCCTCCCACACAATGGGGATATTATAATAGGTATCCGTAGAGCCGGGGCTTACCGCAGAAATGACATACAGCCACAGGCAGAAAGCGCATAGCAGAGAAAGAATCGCTGCACAAATCTTATTCTTCATGGCCCTGATCCTCCTTTTCCCGGCTGCGGAACCGCTGCTTCAGATAATCCCCCAGGGATTGATCCGCCGGGTTTCCATCCTCCGGGCACAGTGCATTGCGCAATAGCTTTTCCAGCGTCCGGGGGGCCAGGTGTCGCTTGAGCATTCCGCCCTCTGCCACGGAAATCGTGCCGGTTTCTTCGGAAACGATTACCACCACAGCATCGCTGCTCTCGCTCATGCCCACACCGGCGCGGTGCCGGGTTCCCAGGTCTGCCGCCAGGCGGTCGGAGGTGGAAAGGGGCAATACGCAGCCGGCAGCGGTGATTTTTCCCTCCCGGATGACCATGGCGCCGTCATGGAGCGCCGCCTTGGGGAAGAAAATATTGCGGATCAGCTGCTCGGAAACCTGACCGTCGATGGTGGTACCGGTTTTGATATAGTCGTCCAGCCGCGCCTCCCGGGTAAAGACGATCAGCGCCCCCACCTTTTCCCGGCTCATGCACTCGCAGGCGGCAACGGTCTGGCTGATTACATTGTCCATTTCCGCAACAGGCCGCACCGGGCCCAAAAGCCCCCGCAGCCGCACGGACCCCAGATGGTCCAGCATCCGGCGCAGCTCCGGCTGAAAGAGGACAACCAGGGCAAGCAGTCCGATGGACAAAAACTGATTCAGGATAAAGTTCATGGTATATAGGTGCAGCACATCCGTCAGCGCGGCAATGGCAACCACCACCACCACGGCCCGCGCGACCCGCATAGTGCTGGGTGTACGGATCAGCGGCAGGATGCGGTAAATCAGATATGCCACCAGCACAATGTCCAGATAATCTGACCATTGCATACTGGTTACCTTTTGCAGGACACTAAGCAATGCTTCCATGGTTTACCCCTCTTTTATGTCAACTTTTGCGGATAGCAAATATGGCTATGGTATACTTATCTATTATCCCGCTTATTATAGCGGATTCAGCGCCGCTTGGCAATAGATATTCTGCATAAAATTCTTGCCTTTGAGCCCTGTCAATTCGATAGGCTTCTTGTCTTTTCGGTACTTACGGCGCGTCTTTCGACAGGAAGCCCATCTTTTTCCTTCTCTTTCCCCCACAAATTGGCAAAGAAAAGGAGACTGTCAGAAAACGCTCTGTCATTGCGAACCGGCGCGCACGCCCCCCTTCGTCATTGCGAACCAGCGCGCACACTCTTTCCCTGTCATTGCGAACCAGCGCGCACGCTGGTGTGGCAATCTCGGACGATGTACCACCTCTTTTCAGCGCGAGGGAGAAGATTCCCACGGCAGTGACATCGGTCACTGCCTCGGAATGACGGAAAAGGTGTCATTGCGAACCAGCGCGCGCCCCCCTTCGTCATTGCGAACCGGCACACAGGCTCCCCATTTTCATTTCTTCATTTCTGCATTCCTTCATACCAAAAATCCCCTCCCGGTTCGTGGGGTGTTCGTAAGACAGTTAACAGAGCGTATCGATATTGATACGCTCTGCTTCTTATTCCATTATGAGATATGGCGCAGTTGCTGGCAGCCTCCTTGGCTCTCCCTCTGGGAGAGCTGTCACCGAAGGTGACTGAGAGGGTCTTGCAGACGCTTTTGAATGGTAAAATCAATTTGTTCGCACACACCACGAAAATCCCTGTCGATATCCCGGTTGGAAAATCGCAGAACATCCAAGCCTAGCGCGGATAAAAATGCGGAGCGTTCTGCGTCATACGCCACACCCTGAGGCTCATAATGCTGGGAGCCATCTACTTCGATAACCAGCTTTGCAGAAGCGCAGTAAAAGTCCACAATAAATTTGCCAATGATTCGCTGTTTATAAATCTTTACCGGATATTTACGCAGAAAAAGATACCAGAGTTTGCGCTCATGGGGAGTCATTTCTCTGCGAAGCCGCCGGGCGTTTTCCAGCTGGCTGTTATCTTTTGGTATGGTCATATTTTTACCCTCTCAGTCGGCTGCGCCGACAGCTCTCCCAAAGGGAGAGCCAAGTTCATCACCCAAAACTCCGATTTTTCAGTCTGTCCGATTCCATATTATCACATAACGGGACAGAATACAAGAACAGCCACAGCAGTGTATGCTGTGGCTGTTAACTGTCTTATGAATACCGCCCCTTTGGGAGGGGATTGGGTGTTTTCGGAATCAGAACTTAGAACAGTTCCTTCTTCTTCATGTAGAACGCAGTGCCCATGCCGGCGGCAGCCAGAACCATCACGATGGTAGCGGTGCCGATCATAGCGGTATCACCGGTCTTGGGGTTGGAGGTATCGGCAGAGGAGCCGCCGGATACATTGGTCAGCACCACATACAGGTTCTGAGTGCCCTGACGCTCGCCGTTCTTGCCCACATCCACAGTGGCCTGAGCCTTAGCGGTGGAGTTCTTGTTGTTCAGGTAGTAAGCCCAGCCGCTCTCGGTGTACAGACCGGACAGGGTCAGGTTCTTCTTGCCAACCTGGTACTCGATGGTGGAAACCAGGGCGTTTCTGGAAATCAGGCCGTTCGCCTGAACGGACTCGGTAACATCCACGTTCTTCAGCAACTCGTTGTTCTTGTTGTAGATGAACAGGTGTACACGACCGTTGCCGTCACCGTTGCCGGGGTAAGCATAAACGGACTTGGTCTCCCAGGTGTAAACGGTATCGGGAGTCAGCTCCTTGCCATCAACATACCATGCAGTGTAGCCTGCGGGCAGAGCAGGCAGCTCGCCCAGCTTGGTGTTGGCTTCGTAGTACTTGGTAGCGTAAGCATTGGTGGTAGTGGGGTTAGCGGTGGAGGACTTCAGGAAGTAGATGGTAACAGTCTTGTTGATGCCCTTAACCTCTACCTTGTAGTCGGTCTTCTTAATGTAAGCGTTGCTGTCCTGGCTCTTCCACTTCACATCGCGGTAGCCGTTCGCATCATAGATGCGCAGGGTAGCCTGCTCGGTGCCCCAGGTATCATCATAGCCCAGCTTGCTGGTAGCAAAGTACCAGATACCGACTTCCTTGGTGATGGAAGTGGTTCTGCCGTTGTCGAAGATTACTTCGATCTTCTGCTCCGCAGCGGACTCCTTCTCTAGGGTGGTATCGATCAGGATGCGCTTGGTATCCTTCTCAATGCTCAGGCTTACAAACTTGGCATTGGTCAGGTTGTTGTAGTAGTAGGTATAATCGCTGTTGACGTCCTTAACCTTGCCCAGCAGGGTGTTTGCACCGCTGAAGCCAGCCAGTGCATTCAGCTCCTCGTCGGTCAGCTTAACCGTTGCACCATCAGCCAGGAACTCGGTAGCGGAACCGGACTTTCTGACGATAACCTTGTACTCAGGAACATAGCCTTCCTGCTTGGCACCGCAAACGCTGCACACGCCGTCAACGAACTTGTGGTCAGTAGTCTGGGGAATTTCTACGGTCTTGGAAGCGCCGCAGTTGTAGGTGATCAGCTTTTCGCCTTTGTCCTTGCAGGTAGCCTCTTTGGTGACGGTTTCGCTCTTCTTTTCTGCATCGCTGTGGTCTTCCCACTTCGCTTCGGCAGTGCAGCCCTCAACATTGCACTTCAGCTCGTGCTGAGTAGCAGAGGTAACGCCGGTAGTAACATAGTTGTGGGCATCGGCCTTAACTTCAATGGTCAGGGTCTTGGTATCAGCATCGTACTTCTTGCCATCCTTGGTCACCAGATAGCCGGAACCCGTGTGGGTATCATGGATGTCCATGCCGGCAATACCTGCCTTGGTAAGAGCATCAGCAGTTGCGGTGGTTCCATCAATTGCTTCGGTGGTAGTTCCGTGAGCCGTTAATGCACCGGTCACATTCACAGTATAAGTATCGGCCTGCGGAGCTTCTTCTGCCTCTTCAGCAAATGCGCCGAAGGGGACTGCTGCGACTACCATGATGGCAACCAGCATCAGGCAGAACAGCTTTTTGCTAAATTTCTTCATAATCGTTTTTCCTCCTATAAGAGTATTTCTTGCCGGTATCCACCAGCGGTTGGAAAGTCCCCGCCGCTTGTGGTTGGCACTGGGTGCTTTCGTTTGTAGCTGTATTATATACTCTATTTTCTCATTCGTCAAGAGGAAAATAACAAAAAATTACAAAATTAATTACAGTCTCATTACACTTTGCATTTCTTTCTGTTTCCGTCCGTTTTTAATGGTAACATTTTTGCAGGAAATTGAGGTGCTTTTCCTTTTGTCCCCGACTATTCCTTAATTTTTCCAAAAAAATATTACAGTTCCGATACATTGCTCCCGGCAGGCGTCTTTATCAAATCTTAAGAAAACGGAATTGCTTTTCCCGGTGCTTTGTGATACTATTGTATTGAAAAAAAGCCCAATTTTCCTGTCTCCCCGTCCCCAACGGAATGCAGTTGGTAACAATAGGTAACAGGTTGAGTCCCCCTGTGCGCAGCACCTTGCCCTCCCTACAGGGAGGGACTTACTCCCGTGGCGTGAACCGTCCCGGCTAAACCGTGAAAGCTGCCGAAACCGAGTCTTGTCCTCCTCGGGCTTACGGAGGGTGGCACACCCAAAGGGTGTGACGGGTGGTGGAGGGGAGCCGGTTTGTTTCCCTAAACATGGCAGAAAATCCCCGCGTGTCCCCTCCTCACTCCGTCACGGCTTCGCCGTGACACCCCTCCCCACACGGGGAGAGACTTTTCCCCGTGTACGGACTGCCCTGGTTGACCGAGGGAAGATTGCCACACCAGCGTGCGCGCTGGTTCGCAATGACGAAGGGGAGCGTGGTAGCGCTTGTCCTCCTCGGGCTTACGGAGGGTGGCACACCCAAAGGGTGTGACGGGTGGTGGAGGGGAGCCGGTTTGTTTCCCTAAACATGGCAGAAAATCCCCGCGTGTCCCCTCCTCACCCCGTCACGGCTTCGCCGTGACACCCCTCTCCAGCAGGAGAGGGACTTTATCCCAACTCCGGGGGTGATGTAATGTCCGCCAAGCATCAGGAACTCATTCATTATGCACGAAATATGCGCAAAAGTATGACCAAGGAAGAGCGTCATCTATGGTTTGACTTTTTAAAAAATTTCCCCTGTACCGTCCACCGGCAAAAGGTTTTGGACCGCTATATTGCTGATTTCTATATTGCTAAGAAAAAAATAGTAATCGAAATCGACGGTTCACAGCATTATGACCGTGCTGGACAAGCATACGATTCAGAACGCGATCGCTTTCTTCAAAGCAAAGGGATTACCGTATTGCGTTATTCAAACAGAGATATTAATCAGCATTTCAGAGGTGTCTGTGATGATATCTGGTTTCGTGTTTTTGGGCAATTGCCTGATTAATCTATAATTTCATTCCACCAAAAGGAGAAAACCACTATGTTCTATAAAAATGCACGGCTGTATTGCTCGGATTTTCAGTTCCGCACAGGCGCTTTTGAAGTGAAGGACGGGCGCTTTGGGGCGATTCTTCCGGAAGAAGTACCGGAGGACGCCATTGATCTGCAAGGCGCTACCGTGATTCCCGGCCTGATTGAAGTGCACAGCCACGGTGCTTCCGACCACGATTTTTCCGACGGGGACTACGAAGGTCTCAAACAGATGGCAGCCTTTTATGCCTCCTGCGGCATTACCTCCTTTGCCCCCGCTTCCATGACGCTCCCCTACGAGGTGCTTGCCAAGGCCTTTGCCACTGCGGTGCAGCTGCAAAAGGAAGCCCCCAAGGGATGCAGCGTACTCCGGGGCATCCACATGGAGGGCCCCTATTTCTCCTATAAAAAGCGGGGCGCACAAAACCCCGACTATCTGAAAGATCCCGACTATCCCGGCTTCCGGAAGCTGTGGGAAGACTGCGGCGGGCTTGTAAAAATCGTAGATGTGGCCCCGGAACTTCCCGGTGCCGTGGAATTTGCCAAGGAGGCAAGCCGGATCGCCACCGTATCCGTTGCCCATACGGACTCCGACTATGATCACGCCAAGGCCGTATTTGATGCCGGTGCAACCCACCTGACCCACACCTTCAATGCCATGCCCGGCATCCACCACCGGAATCCCGGAGTGATTCCCGCTGCTGCGGAAAATCAAAAGGTTCGGGCCGAGCTGATTTGTGACGGCATCCATGTCCACCCTGCCGTTGTACGATTGGCCTTCTCCCTGTTTGGGCCGGAGCGCATGGTGCTGATTTCCGATTCCGGGCGCTGCGCCGGTCTGCCGGAGGGCTCCCATGTGATTCAGGGCGGCCTGGACTGCTGGCTGAAGGGCGGCGTTGCCCGGCTGGCAGACGACACCATTGCCAGCTCTGCCACCAACCTGTGGGCATGCCTCACCAATGTGATTTCCTGGGGCATCCCGGAGGAAACCGCCATCCGGGCCGCAACCTACAACCCCGCCTGTGCCATCGGCGCGGAGCAGGAGGTCGGCTCCATTGAAACCGGAAAAATCGCCGACTTTGTGGTTTGCAGCCGGGATTACAAGGAAAAGACCGTATACCTGGGCGGAGTGAAGCTGTAAAAGGCATAAGATTGCCACACCGGTGTGCGCACCGGTTCGCAATGACAATGGAAAGGCGCAAGATTGCCACACCGGTGTGTGCCGGTTCGCAATGACAAATCCTACCGTCATTCCGAGGCAGTGACCGATGTCACTGCCGTGGGAATCTTCTCCTGTTCCAACTACCGGAGTTACCGGGCGCGTTTCTCCTCACCCCGTCACGGCTTCGCCGTGCCACGGGCCTGTTGCAAAATACGCCCATGAAAAAAACCACATCGACCATCCCGAAAGGGCTTGGCTGATGTGGTTTTTTGCGTTAGAATTAAACTGCTATGAAAAACTCTAAAACGCAAAGACAGTATAGCGTACCGGAGGAGAATAATCAACTGGTAATTATACTGAATAGTGAAATTAAATTGCCAAAGGATGCACCCGTCCGAGAGACCAGCGCCCAGCTTGAGGAACTGGACTA